>NZ_JBLXEM010000004.1:0-313409 GCF_048263065.1 Thioclava sp.
TCAACCGCGCGCATTCGGTCTTCGTAGCTGTACATGAACTATCTCCAAGATAGTCCAACTTTTCGTCCGCACCCCCGAACTGGGGGTTTTCCCGACGCTGTCGATTGCTGAAAATCTGCGACTTGGTGCCTATGCGCTGTCGGGGGCGCAGGCGCGGCAGCGGGCCGATCAAATGTATCAGATGTTTCCCGATCTCGTGAAAAAGCAGCGGGCCGCAGCGGCGTCACTATCGGGCGGGGAGCGCATGATGCTGGGCGTTGCCAAGTCGCTGATGTCGGGGGCGGACCTGATCTTGCTCGACGAGCCCTCGTCGGGGCTCGCGCCGGTCTTTGTAAGCCAGGTGATCGAGACGCTGAAAGAGGTGATCGGGACCGGAACATCGTTGCTGATTGCCGAGCAGAATATCGCGTTTCTGGCGCTTGCCGACCGCGGCTATCTGATGGATCACGGACGCATGGCGATGTCTGGCACGCGCGCCTAAGTTGGCAGACTCAGACGCAGTGCGAAAAGCATATTTCGGTTTCGGTGCATAGGGTTATACGGCGATCTTCATCTAGGGGGAGTCGAGACGCTGTAGCATTCGGGCGAGCGCGGTGCGACCCATTGAGACGGACAGTGGCGTTGAGCGGGTGAGGCGAAAGGACGGATCGTTGCGCGGCGCCTGAAGCCAGCGTGACGGCAACTCCTGACGCGCGGGCGTAAACGCGGCATCTGCTCAGCATTTCCCTAATTTGCGCTGAAACGCGCGTTGATCCTTGGTCATGAAAACCTCTTTCGATCCAAGCTGGGGAGGTTAAAGGCAATGTTGTGCGAGGAACGGCATATCTCCAACTTTACGCCGGACGGTTCTGCGGACGCAAACGTACGGATTACGGACGCATTGAAAACCTGCTCTCAGTTTACGCAACGTTCCCCAAGAAAAATCTGTTTGTTTTCAATGGGCAGCCTTCGTGTGCCGCAGAAAGATGAGTTTTGGAACTCTTCCTGCTTCTCCTGTTGGCAGGCGTGTCACGGCGGGTAGGGCGACTGAGGAGGTCGTGCGCCAGCCGGGAATAGCTGGGCGCAGAGTCTGCGCCGTGGGGGCAAATTTGTCCTAGGCAATCAGAACGGGAGGAAAGCTGCACTATGGCATTTCAGATCAATATCGATAACGGCGGGACGTTGACTGATGTCTGCATCATGTCAGACGAGGGCGTAAAAAAGACTAAGGTTTTGACCACGCCTTACGATCTTTCGAAGTGTTTTTTCGAGGGCCTGCAAAAGGCGTCTGAGACCCTCTACGGGGCTGAAGATGTGAAGCGTTTGCTCGAAGAGGTGGAGCTGATCCGCTATTCAACGACGCAAGGCACCAACGCAATATGTGAGCGCAAGGGGCCCAAATTGGGGCTCATTCTAGACAGCGCGGCGACGGATCTGCCAGCAGAATTGCGCGCACATGACCCTGATATCTACGACGCTCTGGTTGGTGGTCGAGCGGCCTTTGTCGATACTGCGATCCTTGAGGGGGCGGAGGCAGAAGTCGAGGTCGTTAAAACGATCAATGAACTTACGGCAAAAGGCGCAAACCGTCTGGTCGTGTCGTTCAGCGGTGAGGACTTTCATGCCGATGAGGATAAGGTCAAGAAAATCGTCTTGCGGAAGTATCCGCGCCATCTGCTGGGTGCCGTTCCGGTGCTGTATGCATCTGACCTGACGGTTGACCGCGCCCCAGAGCGCCGGGTTTGGTCGGCGTTGATCAACTCATTCTTGCACACCTCGATGGAAGCGTTCCTGTTTCAGGCGGAAAATCGACTGCGCGACTATCGCACCAAAAGGCCGCTACTCATCTTTCGCAATGATGGCGACGCTTCGCGCGTGGCAAAGACCGTTGCGATTAAAACGTATTCTTCCGGTCCGCGGGGCGGCATGGAAGGTATGAGGGCATTTGCCGAAATGTATGGGTTCCGCGACGCGGTCTCGATCGATGTTGGAGGAACCACAACAGACATCGGCCAATGCACTGACGGAAAAGTAGCTGAAATCCGCCGCGGCAATGTCGAAGGTATCTCTGTGTCTTTCCCGCTCTGTGAGATTTCCAGTGCCGGGGCCGGGGGCAGCTCTGTCTTCAAAGCGGAAGACGGAAAAATAGCTATCGGACCTGAGAGTGTCGGAGCTTTGCCGGGGCCGGCATGCTTTGGGCGCGGAGGCAAAGAGGCAACGATCACGGATGCAAGTCTTCTAGCCGGTCTTCTAGACCCGGGGTCGTATTTTGGCGGCGGAATGGGCCTTGATGTGGCTCGGGCCGAAGCGGCTGTGATGAGCAACGTCGGCACGCCTTTGGGTCTTTCGCTCGATACTGCGTTGCAGGCGATGTCTGATGCGTTCGAGGAAAAGATCGCAGCCGAATTGCACCGGTTTACGACGATTTCCAAGGACACTGTTCTGATGGCTTTTGGCGGCGCTGGCCCATTGAATGCCTGCGGCGTAGCCGAAAAGGCCGGGATCAAGCGTGTGGCAATTCCGGCAATGGCAGCGGTCTTTTCTGCATACGGGATTGGGGCATGCAACGTGTCGCAAAACTACGCGGTGGATCTTCCAGAACATACGAGTGCTGCGCTCAAGCTCACTTTGGACAGCCTCAAACAGAAAGCCGCGCGCGACATGTTCGCTGAAGGGTATGAGGAAGGGAGCTACGCGATTTCTAGCCGTCTGGTGGCACAGACTGGGGACATCGAAACAGTTTATGATCTGAATGGGTCCGAAAACTTCCCGGCAGAGCTGAGCAACGCCGATGCAGTTGAGCTTGAACTGGCCGCAGTGAAATCGCTGCGCCAAAGTGAGAATACGCAGGTATCCGTCAGCCGCAGCAACAAAGCGACGCCCTCAGGCACCCGCAATGTTCTGGTCCCGGATCAGGGGCGGATCGACCTCCCGGTTTATCGTCTGAACACGATGAAGCCGGGCGATTTTGCGGCGGGACCTGCAATTCTTGAAGAGGATTATTTTACCGCCCGTATTCCTGCGGGCTGGAGTTTCGCCGTGTCTGAGGCCGGCGATGTCATTCTGGACTTGGAGGAGTAAGGCTGATGAAAATTCCGATGACTGAGTATCTGCGGATCGACCTAGAGAGTGAAAAATGGGAATGCCGTGTTTGCGATCATGTGATTGCTCCGGCAGAGGGAAATTACAAAGAGGGGCTGTTGGTTCACAACCGTGATCCGCGCGAGATTCACCCACCAGTGATCGACCCGGACAAGTACCGCTTTACCTTTAGCCCTGACCCCGAATGGGTGCGAATTCTTGAGTTCTGTTGCCCCAATTGCGGCACGCAGGTGGAAACGGAATACGCTATTCCCGGACATCCCCCGCTTTGGGATATGCAGGTCGATGTCGCCGCACTCAAGGCCCAATGGGCCGCGCGGGGGCCGGACATGCTGCCGGACGCGGGTCCCGTCGTGGCACAGGGCCGCGCACACAGCCACTAAGTGAAATCACCAGTTCGCCTGCGTCAAAGGCTTGGGCGGACCATCCATCATCTCACAGAAGCAAGACCCGGGTTCGTCCGTCGAGGAGGGCGGCCGTGCGAGGTCACGAGAGGGAGAGAGAATGAAACGCGTATCCGTTGATATCGGTGGCACGTTCACTGACTGTTTCGTCGTTTGGGGCGAGCAATATATCGAAACCAAAGCACTCACCACGCACCACAACCTTGCCATGGGGTTCAACGAAGCATTGGGCAAAGCCTGTCAGGTGCTGGACGTTGATCTTGAGAAAGTTCTGACCGAAGTGGATAGCGTTCGCTATGCCACGACGCTTGGTACCAATGCTTTGATCGAACACAAAGGGCCGAAGATCGGCATGTTGGTCTCGGCGGGCTTTGAGGCGACCGTGCCGCTTAGCCGCTCGCGGGGCTACGGCGAAGGTCTTGATAACATTAGCAAACAAGACATGCCCAATGCGCAACGACCCGCCCCGCTGGTTGAGGCGCATATGATCCGCGGCGTGCGGGAACGGCTTGATTTCAAAGGAAATCAAGTCATGGCGCTGGACGAGGCTGATGTGCGTCGTCAACTGCGCGAACTCGTGGACCGTGGCGCGCAAATTGTCGTTGTGGCCTTGGTGAATGCGGTGGTGAATCCGGTTCATGAACAGCGCATCGAAGAGATCCTGCTGGAGGAATATCCCTCACATCTTTTGGGCGCAATTCCGGTGATCCTGTCGCATCAGGTGGCTGGTCGGAAGGGCGAATATGTCCGCTCTACCTCCGCTATTATCGATGGTTATCTGCACTCGACGATGTATCACGCGCTGTCGCAACTCGAACAGAACTTGCGCGCGCACACCTATGACAAGCCGATGCTGGTGATTCACAATTCCGGCGGTATGGCACAACTCAATTCGACCGATGCTTTGCAAACGATCCACTCTGGCCCTGTGTCCGGGATCGGCGCATCCGAGCACCTGTCGCTGCAGGCGGAACTAGGCAACGTGGTTGCCACCGACATGGGCGGCACGTCCTATGACATCGGCATCGTCGTCGAAGGCGGGGTGAAACACTATGATTTCAACCCGGTGATCGACCGCTGGTTGGTCTCTGTGCCGATGGTCCACCTAGTGACCCTAGGCGCGGGCGGTGGCTCGGTCGCTTCCTATGACCGGATGTATAAGACGGTTCAGTGCGGCCCGGAAAGTGCTGGCTCGGATCCGGGTCCGGCGTGCTACGACCGTGGCGGCATGAAGCCAACCGTCACCGACGCCGATCTTCTGTTGGGTTATCTCGACGCAGAAAACTATGCGGGCGGGTCGATTCCGCTTAACCCGCGCCGGGCCAAGGCCGTCATCGAGGACACGATCTGCGACGAGTTGGATTGCGAGGTCATTGAGGCCGCCAAGCTGATCCGCGAGAAGGTCGATGACAATATGGCCAACGGCCTGTTCACCGAGTTGCGCGCACGGGGCTATGACCCCAAGGACTTCACCATGCTGGCCTATGGTGGCAACGGCCCTCTGCACTGCTGTGGCATCGCGCAGAACCTGTCGATCGACAAGATCCTTGCGCCGCCGCTTTCGTCCGTCTTCTCGGCCGTGGGCGCGGGCAATATGCACCAGCTGCATATCCACGAACAGTCGATGTACCTCGTGCTCTACGACAGCAACACGCGCCACATCTTTGACGACTATAGCCGTTTCAACAGCATCGTGATGGGACTCAAAGAGAAAGGGCGTCAGGACTTGTTGCGTCAAGGCGTGGCCGCTGAGGATATCTGCCACGATCTGGAGCTGGATATGCGTTACGGCAACCAGTTGGTGCAAACCACGGCAGTCATTCCGCAGCATGAGTTGCGTGGCCCGGCGGATGTTCTGGCGATGATTTCGCAATTCTCGACCGACTACGGCAAACGTTTTGGGGAAGGCTCTCAGGCCCCTGAGGCAGGGATCCGGATCAACACAATTCGCGTCGCTACCTATGCCAGACATGAGACCGTCAAGTTCGACGACATCAAGCCAGTCGAGAAAGCGGCGCGTCAGGCACCACCTACGCCGAGCAACACGCGCATTTGCCATTTCGTAGGGCAGGACGGGCCAATTGAGACACCGGTTTGGGCCCGCAAGGATCTTGCTCCGGGCGTCGAGATCGAAGGGCCTGCGATTGTCGCCTCTGACGTGACGACCTTCCTTGTCGATCCAGGCTGGACGCTTGTCGCGGCGAAACAAGGGGCAACGTGGTTCCTGCGCAACGAGAAGCCTGTAACCACCCACTAATATCCGGGCCCCCCGGCGCGCGGAGGAGCGCCGGGGTGATCCCTCAACCCGACTGGAGGAAGCATTATGAAAGATTTCGAAACCTCGGCCCCGATGCCGAACGAAATGGACCTGATCAAGAAGTTCCTTGATGACACCACGCTGTTCCTTGGGCCTGATCCTGAGATTATGCAAAACCATGATCTGATGCCGCGCACCGCCGATGAGAACGAGGCCATTGAAAAGGTATCAGACAGCCACGTCATCGCGAAAATCCGCGACCGGATCCAATCTGGCTGTGATGAAGGCTACGAGATGGTCGAACAGATGGGGGCTGCTCCGGGTGCGAAATGGGGCGACGTGATCACCGGCGTCTATTCCGCATCGGGCGATCTGGCTATTGCCTCTGCCGGTGGCGTGCTGATCTTTTCTGCATTGGTCCACCATCCGATCAAGTTCATTATCAAGAACTGGCTGAACGACCCGACTGTGGGGGTCCACGAGGGGGATGGTTTCATCCACAATGACTCGCGCTACGGTAACGTTCACAACACCGACCAGTCGATGATCCTGCCTATCTTCCACGAGGGCAAACTGCTCTGCTGGGTCGCATCCACCGTGCACGAAGGCGAGAACGGCGCGATCGAACCTGGCGGTATGCCCTCAATGGCCGAAAGCCCTTCGGATGAAGGGCTCAAGATGTCACCCTTCAAAGTGGTGGAAAACTATCAGATCAAACGCGACGTTCTGACTTTCCTGCAAAACTCGGTGCGTGAGCCGAAGCTTCAATATGAAGATATGAAGGTGAAACTTTTTGCCTGTCTGCGGATCAAGCAGCGGCTTGAGGAAACGCTAACTTCATATGGGCCCGACGCGCTGACGTCGACCTTGCGTCTGACCATGGAAAACGTGCGCACCGAGGTGAAACGCCGCATCTCAGAATGGCCGGACATGACTGTGCGCAGCTATGTCATTCAGGACTCCACCCTGCGCGAAAACTGTGTCGTCAAGATCAACTGCAAACTCACCAAAATGGGCGACCGGCTAATCTTTGATTTCCGCGGTTCCAGCCCTGAGTTTACCAACCGGGCGACCAACACCATCGTTGCGGGTCTCAAGGGGATGTTGTCACAGGTTTTCCTTTGCTACGTCTGGCCCGATTTGCCGCGCGGACAGGCGGCTTTTGCCCCGATTGAGGTTCTCACCGATCCACATTCGATCGTGAACTGTTCCTATGATGCCCCGAATTCGCAATCTCTGATGTCGATTTTCACTGGCTTTACAGCGGGTCAGCATGCGGTGGCAAAGTTCCTCTACTCCTGCCCCGAGAAATTCACCAAGGTCCATGCGCCGACCTTCAACATGATCAATACCTTCATTTGGGGAGGCGTGAGCCAGCATGGCGAGACGCTAGGCAATCTCTGTGCTGATCTGAACGGCATGGGGGCAGGCGCGACTTCGGATCGCGACGGGGAACACGCACTGGCTCCGATCTTTGCGACGATGGCAGATATCGGCGAACAGGAGTTGAACGAGGAAGAAGTTCCCTTCCTGCAGCTCGTCTCCAAGAAGATGACCCGTGATGCGATTGCGCCCGGAAAATACCGTGGCGGTCAGGGGTATAGCATGATGGTGGCAACGAAAGACTCGGATCAATGGGGCTTTATGACCACCGCCGAGGGGGCAAAAATTCCGCCGATTCAGGGGCTTTTTGGCGGCTATGCTTGCGGCACCTATCCGCTGTGCAAGGTCAAGGACGTGGATGTCTATGAAATCTTGCAAAACGAGCCGGAGAAATTCCGTCACTCGATCGAGGAGATCATGAACGAGCAACCCTTTGAAGACGCGAAGTACTCTACCCATCACATGGGTATGGGCTTTGAAATTTCAAAACGCGGTGAATTGTTCATGATCAGTCAAGGCGCCGGCGCGGGCTATGGTGATCTTCTCGAACGCGACCCAGTGGCTGTCGTGAAAGACATTGAAGACGGTTTGATGTCGTCGGAAGTCGCGGCGCGTCTTTATAAGGTGGTGTTCGATCACGCGACCTTGGCGATCGATTTCGAGGCGACCGAGTTGGCGCGTGAGGAAGAAAGGCAAGCCCGTATTGCCCGCTCTACGCCATATTCGGAGTTCATCGCGAAATGGAATCAACCCAAACCTCCTGCGCATTTGCCCTATTTCGGATGCTGGGGCGATGATATTGATACGCTTTACATGGGCGCCCCTGATGTGACGCGTACAGCCAATGAGCCGAAGCCGAATTATATGGTGCACCCGAAAGATGTGCGCATTGCTGAGCTTGAGGCCCGTCTTGAAGCTGCAGGCATCGCGGGGGGCGAAAAGAAATGAGCAAATACCTCGCAGATGATCTGCCTGATGCGACGGGCACAAAGGCGCTGCGAGTCTGGTTGGAGGCGTCGGGCTATGCCCGTCGTCTTCTGCTGGGCGAAGGCGGCGATCCTTGGGCCGAGGGGGCAGCAAAATACCTCTCCTTTTTCACGCAGGCGCGCGGGCTTTTACGTTCCGATGTTGCTGTGGTGGATGTGGGTGAATTGTTCCGCTCGTGGATTTCACACCATCCCGATCTTGCCGCAGAGATGGGGTCGAAAAAGCGCGCAACCTTTCCTTTGCGCCGCATGCTTGAAGAGGCAGGGCCGCGCGCGCTGCTTGATGAGGTGGCCGAGGCCGTGGGAGCGCATCTTCAGGGCCAATGCCCCTTAGTCCTCTCTCTGCCGGCACCGGGCGCATGGCTTGCCGAAGCCCAGACACTCGCCGGCCGTGCCCCAGAGGTGGATGCGGATACGACCGAAGATGCGGCCATGTATGTTGCTGATTTCATTCGTTGTGTTGCCCAACGTTCGGTTGGTGGCTTGCTTCTTGAAGAGGGGGAACAGCCTGGGGCTGTTGCGTCCTATGCCCCTCTTTTCAATGCGGCAAAGCACTATCGCTGGGCTGTGGTCGGTCGCGGCGTCGCGCCGGGGCAAGAGGCGCCATTCGATGCCGTAATCGGGACGGGCGAGGGCGTTCAAGGCCTCGACGTAAGCGCCGCCCTGTTTAACGGCGAGGATATTCCCCAAGCGGGCCCTGCACAGTTCCTGTATGCGTCAGTTCCCGTGCATCATCCACCTGAGGCCGTTCTGGATGCAGTTGTCCGGCTGCAAGGTCTTCCTGCCTGATCGGCTCTAATCCTTCACCCCGAAGCTTATGACGTCGGCATCCCGAATTCGGGGTGCCGTTTGTTTTCAAGGCTATTTGGGCCAAAGCTATCGGCGCAATTGTGCCAAGGTGTCTTTCAGATCCAACTTGTCCAGGCGGATATAAAGGGTGCTTTTGGCGATCCCCAGATCTCGGGCAACCGAGGTTAAATTCCCTCGGTTGCGCTCAATCGCCGTGACGATAGCGGTGCGTTCAGCCTGTTGCAGAGGCGTAAGCTCACCCGTCTCTGCCCCGGGTGTTTGCGTGGGTGATTGCAGATCTAACGGAATGTGATCAGCGCACAAATCCTCGCCTCCACTCTCCAAGAACATTCCCTCAAGGACGTTGCGCAGCTCACGGATATTACCCGGCCAATGATATCCGGCTAAAGTATCGTAGAGGGCGGGATCGACCTTGGGCGCGGCACTGTCGTAGCGTTTCGCGATTTGGCGTAGCAAGTGTTGCGACAGTGCAGGGATATCTGTTGCCCGTTCCCTGAGCGCGGGAATCGTGAGCGATGTCACCGCGATGCGATAGAATAAATCCATCCTGAATCGATCCTCTGCGACCGCAGTTTTTAGATCGCGGTTTGTCGCGGAAATGAGGCGTAGTTTGATTTTGCGAGGGGTGTTTTCACCAATACGGTAAACTTCGCCCGTTTCCAGAACACGTAGCAGGTGCGGCTGCAAATCAAGCGGCATCTCTCCGATCTCATCAAGAAACAACGTGCCGCCGTCGGATGCTTCGATCTTACCTTTCATGCCGCCACGTCGGGCGCCGGTAAAGGCCCCTTCAGCGTAGCCAAACAATTCGCTGGTCAAAAGCTCGCGTGAAAACCCGCCACAGTTTACTGCCACAAACGGTCCTTGGGCTTGCGGGCCGCTTTCATGCAGGGCCTGTGCAAATGCGTCTTTGCCCACGCCAGTCTCGCCGAGCAGAAGCACAGGCGCGGGGCTTTTCGCCAAGAGACGCGCCCGGCGCAGAGCTTCGAGATAAGGGGGGGACGCGCCACTCAACCGTGCAAAAGGATCTTGCCCAGTCTTTGTGTCGCTGGCTTGCAGCAATTTGCGTTGCGGCGTACGGCGCACCATTGCGGAACGATCCGGCAACACCAGCACGGAGCCAAGCCGTTCTCCATCAATTACGATTGATTCAATCCAATCGCGCTCGACCCATTTGGGCAATTTCTCTGGCGAGACCTGCCCTTTGCGCCAAGGCATGGTGACATCGCGGATCGCCATGTCAGACAATCCATGGCTTTTGGCCAATTCCGTCATCAGCGCAGCAGCGCGTTCGTTGGTTTTGATTGGCGTGCCTGAGCGATCAAAAACGATGATCCCGTCGCTTCCCGATTTGTGAAGCCGGTCGAGACAGTGATCAAGCAGGCGATATCGAAGGTTCATTTCGCGCTGAGCGAGACGGTTTTCGATCCGTCCCGCTGCGGTAATCGCCAACGAGAGGCTATGGCGGCTGTAACTGTCATTTAACCCCGAAATATCTAGCGCACCGATAATCGCGCCGTTCGAGGGGTCGCGGATCACATTGGCTGAACAAGACCAACGTTGAATCCCAGAACAATAGTGTTCGGAGGAATGAATTTGAATTGGCTGCCCGATTTCAATAGCTGTACCGATCGCATTGGTGCCAACGGCACCCTCACTCCAATCCGCGCCCGCTATCAGGTGAATGGCTTCTGTTCCATCTTGCAGAGCGCGGTCTCCTTCGACGCTGAGAACTGCGCCCGCGGCATCTGTCAGCACCATCACGGTGCCCGTCTCAAACAGAAAGTCGCGGGCCGACGCGATGATCGTGCTGCTGGCTTTGATCAAGTCGTTACTGTCGGTCAGAATATCGTACAGCGCGTCTCCCTGCACCGGGGGTGGAGCGCCGCCGCGGCTGGGGTCCACAGTGCCGTGGCAGCGCCGCCAAGAATCGTCTATTAATCGCCGTAGAGCATCCGTCTCGCCATCTTGTCCCGCCATGAACTGTTCCCATGCGGTCGAGATTTGAGCGTCTTTATCCGGCTGCGAAAATCTTTGCCGTAAGGCCGTTGCAGGCATTCGGTGTCTCCTCCGGGGTGATGCTGGCGGCATATCCCGCAAAACACAGCGGTTCCCTCCTCGAAACCTTACTGTGTTTCCCGCCCCAATGCGCGGGGCGCGCAACATGATATGCGCAAAGCCTAACACCAAATTTGTTGTAGGCAACTTGTCTTGAAAGGGGATAGGGACGGCCGCTGAGCTTGGGGCATCGCTGGTTGGCGTGTCATGCGCGTGAGATGGGATCTTAGATAATCTCTGCAACAGCAGCCGCCATTATGGGCGTATTCGTTGACGTCGCCTGCCAATTGCAAATTGCAAAACGACCGAATTTCGAACGGGTGCGTCCGGGTTGCAGAAGTTATCGTTTTTTGTTGGGTGGCTAACCCCTTGAGTTGTGAGCGGGCAGGGGGCACGGTAACAAACCTGCTTCTCCTTTGGTGGAAGAGGGGGAGTTTTATGGCGGCGAGAACAAAAATTTTTGGTCAGGTCATGCCGATCAAAGCCAGTGGGCGCATCCCCGTGACGATTTTAACGGGCTTTTTAGGGGCTGGAAAAACCACACTTTTAAATCGTCTTGTGATGCGGCGGGATATGGCCGGTGTGGCGGTTTTCATCAATGAACTGGGTGATGTCGGCATAGATCACCACCTTGTAGAGCGAATCGATGATGCTTTGGTGATTCTCGATAGTGGGTGTCTATGCTGCACTGTTCAGGGGGATTTGATGGCGGCCCTGATGCGCCTTCATGACCAGATGGCCAAGCGCGAAATCGACCCAGTTAGCCGCATCCTAATTGAAACCACGGGACTGGCAGATCCCGGACCTGTGCTGCGCGCTTTGATGGAGGATCGACAGGTTTCTGGTCGGTTCCGTTGTGATGGGGTTCTGACCGTTGTCGACACTACCCGCGTGCGTGATCAGATTGCGCGCCACCGAGAAGCCGTCGTTCAGATTTCGATGGCTGATCGCTTGTTGCTCTCGAAATGCGATGTGGCAGGGCAGGTTGAGCAGGAGGCCGTTGCTCGCGTTCTGACCGAGTTGAACCCGACCGCGCCGCGCATCCGTCTTGATCAGGGTGCCTGCGATCCCGCTGATCTGTTCGCAAGTGGTCTGTATGCAGAAGAGGACGCGCCCGCTACGCTTGACACATGGTTAGGGCCGGGCCTGATGGCGGCTGTGCCGGAAACGATGAGCAAGCCGTTGGTCCCGATGGCACCGATGGGGCATGGGGCTTTGCAATCACAGGCAGGCGGGTCTGCGAAATTGCATACCGGTCGGGTGCGCAGCTTTGTTGTGCGCTTTGAGGTTGCACCGGGTTGGCGTGGCCTCGCGGTGACCCTTGGTGAGATCCTGTCGGACTATGCGGGCAAGATTTTGCGGGTGAAGGGACTTGTGGCTTTGCCCGGGTTGGACGTGCCGATGGCGTTGCAATGTGTTGAAGATGTTGCGTATGCGCCGGTCAAACTTGCGAACTGGCCCAAGACCGGCCCGCTGGCTGATGGTGTCGGTCGTCTGGTGGTGATTGGCGAAGACCTTACAGAGCGCGACGAACAAGCGATCCGGGATCGTTTGGCGCAGGTTCCCGGCGACCGGGAGGCGCTCCGGCGCTCTGCGGGCAAGCCGGGGTTGCCGACCCGTAACTGGCTTTTGGAACGTGCGCCCTTCACCCCGCAAGAAACCCTCATCTCAGAGGCTTTTGTGATCCAGCCGCGGTTTCTGCGAGAGGCAAAGCGAAATGGATAGACCCCAGACCGATATGGCCGTCTCATGCGTGGGATAACGAGCCTTCATCTGCAGCAAAGCACATCGCAACGCCTCACGCAGGTGATGCAGCGCGCGATTGGGTTTTTGCAGATGGATCACGCCGATCTGGCCGGGTTTCTCATTGAGGAATGTGTGGATAACCCCTGTCTTTCGCTCACCATCCCGCAGATCGGACCAGACAATCCCGAAACAGCCCCCCCAGAGATCGAGCGGCGTGCAGTGCGTGGGCATTGGCGCCCCTCGTTTCTGGGCAGCGGCGATGAGGTTGATCTTCTGGCGGCGCGTTCCGATGGTCTTTACGCCCATGTTGTTCGCCAGGTCGGGTTGGTTATTCGAAATGCACGGGAACGCGACATTGCCATGGTGTTCGTTGAACACCTAGAGCCCAGCGGATGGCTCGGTGCCAGCGTGGTGGAGATTTCACGACAAGCGGGCTGTTCGCATGCCGAGGCTGAGGCGGTTTTGAAACGGTTACATGGGGTCGAACCCGCCGGGTTGTTTGCGCGATCTTTATCCGAATGCTTGCGGCTGCAACTTGAGGAGGCAGGCGATCTTACCCCTCCGATGGCGCGCCTCCTAGAGGCCTTGCCCCTGTTGGCTGAGGGCGACAGTGCAGGGCTTTTGGCCCAATGCGAGGTCGAGGCCGAAGAACTGGCAGCTTTGGTGACGCGACTGCGCCGACTGGATCCGAAACCGGGCGCCCATTTCGAAGATGCGCCTGAGTTGCGGCGTGCCCCTGACCTGATCGCAGAGCGCGACACGCTTGGTCAGTGGCATGTCAGCCTTAATTCTTCGACTGCGCCGCGCATTGCGGTAACCGCGATCGAAGGAACAGAGCACCGAGAAGCGCTTAGCGAGGCTCGGTGGCTAGAACGCACCTTGGCGCGGCGCAACAGTCTTGTGCTGGATGTGGCCGCGCATGTTTTGGCCGTGCAGCAGGGATTTCTCGAACGCGGACCGATGCATCTCAAACCTTTGAGCTGCGCCGATGTTGCCGAAAAACTGGGGGTGCATGAAACCACAGTCAATCGGGTGCGCAACGGGCTTTTGATTCAGACGCCGCGGGGAATGCTGCCGTTGCGGGCCTTTTTCGCGCGTGGGGGAGCGGAGCATCGGGATGGGTCGCATGTCCCCGCTGAGGCAATTTCGGCTCACATTGCAGAGCTGATCAAGACAGAGCGCGCATCGCGACCTTTGACCGACAAAGAGCTGGCTTCGCGTCTTGCAGAACGGGGGCTCAATGTGTCGCGCCGGACCGTGTCCAACCGGCGTCGAGACTCCGGGTTTCCCAGCGCGGCACAACGTATGAGAAAAATGGGAGAGAGAAGAGATGAGTAAACTATTCGAAAGCGCGCGAGCGGCTTTTGATGGATTGTTAGAAGACGGGTTACTGGTCGCGGCCGGGGGCTTTGGTATTTGTGGCATTCCTGAGTTGTTGATCGACGCTTTAGTCGAGAGCGGGGTCAAGGACCTGACAGTGGCCTCGAACAATTGCGGCCTTGATGGGGTCGGTCTTGGCAAGCTTTTGGAGACGCGCCAGATCAAGAAGATGATGGCGTCCTATGTCGGCGAAAACGCGGAGTTTATGCGGCAATACCTATCGGGCGATCTAGAGCTTGAGTTCAATCCGCAGGGGACTTTGGCTGAGCGCATGCGTGCAGGTGGCACAGGTATACCGGGGTTTTACACCAAGACCGGCGTCGGCACGGTGATCGCCGAGGGTAAGGAGCATAAGGACTTCAACGGCGAAACCTATATCCTTGAAGAGGCAATTCTCGCTGATATTTCCATCGTGAAAGCGTGGAAAGCGGACGAGACGGGGAATGCGATTTTCCGTAAAACCGCCCGCAATTTCAATCCACCCGCAGCCATGTGTGGCAAAGTCTGCATCATGGAAGTTGAGGAAATTGTTCCAGTGGGTAGCCTCGATCCGGATCACATCCATATGCCCGGTGTCTATGTCCACCGCCTCATTCAGGGCGAGCATGAGAACCGAATTGAACACCGGACCGTGCGCCAGAAGGAGGCAGCAGAATGAGCGGGGACATCAAAGGTTGGGACCGCAATCAGATGGCGGCGCGCGCTGCGCAGGAACTTGAAGACGGCACCTATGTGAACCTTGGGATCGGCATCCCGACGCTGGTTCCGAACTTCATCCCCGAGGGCGTCAACGTCACGCTGCAATCGGAAAATGGTATGCTAGGCATGGGCCCGTTTCCTTATGAGGGCGAAGAGGATGCGGACCTAATCAATGCGGGCAAACAGACCATCACTGAGTTGCCCAATACCGCCTATTTCGACAGCGCGTTTTCTTTTGGCATGATCCGCGGCGGCAAGATTGCGATGGCGATTTTGGGGGCGATGGAAGTGGACGAAAAGGGCGATCTGGCAAACTGGATGATCCCTCGCAAGCTGGTTAAGGGCATGGGGGGCGCTATGGACCTGGTCGCGGGTGTGCGCCGCGTTGTGGTGGTAATGGATCACACCAACAAGCACGGCGAGAGCAAGCTTTTGAAAGAATGCACACTACCGCTGACGGGGCTTGGCGTGGTGGATCGGGTGATCACCAATCTAGGTGTTCTGGACGTGGTTGAGGGTGGCCTCAAGATCGTCGAATGCGCGGACGGGGTCACGGAAGAATATCTGCGCGCCGCAACGGAGGCGACCATCGTCGGTAAATAAGTCCCGACAACAGATTGAAAATATGGAGAGAAACATGACAACTGATGCTTGTATCATTGGCAGCGGACACACAAAGTTTGGCCGCTTGCAGGAAACTCTTGAAGAGTTAATCATAATGGCCGGGCGTGAGGCGCTCGCAGAATCCGAGGTGGATCCTGCCGACATCGATGCCGTATTCCTTGGCCATTTCAATGCTGGTTTGGTGGCCGATGGATTCCCGTCTTCGTTGATCCATCAAATAGATCCGGCGTTCCGGTTCAAACCGGCGACGCGCTGTGAAAATGCGTGCGCATCCGGTTCGGCAGCGATCCATGCAGGGTTAAATCTCATGGCTGCAGGCAAGGCGCGAAATGTGCTTGTGATCGGGGTCGAAAAGATGACGCATCGGTCTACGCCAGAGGTGACGACGGCGCTGGCGTCTGCGGGCTATCACTATGATCCGGCAGAGGATGGGCTGAGTTTTCCCCAACTTTTTGCACTGGCGGCGCAGCAATATAATGAGCGCTTTGGCGATCAGATGGACGTCTTGGCCAAGATTGCAGCTAAGAACCACAGCAATGCGATGAAAAACCCCTTGGCCCAGATGCACAAGGAGATGCCCTATGAATTTTGTCGTGAAGTGAGTGAAAAGAACCCGTTGATTGCCCCGCCATTGCGGCTAAGCGATTGCTCGCTTGTCTCTGATGGGGCGGCGGCTGTGGTGCTAAGCACCAAGGCTGGGGCGGGTGCCTCTGCCAAGAAACGGGTTCGTTTTGGTGCCGCTGAACATGTGTCCGATTTTTTGCCGCTGAGCCGTCGGATGATCTCAGATTTTGAGGGACCTGAACGGGCTATCCGTATGGCCTATCAGGCTGCTGGGATCACGGTGGATGATCTTGATTTCGCAGAGGTTCATGACTGTTTTACCCCGGCCGAACTGATGACGTATGAGGCGATGGGGTTGGCGCCGAAAGGTAAAGGCGCCCGGGCAATCGATGAGGGCCGCGTCCTTGCCGATGGAGCGACGCCAGTCAATCTCTCTGGCGGGTTGAAAGCCAAGGGCCATCCGGTCGGGGCCACGGGGGTTTCGATGCACGCCTTGTCCTATCGACAGCTAACGGGACAAGCAGGGGACATGCAGCGTTCCGATGCTTCTTGCGGGCTTGTGTTCAATATGGGCGGCGCTGCTGTCGCCAACTACGCATCGGTTCTCTTCGCTGACCGGACATGACGCTTAGTCTTTGACGGGCTTGTGCTTTTGTCCCTCTGTGACCGAACCCTATTGGGTATCTATGTCCAGAGATTGGTTGCGCAATTTTCCGTAGCGCAGGGCATCTGTCTTGCGCTACGGGTGGGCGCTTGCTGTGGTTGGGGGCGGCAATGTGTCAACGGCCAAGTAAGTTCCGGCCACTTCGGGTTTGGGTGCTTCGCGCAACGAGATTTTTTCGACAGCGAGGCGGCGATCTGGACGACGCCGGAGGAGTTGACGAAGATGGGCTGACACACATTCAAGGTTTTGGCGCGGCGGAGCCTGAAATACGATTGCGTCTCTTTGCATGCCTAGAAACGGGATCAGAAGCGAAGGCTGGTGTCAGAAAGTGGATGGAACTCTACAATCATAAGCGCCTACATTTGGCTCTTGGCGGCAAACCGCCCGCTGTGAACTATTGCCAGCGAAATGAAACAACCAACCCCGGCTCTCGGGACTTGCCTTGCAAGCCCTGCCGTCCAACGGATCAGCAGGTCCAAAGAGTAGCTTAACTTACGCCAGATCCTGTCCATTGGTTGGGAGCAGCTCAACGATGCCTGTTTTCTTTCTCCAGCGATGAAAACGTAGGCAAACGCGCGCCATTTTTACGAGGGACGTGTGGCGAGGCGGGTAAATCTATTGCCGTGGCGCGCGCTTTGAGGCACGCCCCGAACATGACATCCAGATTGACAGTCGTTGTTGTTGAGCAAGATCGCGATCGCGCGATTGCAATTGTTGATGCGCTCAAGGACACCAACGACTGCGACGTGTTTGTGATCGGCAATGCCAGTGGACTTGCGCGCAAGATCGCGGCCCATGCGCCCGATATTGTGCTGATTGATATCGACAATCCAACGCGCGACATGATGGAGGAGTTGACGCTGGCCTCTGGCCCGTTGGAACGTCCGGTTGCGATGTTCGTGTCAGCTGCGGCGGGTGGATTGGCGCAGACCGCGATCGAGGCGGGTGTTTCGGCTTATGTGGTGGACGGATTGTCGCCCGAGCGTATCAAGCCGATCATGAATACAGCCATCGCGCGATTTCGAATGGTGCGCCAGATGCGCAATGAATTGGCCGAGACCCGGCGCGCATTGCAAGAGCGCAAGGTGATCGACCGCGCCAAGGGGCTGTTGATGAAGGCCAAGGGCATCGATGAGGACGCGGCCTACGCGCTTTTGCGCAAAACGGCAATGGATCAGGGGCGGCGTGTGGCCGATGTGGCAGAGGCGCTAGTGACGGCATCGGGGCTATTGGGATGAAGACGGTCACGCTTTCTGTCGCTTACATGCCGCTGGTGGATGCAGCCCCGCTGATTATTGCGCAGGAGATGGGCTTTGCCGAGGCAGAGGGCATCTCGCTTGATCTGATTGCTGCGCCGTCTTGGTCATCGGTGCGCGATATGCTGGCCTTTGGGCGCGTGGACGCGGCGCATCTGCTTTCGCCGGTGCCGGTGGCGATGGCAATGGGCCTTGGCGGGGTGACGACCGCGATTTCGGCGGTGTCTGTGCTCTCGGTCAATGGCAACGTCATCGGGATCAGCCGTGCGCTCGAAACCAAGCTGCGCGCGATCGGCTATGATTTCGACTTCGCTGATCCGGTCAAGGCGGCCAAGGCACTGGCGCAGGTGCGCGAGGGGCCGCTGACCTTTGGTGTGCCGTTTCCGTTTTCCATGCATGTCGAGCTGTTGCGCTATTGGAGCGCAGCCACGGCACTGGGCGAAAACGGCATCGAGATTCACACCGTGCCGCCACCCTTGATGGCAAGCGCGCTGGCGTCAGGCGATGTCGATGCGTTTTGTGTGGGCGAGCCGTGGGGGTCTGTGGCGGTCGATCAGGGGGCCGGGGCGCTGTTATTGCCCGGCGAGGCGATCTGGAATTTTGCCCCTGAAAAGGTTCTCGCGGTGCGCACGGACTGGGCCGAGACCGAGCCGGATCTGCTGGGGCGCTTGATGCGTGCGGTCTGGCGGGCGGGGCGCTGGCTGTCCAAGCCTGAAAGCCAGACCACCGTGGCCGAGATCCTGTCGCGCAAATCCTATCTGGATGTGCCCGCCGAGCTGATTGATCGCGCCTTGTCGGGCCAACTCACGGTTTCGGGGCGCGGTGAGCAGCGTCAGGTCGCGCGGTTTTTGGAATTTCACGCAGGCGCTGCAACCTTTCCATGGCGCAGCCAAGCCAAATGGATCGCCGCCCAGCTTGGCCACGCGCATCAACCGGGCGCGACGGTGGCGCTTGATGATGTGGCGCGCGTTTTCCGCTCTGACCTGCATCGCCGTCATCTGGTGGGGGCGGGCATTGATCTGCCCGGCGCTTCGGAAAAACTTGAGGGTTCGATTCGTCACCCGACCTCGGTGGCCTCGGCCCATGGCGCGCTGTGTTTGCTGCCCGATATGTTTTTCGATGGCCGCATTTTCGACCCATCCGCGCCTGAGTGAGTATATTTTAAGCAGTTTCGTGCAGGAGTGGGGCGAAGTTTAGCGACACCGCCAGTTTTCTATTCCCCGAAATGCTGCGCTGCCGCATAACCAAGACATCGACCTGCAATGGCGTAGGTCGGACGGAATTTCTCCCATCACAGGGACACCCTGAGCAAGGTCGCTCACTTTCTACCGAAAAGTTTCGGTGGTCAGTGAACGGCCTTTTTTTGCGTTTTTCTACCCGGTCTTTCCTCCCGCACCGGGTGCTACGAACCAAAGGACACACCATGAAAATGCTCCTCCTGAGCCTGGCTACGACGACCGCATTGGCAAGCCCCGCTTTTGCCGAAACGCTGAACCTTGAAAAAGACGAGCTGACCTTTGGCTTTATCAAACTGACGGATATGGCACCGCTCGCCGTGGCCTATGAGAACGGCTATTTTCTGGATGAGGGCCTGTTTGTCACGCTAGAGGCGCAGGCGAACTGGAAGGTTTTGCTGGATGGTGTGATCGGCGGGCAGTTGGACGGCGCGCATATGCTGGCGGGTCAACCGCTTGCCGCGACGATCGGCTACGGCACCAAGGCCCATATCGTCACGCCGTTTTCGATGGATCTGAACGGCAATGGCATCACTGTCAGCAACGAAGTCTGGAAAGAGATGCTGCCCCATATTCCCAAAATGAAAGATGGCCGCCCGCAGCACCCGATTTCAGCCAAAGCTTTGGCACCCGTCGTTGCGCAGTTCAAGGCAGAGGGAAAGTCCTTTAACATGGGCATGGTTTTCCCCGTCTCGACCCATAATTACGAGCTGCGCTACTGGCTGGCGGCCGGTGGGCTGAACCCCGGCTACTACAGCCCGCAGAACGTGACGGGGCAGATTAGCGCGGATGTGTTCCTGTCGGTCACGCCGCCGCCGCAAATGCCCTCGACGCTAGAGGCTGGCACGATCAACGGCTACTGCGTGGGCGAGCCGTGGAACCAGCAGGCGATGTTCAAAGGGATCGGCGTGCCAGTCATCACCGATTACGAGCTGTGGAAGAACAACCCCGAGAAAGTCTTTGGAATCACGGCGGAATTTGCGCAAGAGAACCCCAACACCACGCAGGCTTTGACCAAGGCGCTGATCCGCGCGGCGATCTGGCTTGATGAGAACGACAACGCCAACCGCCCCGAGGCTGTCGAAATCCTGAGCCGCCCGGAATATGTGGGCGCGGATGCCGAGGTGATCGCCAATTCGATGACCGGGTTCTTTGAGTTTGAAAAGGGCGACAAGCGCGACATTCCCGATTTTAACGTCTTCTTTCGCCACAACGCGACCTATCCGTTTTACTCAGACGCCATCTGGTATCTGACGCAGATGCGCCGCTGGGGGCAGATTGCCGAGCCGAAAACAGACGCTTGGTATGATGAGACCGCCAAATCGGTCTACAAGCCCGAGATTTACCTCAAGGCCGCGCGCGCGCTGGTCGATGAGGGGCTGGCAAACGAGGCGGATTTCCCGTGGGACAGCGATGGCTACAAGGCCCCGACGCCCGCCGCCGATATCATTGATGGCATCGCTTACGATGGCCACACCCCTAACGCTTATCTTGAAAGCCTGCCGATTGGCCTGAAAGGCGCGCAAACCGTCAAGGGTAATGAGGTCGATGGCTGATCTCTCTGCCTGCCGCCAACCGTGGCGGCAGGTGCCCGCGCGGCCAAGCTGTCGCGCCCTCAAGACTTTGCCATAAAGGACTGTTACGATGACAACCGTCGATCCCAATTTCACCCAGACCGCAGAGCGCGAAGCGCGCCGCGCCCGGTTTTTTACCCGCCTCAACAAGGCTGATAAATGGTTTCAAATCCTGGGCCTGTCCTGGCTGACGCCGATGCTCAAGGCTGCTGCCGGGGACAATCCGCGCGCCCAGATGAAAGAGGTCTGGCGCCTGCTTGTGGTGCCGCTTCTGGCGATCGTGGCGTTTCTGGTGATGTGGGGCGTGCTGGCGCCCAAGGTGCAAACCTCGCTCGGTGCGGTTCCGGGGCCAAGCGCAGTCTGGAGCGAAGTGGTCAAGCTGAACCAAGACGCGCAGGCCAAAAACGCGAAAAAGGCCAAGTTCGAGGCGATGGTGGACGCGCGCAATCAGCGTTTGATTGATGCGGGTCGCGCCGATGAGGTCAAGACCGTCGCCTATACCGGCGCTCCGACCTATTACACGCTGATCTGGACCTCGATCAAAACCGTGTTTTTCGGCTTTCTGATCGGCACCGCGGTGGCTGTGCCTTTGGGGATCGCGGCGGGGCTGTCGCCGACAACCAATGCCGCGCTGAACCCGCTGATCCAGATTTTCAAACCGGTGTCGCCGCTGGCATGGCTGCCGATTGTCACGATGATCGTCAGTGCGGTTTACGTCACGCCTGATGGCTGGTTTGCCAAATCCTTCCTGATTTCGGCGATTACCGTGACGCTATGTTCTCTGTGGCCGACGCTGATCAACACCGCGTTAGGGGTGGAGTCGATCGACAAGGATCTGGTGAATGTCTCGAAGGTGTTGAAAATGAACACCTATACCAAGATCACTAAGCTGGTTCTGCCCTCGGCGCTACCGCTGATCTTTACCGGGCTGCGCCTAAGCCTTGGTGTTGGTTGGATGGTGCTGATCGCGGCCGAGATGTTGGCGCAAAACCCCGGCCTTGGGAAATTCGTCTGGGACGAGTTCCAGAACGGCTCCAGCAGTTCATTGGCCAAGATCATGGTGGCCGTCTTTACCATCGGGATCATTGGCTTCCTGCTGGATCGGGTGATGTTCGCGCTGCAATCGCTTTTTACCTTCACGAATAATCGGTGAGCGTCATGTCAATTTTACAACTCAACAGCGTGTCGAAATCTTTTGGCGAAGGGCTGCATCGCGCAGACGTTCTCAATGGGATTGATCTGGATGTGCAGGACGGCGAGTTTCTGGTGATCCTTGGCTTTTCGGGCACTGGCAAGACGACGCTGATCAACCTGATGGCGGGGCTGGAACAGCCGAGCACGGGCAGCGTCACCTTTAAAGGCGCACCAATCAAAGGCCCTAGCCCCGAGCGTGGCGTGATTTTTCAAAGCTACTCGCTGATGCCGTGGCTGACGGTCAGTGGCAATGTCGGGCTTGCGGTGGATACGGTCTTTCCCGGTCTGTCCAAGGCGGCCAAGGCCGAAAAAGTCGCCTTTTACGTCGATATGGTGGGGCTGGGGCACGCCGCCACGCGCCGCCCGGCAGAGTTGTCTGGCGGGATGCGCCAACGCGTCAACGTGGCGCGCGCGCTGGCGATGACCCCCGAGATGCTGCTGCTGGATGAACCGCTTTCCGCCCTTGATGCGCTGACACGGGCCAATCTGGCCACCGAGATCGAGCGCATCTGGGAGGCCGAGAAAAAGACCTGTGTGCTGATCACCAATGACGTGGATGAGGCGATCATCCTTGCCGATCGCATCATCGCGCTGAACCCCGATGGCACGCTTGGCGCAGAGTTTCAGGTCACGATCCCGCGCCCGCGCGACCGGATGGAGATGAACAGCAATGATGTGTTCAAACGCCTGCGCGCGGATGTGACCAAATATCTGATGGATGTGGGGATCGAGGCCAAGATCGAAGGCGCGCGCCAACTGCCGGATGTGACGCCGATCCACGGCGTGCCGAGCGTTGTGAAAGAGGCGCAAAAGGGGCTGATCGACGACCGCTTTCTTGATTTTTCGCAACTGCACAAGATCTATCCCACGCCCAAAGGCCCGCTGACGGTGGTTGAGAATTTCGATCTTAAAGTGGATCGGGGTGAGTTTATCAGCCTGATCGGCCATTCCGGCTGTGGCAAATCCACGGTGCTGACGATGGCGGCGGGGCTGAATGATATCTCCAAGGGTTCAATCAAACTGGATGGCCGTCACGTCGAGGGGGCCGACCCCGAGCGCGCTGTGGTGTTCCAGTCTCCCAACTTGTTCCCGTGGCTGAGCGCTAAGGAAAACGTCGCGGTCGGCGCGGATAAGGTCTACCCCAATGCCAGCCGGGCCGAGCGTCAGGATGTGGTGGAATACTACCTTGAACGCGTCGGGTTGGCGGATGCGATGGACAAGCCCGCCTGTGATTTGTCCAACGGCATGCAGCAGCGGGTGGGCATTGCGCGCGCCTTTGCGCTGTCGCCGAAATTGCTGCTGCTGGATGAACCGTTTGGCATGCTCGACAGCCTGACGCGCTGGGAATTGCAAGAGGTGCTGATGGAGGTGTGGTCGCGCACCAAAGTCACAGCGATCTGCGTCACCCATGATGTCGACGAGGCGATCTTGCTGGCCGACCGGGTGGTGATGATGACCAACGGGCCGCAAGCCACAATCGGCAAAATCACCAAGGTGGACCTGCCTCGCCCGCGCACACGCAAGGCGCTGCTCGAGCATCCCGATTACTACGGATATCGCCAGGAAGTGCTCGATTTTCTTGAAGAATACGAACATGGCGCAAAACCCACGAAACCGGCCTCCAAGGCCATTGCGGCGGAGTGAAACAGATGAAACAGAACCTAGTAATCATCGGGGCTGGCATGGCTTCGGGGCGCGTGATCGAGCAACTGGTCGAGAATGCACCAGAGGCTTACAACATCACGTTGTTCAACGCGGAAGCGCGCGGAAATTACAACCGGATCATGCTATCGCCGGTCCTGTCGGGCGAAAAAACCTACGCCGAAATCGTCACGCATGACGATGATTTCTACACCACCCATAACGTAACCTGCCGCTTTGGCGAGCATGTGGTCGGGATCGACCCAAAGGCCAAAGTGCTCGAGGGGCAAAACGGGTCGGTCCCGTACGACAAACTCGTGATCGCGACGGGGTCTGCGCCCTTCATCATTCCGGTGCAGGGCAAGGACCTGCCGGGCGTGATCACTTACCGCGATCTTGATGACACCAACGCCATGATCGAGGCCTCTGCCAAGGGCGGAAGCGCGGTTGTGATCGGGGGCGGTTTGCTGGGCCTAGAGGCCGCAGCCGGTCTGGCAGAGCGCGGGATGAAGGTCACCGTCGTGCACCTGATGGGCCATCTGATGGAGCGCCAGCTTGACGAGGCGGCGGGTTATCTGCTGCGCAAGGATCTGGAGAAACGCGGCATTACGATCCGCACCACAGCCTCGACGAATGCGATCCTTGGCGACGATCATGTCGAAGCGGTGCTGCTTGAGGGCGACGAGCTGTTGCCCGCCGATCTTGTGGTAATGGCCGTTGGGATCCGCCCCGAAACCCGGCTCGCGACCGATGCGGGGCTCAGCGTGGCGCGCGGCATCGAGGTTAACGCGCAACTGCAAACCTCTGATCCCGACATTTACGCTGTTGGCGAATGTGTCGAGTTCGACGGCAACCTCTTTGGTCTTGTCGCACCGCTTTACGATCAGGCCAAGGTGCTTGCGCACTCGCTGCTGGACAAGGCCGATGCGTTTGTGGCCAAGGACACCGCCACCAAGCTCAAGGTCACGGGCTGCGATCTGTTCAGCGCGGGCGATTTCGCTGAAGGTTCGGGGCGCGAGGATATCGTGTTTCGCGATCCCGCGCGCGGCGTCTACAAGCGCCTTGTGATCGAAGACGACCGTCTGGTCGGGGCCGTGATGTATGGCGATACCGCAGATGGCAACTGGTTCTTCGGGCTGATCAAGGACGGCACCGACATTGAAGACATGCGCGAGACGCTGATCTTTGGCCCGGCCTATCAGGGGGGTGACCAAGCGGACCCTCTCTCAGCCGTTGCAGCATTGCCGCCTGAGGCGGAGATTTGCGGCTGCAACGGCATTTGTAAAGGCACTATTGTTGAGGCCATCAAGGGCGGCGCGACCGATCTTGGCGCTGTCAAAGCGCAGACCAAGGCCAGCGCGTCTTGCGGCACCTGCACCGGGCTCGTCGAGCAGCTTTTGCAGGTCACGCTGGGCGATGCTTTTGAAATGCCCACGGCCCAGCCGATTTGCACCTGCTGCGATCTCAGCCACGAAGACATCCGGCGCCTGATCAAATCGCAAGAGCTGCAAAGCCAAGAGGCGGTCTGGCAGGAACTGGGTTGGAAGACCCGCAACGGCTGTCACATCTGCCGCCCGGCGGTGAATTTCTATCTGCTGGCCGATTGGCCGCTGCAATATCAAGACGACCCGCAAAGCCGGTTTGTGAACGAACGCAAGCACGCCAATATCCAGAAAGACGGCACGTTCTCGGTTGTGCCGCGGATGTGGGGAGGCATCACTAACGCCGCTGAATTGCGCGCCATCGCCGATGCGGCCGAGAAATACGATGTGCCAACGGTCAAGGTCACCGGCGGTCAGCGCATTGATCTGCTGGGCGTCAAGGGCGAGGATTTGCCCCATATTTGGGACGATCTGAACAAGGCGGGGCTGGTTTCGGGCCACGCCTATTCCAAGGGGCTGCGCACGGTGAAAACCTGCGTGGGCACCGATCATTGCCGCTTTGGCACGCAAGACAGCACCGGTCTTGGCATCAAGCTGGAAAAGATCCTGTGGGGGTCGTGGACACCGCATAAGGTCAAGCTGGGTGTTTCGGGGTGTCCGCGCAATTGTGCGGAATCTACCTGCAAGGATGTGGGCATCATTTGCGTCGATAGCGGCTATCAGATTGGCGTTGCGGGCGCGGCGGGCATGGACCTGAAGGAAACCGAACGCCTTGCTGATGCCGCGACGGAACAAGAGGCGATCGACCTGACGATCGCCTTTGTCCAGCTATATCGTGAAAACGCCAAATATCTGGATCGGGCCTATAAATGGGTCGCTAAGGCCGGGCTGGATTGGGTGAAGGCCCGCGTTGTCGATGATCTCGACGAGCGCGCGCGCCTGATCGCCGCGTTCGAGCTGTCGCAATCGATTTATCGCAAAGACCCATGGGCCGAGCACGCCAAGGAGGCCCGCGCCTTCCAGCCGCTCGCGGATCTGACATTGGAGGCTGCACAATGAGCTGGATCGACATAGGCGCAATCGACGACATCCCGCTACGAGGCGCGCGCAAGATCAAAACCGCGCTTGGATGCGTCGCGCTCTTTCGCACCGGCGAGGGCGAGGTGTTCGCCGCCGCAGATCGCTGCCCGCACAAGGGCGGGCCGCTGTCCGAGGGCATCGTGCATGGGCAATCCGTGACCTGCCCGCTGCACAACTGGGTGTTTGATCTCAATACCGGGCAGGCGCAGGGCGAAGACGGGTCGATCGCGACCTTTCCTCTCCGTCTGGAGTCGGGGCGCGTGTTGATTGACGGCACGAAGCTGGCTGCGCGGAGTGCGGCGTGATGGGCGGCTGCGACCTTGGCGTGACGCGCTCTACCTGTCCGTATTGCGGGGTCGGGTGTGGTGTGCTTTTGAACCCCGACGGGCAGGGCGGGCTAAAGGTGCGCGGCGATCCCGATCATCCGGCAAATTTCGGGCGGCTCTGTTCGAAGGGCTCGGCGCTTGGCGAAACCGTGGGGTTGGAGAACCGGTTGCTGGCGCCGCGCGTGGACGGGCAAGACAGCGATTGGGACACCGCGCTGCAACTGGTGGCGGATCGGTTTTCACGCACCATCGCCGAGCACGGGCGCGACTCTGTGGCGATTTACGTCTCGGGCCAATTGCTAAGCGAGGATTACTACGTCGCCAACAAGCTGATGAAAGGTTTCATCGGCTCGGCCAATATCGACACCAATTCGCGCCTGTGCATGGCGTCCTCGGTGGCGGGGCATAAACGCGCCTTTGGCACCGATACCGTGCCCGGCACCCACGAAGATATCGAGCAGGCCGATCTGGTGGTGCTGGTGGGGTCAAATCTGGCGTGGTGCCATCCGGTTTTGTATCAACGTCTGCTGGTGGCGCGCAAGAAACGCGGCACCAAAATCGTGGTGATTGATCCGCGCCGCACGGCAAGCTGCGACGGGGCGGATTTGCATCTGGCGTTGCAGCCGGGCTCGGATGTGGCGCTGTTCAATCGGCTGTTGAGTGAGATTAACACGGCAGGCGCGCTCGATCCTGATTTCCTGCGCCATACCAACGGGTTCAAGGCGGCACTTCATGCGGCGCAATCCGACGATACCAGCGTCACGGGCCTAAGCGAATCCCAGCTTGCGCAGTTCTGCCAGCTTTGGATCAATACGCCAAAGGTCGTCACGATCTTTAGCCAAGGTGTGAACCAATCCAGCAGCGGCACCGATAAGGTCAACGCTATTCTCAATTGCCATCTTGCCACGGGCCGGATCGGCACGCCGGGCTGCGGGCCGTTATCGGTCACGGGGCAGCCCAATGCGATGGGTGGGCGCGAGGTGGGCGGATTGGCCAACATGCTGGCCTGCCATCTCGATCTGGAAAATCCCGATCACCGCGCGGCTGTGCGCCAATTTTGGGACGTGCCTTTTGTGCCCGATGCGCCCGGTCTCAAGGCGGTCGATATGTTTCGCGCAGTGGGGGACGGGCGCATCAAGGCGCTGTGGATCATCCACACCAACCCCGCCGTTTCGATGCCTGATGCGGATGCGGTGCGCGCGGCAATCGCGGACTGCCCGTTTACCGTGGTCAGCGACATCACCGCCGCCACCGATACCGCGCGGCTGGCTGATGTGTTGCTGCCCGCAACGGCTTGGGGGGAAAAGGACGGTACCGTCACCAATACCGACCGTACGATCAGCCGCCAACGCGCGGTGCTGCCCGCACCGGGGCAGGCGCGCCCTGACTGGGAGATCATCGCCGAGGTCGGGCGGCGCATGGGGTTCAAGCGCGCGTTCGAATATGCAAATCCAGCCGAGATCCTGCGCGAATACGCTGCGCTGTCGGGCATTGCGGGCAAGCTCGGGCGCGATTTTGATATCTCGGGTCTTTGCGATATTAGCGACGCCGACTATGACGCCTTTGAACCGCAACGCTGGCCGATCACGCGGGATCGCTCGGGCGGGCGGTTCTTTGCGGATGGTGCGTTTTACCACCCTGATGGCAAGGCGCGGTTGCTGCCTGTAACATGGCAACCGCCCGCCGCCCGCACCGGGGCGCGCTATCCGTTTCGCCTCAATACCGGGCGGTTGCGCGATCAGTGGCACACGATGACGCGCACCGCGCTAAGTCCGCGTCTTTCGGCGCATCTGGCCGAACCGTTTCTTGAAATTCACCCCGATGATGCGGCTGGTCTTGGCATTGCGGCGGCGGATCTGGTGCAACTGAGAAGCCCGACGGGCCAGGCGATCTTGCGCGCGCGCATCACCGACGCGGTGCAGCCCGGACAAGTCTTTGCGCCGATGCATTGGACGGAGCAAACGGCCCCTTCGGCGCGCATTGACACAGTGGTTGCGGCTGTGACCGACCCGGTGTCCGGCCAGCCCGAAAGCAAGGCAAGCGTTGTGAGCGTGATGCGCTTTGACGCAACGTGGTATGGCTTTGCCGTGTCACGCGATGCGATGGCGCTGGATAGCGAGTATTGGGCGCTGGTGCGAACCAAAAGCGGGTATCGCGCAGAGCTTGCAGGCAACTGCAGCATTGCGGATTGGGAGGCCGAGGCGCGGCGGCTATTCGCGGCCCCTCATGCCGACGCTGCATCCATAATTGACGCCAAGCGTGGCACCGCACGGATCGCTTTGCATGAGAACGGCGTGCTGATCGGCGCGGTGTTCGTGTCGCGCACTCCGGTCGCGGTGATGCGCGATTATCTGGCGGGTTTACCCGGTAGTGAAACCGCTGATGCGTTGAGTGGCAGAATACCTGCAGATGTGCCCAATGCGGGGCCGATCCTGTGTTCGTGTTTTGGCATTGGGATCAACACCATCATTGAGGCGATCGAGGCGGATAATTTGCTTAGCGTCGATGCCATTGGCGCGGCTATCGGGGCGGGCACCAATTGCGGATCGTGTCGTCCCGAAATTGCAGAGCTGTTGCAACGCGTTCAAATCCGCGAGGCCGCCGAATGAACCTGTCCCAATATGTCCGCGCACCTTACCGCCTGAAAGGAAAAGCGCCATGAAAGCGTTCCCAATGTTTATCCGCACCACCGACCGCCGTGTCGTGATCGTCGGCGGGGGTGAGCAGGCCGCGCAAAAGGCGCGCCTGATGCTCAAGACGGATGCCACGCTTGTGCTGATCGCACAGGTGCTGGAGGACGAGTTGCAAGGGCTCGTGCAAGCGGGCAGGGCGCGCCACGAGATGTCGCTCTGCGCGCAGGTGTTTGAGGATGCCGCCATGGCCTTTATCGCGACGGGCTGTCCGGGGTTTGATGCGGCGGCCCATGCGCTTGCCAAGGCCGCGCGCTGCCCGGTAAATGTCGTGGATCAGCCTGATCTGTGTGATATTACAACGCCTGCAATCGTGGATCGCGATCCGGTGGTTGTCGCGATCGGCAGCGAAGGCACCGCGCCGGTTCTGGCGCGCGACATCAAGACCCGATTGGAACAGCTACTGCCGCAAAATCTGGGCGGGCTGGCGGCGCTGGCCGGACGGCTGCGCCCCAGTGTGGACCGACGCGTTGCACGTGCGCCGCGCCGCGCGCTTTGGGCGTGGGTATTCAAGGGTGCGCCGCGCACTGACTGGACGCGAGGTCACGAACGCAAGGCCGCGCAGGCCATCAAAGACGCCATCGCCGCAGGCCGGGCGCCCGAGACTGCTGCCACCGGTCATATCTCGCTGGTCGGCGCGGGGCCGGGGGCGCGAGACCTTTTGACCCTGCGCGCGGTTGAACGTTTGCAGGAAGCCGATGTCATTTTTTATGACCGGTTGGTGGATGTTGAGGTGCTGGAACTGGCGCGCCGCGATGCCGAGCGGGTGTTCGTGGGCAAACATGTTGGCGCGAATAGCTGGCCACAAGAGCGGATCAACCAGATCATCGTTGCACATGCGCGCCAAGGGCGGCGCGTGGTGCGGCTCAAATCCGGCGATCCGGGGATTTTCGGGCGCGCCACAGAAGAGATAGACGCCGCACGCGCTGCCGGAATCCCGATTGAGCTGGTGCCGGGTATTACCGCCGCTGCCGCCGCTGGTGCCTCGCTGGGCCGCAGCCTGACCGAGCGCGGCGTTGCCAATACGCTTGTGCTGGCAACGGGCACGGGGTGCGCGGAGGATCCATTTCCCGATAGCGCGCGTTTGTCCGGCCCCGGCACGACCACCGCCTTTTATATGTCGGTCCGCCAGGCCGCGCGCCTTGCCAACCAGTTGCTGCGTCAGGGAATTCCACCGCAAAGCCCGGTCGATATCGCGATAGAGGTGTCCAAACCCAACGAACGCCATTTTACGGCTACGGTGTCTTCGATGGCCGACGTCATTGCGCGTCACGCTATCGAGGGCTGCGCCATCTTGCTGGTAACGTGGCCACAAAATGCGGCGCGAGAGGCGAAAATCCCCGAGATTACAGCATCTCAGGCATGGCCTTTGGCGCTAGGCGCGGTGGCGGTGTGAACGTGTATATCTGCCGTTCTGACGGTCCGGCGGGGTTTTGTGCGCAGATCACGCTGGGCGCTGCCTATGCGACCCCGCGTGTAGTTTGTGAATAGACTACTGCCGGGCAGGGCTTAGATGATGCGACAGCCCCTTGATGGCATCGATGCGCAAAAGTGAATGTTCGATGATCCACAACGGAGGATGGGCGTATCACTGTTTGGGGTCGACTTGGCGGAGAATGGGTTTCAGGCCGCACAGAGTGGGCAAGCCTGTTCTGCACGGGAAGGTGCGCACGGACGAAGTGCTTACCTTCTTCAAAGATTCGTAGCCAAGTGTTGTCGCGATGAAAGCCTGTGGCGGAACTCATTTATTGGGTAGTTAGATCGGCGAACTCGGCTATCGTGCGGCTCATCCCGCCAACTTACGTCAAACGCTTCGTGGAGCGACTGAAGAATAATGAGGCCGATGCCGGAGCCGGCGCGGTTCAATTGGGGTTGCGCGGTCGGACGAAGAAAAAGGTTCTTTGAAAGAAGGAGAGATGGGGAGAGAGAAATCAGACATGACAGGTTTCTTTTGAGCAGATCGGAATAGGAGCCTAGAAAACCGTCGCTCTGGCACTCGCAACCGCACGCTCTAGAGGCAATTCCAGAACTCCGGTATCCGCTCATGGGCGAGCGCGCCGAAATGTCCCTTCCTGTGACGCGCCGGGCAGGCGAGAGATGCCATGTCGCGGTAGGCAGCGATGCAACGCCGACCGTCTCTGCTGTGGAGTCGAAGGCTACAGGGATAGAGACAGTCATCGCGAAGGCGCGCATTCACTTGCCAGTCTACGGGATCGTGGCGTTCCGATGAGGAACTTGTCCAATAGTGCTGCCATACAATGCTGAGAAAAAATCGCACCATCAATTCATGGGATTAAATGCCTAGAATGTTCGCGATTTTTCGACCTATGCTGTGATATCTCGCAGGACTGCGGCTGGGCTGCAGTGAATCGAAAGGGCGAACCCGAACATGCGCATATTCTATAGTGAAAACCACCGCCTCCATTTTCCGCAAGCAGAGCTGTCGGGTGGTGAGCTGGTCACGCCCTATGAGCGCCCGTCGCGCGTCGAATACGTGCTTAATCGCCTGAAGGAGCGTGGGTTTGGCGATATCGTGGCACCTGACGCCGTGGACATGGCACCGGTTCGGAGTTTGCTGGATCCGGGCTATTTGCAGTTTCTTGAAACGGCTTGGGATGCGTGGAAAGCGGCGGGCAATGCGGGCGAGATCATCGCCTCGAACATTCCCGCACGGGGCATGCATCTGGATCGCATCCCCGAAAGCATCGACGGCAAGGTCGGCTATTACTGCCACGCGTCGGAGACTGCGATGACGCGGGGCACCTGGGGTGCGGCGCTGTCCTCGGTGGCATCGGCGCAATCCGCGCAGCGCCATGTTGCGTCGGGCGCGACGGCGGCATTCGCACTGTGCCGCCCGCCGGGGCATCATGCAACGGCTGATCAGTTCGGCGGGTATTGCTTTATCAACAATGCCGCCGTGGTCGCGCAAATGTTTCGTGATGCGGGCGTTGGCCGCGTGGCGATCCTTGATATCGATTTCCACCACGGAAATGGCACGCAGGATCTGTTTTACGAGCGCGCCGATGTGTTGTTCGCCTCCTTGCATGGCGCTCCGCAACAGGCCTATCCGCATTTCATAGGTTACGGAGATGAGACCGGACGCGGGGCAGGCGAGGGGTGCAACCTCAACTATCCGATGCCACCCGGCACGGGCTATGACGAATGGGCGCGCGCTTTGGATGACGCGATCGCAAAGATCGGCGCTTGGGGCGCAGAGGCGCTTGTCGTCTCGCTGGGCGTGGATGCCTTCAAGAAGGATCCGATCAGCTTTTTCAAACTGGAAAGCGAGGATTTCACCGATGCGGGGCGTCGTATCGGTCGCATGAAGCTTCCCACCGTGTTCTGCATGGAAGGCGGCTACGCAGTAGAGGAGGTCGGGATCAATACCGTCAATGTGCTCGAAGGGTTCCTCGATGCCTGACCTTGGCGGCTAAGCCATGCATGACCAATGAAAATGGCGGGACCCGTAATGAGCCCCGCCATTCCTGTTTCATTGGGCGTGCTTACTTGACGAGGTCGGTCCAGATCGCCGTGTACAGTTCCGTCGCCGGTTGCGGGCAGGTCGGCAAGAAGCGCCCGGCCGAAACCAACTCTGCGGGCACGACGATTTCAGGCGCGGTTTTCATGTCTTCGGGCATGAATGGCTCCGAGCCGGAGATGCCGTTCGCATAGCGCGCAAAGCTCGACAGCATCGCGGCATTCTCGGGGATCATGATGAAGTCGAGGAACTTGTAGGCTTCGTCGACATTCTTTGCATCCGACAGGATACCGACCGAATCCATGAACAGCGGGTAGCCCTCGCGCGGGTATCCGTAAACGATGTCAGGATTGTTGATGCGCGCGCGCATTGTGGAGCCGTTCCAGTTCACTGAGGCTGCGTAATCGCCCGAGGACAGCTTGTCGGTCGTGCCGTAATCCATCGAAAGCCAAGATGGTTTTGCCGCCTTCAACCGGTCGCGCACCTTTTTCAGGATCGTAAGATCCTCGGTGCAGGCCTCGCCGCCCGCGTTAAAAATGGCCAGCGCCATGACATCGGACATCTCGGGAACGACGTTGATCTTGCCGACCAGTTCGGCGGGCGGGTCGAGGAAGATTTCGGACGTGTTCACATCACCCGAATAGACAGATTTGTTGACGGCAATCCCCGTCGAGCCCCAGAGCCACGGGATCGTGTGCATCCGCCCCTTGTCCCACGGCACGTCCACCCATTTCGGATCGATATTGCCGATATTGGACAGGCGTGAATGATCAAGTTCCGCCAGCAGCCCCTTTTGCACGAAGATCGGCACGTAATTGGCCGAGGGCACCACGAGATCGAACCCCGAGCCGCCCGCCTCGACCTTGGCAAGTGCTGTGGTGTTGCTGTCGTAATCGGTAATCGTGACCTTGATACCGGTTTCAGCGGTGAACTTTTCGATCATTTCAGGGCTCGTGTAATTGCCCCAGTTGTAGAGGTTCAATTCGCCTTCGGCATGGGCCGCAAATGAACTGATAAGCAATGCCGCACTGGCAAGGGCGAGCGTCTTCATGAGGGTCTCCTGATTGTTGGGTTGCACGGGTTAGCCCCGCTTGCGGGTAACAAGAAAGAATATCGTGAGGATCACAACGCTGATGCCCAGCAGGGCGGTCGAGATCGCGTTGACCTCTGGCGTCAGGGCACGGCGCAGCTGCCCAAGCATGTAAGTGGGCAGCGTATCCTGCCCCGCCGATTTTACGAATTCTGTGATGATGACGTCATCAAGCGAAATGATGAAGGCAAGCATCGCGCCCGCGATCACGCCGGGCATCAGGAGCGGCAGGGTCACGTAGCGAAAGGTCTGCCAAGGCGTGGCGTAAAGATCCGCCGCTGCCGTCTCCATCGCGATATCCATCCCCTCTAGGCGGGCCTTGATCGGCAGATAGGCGAAGGGCACGCAGAATGCCGAATGCGCCAAGATCAGATAGCCCAGCCCCGAGTAACCAGTGGCGATCTTGATTGATGAGAAGAACAACAACAGGGCCACCGCGGTGACGATCTCGGGTACCATCAAAGGCTGGTTGATCACGATATAGATAAAGGTCTGGCCGCGATATTTGGCGCGTCGTGTTGTGCCCAATGCCGCCATCGTCGCAACGGTCGTCGCAATTGCCGAGGCCGAGAGCGCGATGATGAACGAGCGCAGCGCAGCCCCCTGCACGGCTTCGTTGCGCGCGGCAACCCTATACCACTCCAGCGAGAACCCGCCCCATTGATTGACGGAATTTCCCCCGTTGAACGAATAGATCACCAGCGTGACGATGGGCGCATAAAGCAGGACGAAAGACATCAGCGCCACGAAGGTGAAACCGGGCAGGGCGGTGACGTCGAATTTGCGAGCCTTAGCCATCAATGTTCTCCCGCGCCGACATTCGGGTGTAGATCACGAGCGATCCGAGGACGATCACCAGCAGGACCGTCGAGAGCGCGGCCCCAAGGGGCCAGTTTTGACCCTGTCCGAATTGCAGCTCGATGAAATTCCCGATCATCATGTTCTTGCCACCCCCCAGCACGCGCGGCGTGACATAGGCGCCAAGGCTTGGGATGAAGGTTAGGATGCAACCGGCCACAATGCCGGGACGGATGATGGGCAGTATCACCCAGCGCAGGATCTTGAGCCGCGAGGCGTAAAGGTCGTAGCCAGCCTCGATCAGGTTGAAATCGAACCGGTCGATGGCGGCAAACAGTGGCAGCACCATCAGCGGAAGGTAGACATAGGCCATCCCGATCAGCACGGCGGTATCGGTATAAAGGATCTGGATCGGCTCGGAGATCAGCCCGAAATGCATCAGGAAGGTGTTGAGCAGACCTTGGTTGCGGATCACCTCCATGATCGCGAAGGTGCGGATCAGCAGGTTGGTCCAGAACGGAATGGTGATGAGAAACAGCCAGAATCCGCGTTGCGCGCTGGGCCGCGTGGCGATGAACCACGCCGTTGGCAGCCCCAGTACGAAGGTGATCACCGTCGTCATCACAGAGAGCCTGACCGAGCGCCAGATAATCGACAGGTTCGCATCCGCAAAGCTGATCGTGCCGTCGAAAATGTCTTTTTCGAAGAGAACGCGGAACCATCCGTCGCCCGACAATATCCAGCGCACACCGGAATAGTCGCCCTTCGCGAGAAACGAATAGGTCACCACGATCAGCAACGGGCCCGTGGCCGCGATGAACAGAAGCAACAGCGCGGGGGTCGACAGCAACCAGCCATTGGTGGCGTTGCGGTTACGGGATTTCGTGCGTTTCATGCTTCGAGCACCTGCACCGCCTGCGCGTCGATGACGACATCCAGCGCATCGCCAATCTCGAGCGCCGCGCCCATGTTGCTTTGCACCCGCACGATGAGGCGGCTGTCATCGCTTAGCGCGACGGTGTAATGCGTGTCGGTGCCCAGATAGGTCGTCTCGACCACCTTGGCCGCAAGCCCCGAGCCCGGGGCGCCGATCGCGATTTGCTCGGGGCGGATGGCCAAAGTGACGGCGCCGGTCTTGTCGCCAAGTACCACCTCGAACTGATCCCCCGAACCGATGCGCACCTTGCCGTCCTGCACATGGCCTGGCAGGAAATTTGTCTCGCCGATGAAATCCGCGACGAAGCGGTTGACCGGGTGATTGTAGATCTCGCGCGGCGTTCCCACCTGCAGCAGCTGCCCCGCCGACATAACCCCGATCCGATCCGACATCGTCAGCGCCTCTTCCTGATCGTGGGTGACGAAGATGAAGGTGATCCCGGTTTCCACCTGAAGCCGTTTCAGTTCGCTCTGCATTTCCTTGCGCAGCTTGAGGTCGAGCGCCGAAAGCGGCTCGTCCAGCAAAAGCACCTCGGGGGCGGGGGCAAGCGCGCGGGCAAGGGCGACCCGCTGCTGCTGGCCCCCTGACATCTGCTGGGGCAAACGATCCGCGAAATCCGAAAGCTTGACGAGCGCGAGAACGCGTTTCGTGGCCGCGTCGATCTCGGCGCGCGATTTGCCCTGCATCTTGAGGCCGAACCCGACATTCTCGGAGACCGTGAGGTGGGGAAACAGCGCGTAAGATTGGAAAACTGTATTGACCGGGCGTTGATTGGGCGGCGTGTAAGTGATGTCGCGCCCCGATAGCAGGATTTTGCCCGACGTCGGCGTTTCAAACCCCGCGATGCAGCGCAGAAGCGTGGTTTTGCCACAGCCCGAGGGGCCGAGAAGCGTGAAAAACTCTCCCTGCCGGATGTCGATCGAGACATCGCCCAATGCGGTTACCGCCGAGGCTCCTTCGCCATATATCTTGCCGACATTCTGCGCCTTGATGGCATACTTGTTACTCAAGATAAGAACCCCTTCTGGGAAACGCTGCGCCGATTTAACTTTTCAGTCAAGGATTTCGGTGGTCATCGGGGGCAGGCGCTGCGCCCAAGGCTGAGCCTGCTCACATTCTGCGCACAAGGCGATCAGTGTCGCATCCTGCCCGAACGGGGCGGCAAGATGCACGCCGATCGGCAGGCCTTGGGCATTCCAATTCATCGGCACGGTGGCGGCGGGCTGGCCGCTGGCATTGAAGGTCGCACAGAACGGCGAATATTCGAAAACCCCGCCCGCGCCGATGCGATAGGCTTCGTAATCGTCGCGATCATGGGTAAACCTGCCGACCTTGGCCGGTGGTTCGGCCAGTGTCGCGGATAACAGGATATCGTAATCCGCAAATGCGGCCGCCATCTCACGCCCGTAGCTGTGGACGGCCTCGACCGCTTGCAGATAATCCGCGCCACTGATCGCGCTGGCATAGCGGATTGCCGCGCGGGATACGCCCTGCAGATCGCCCGGTACCAGATCGCGCCCCAGTCGGCGTAGCGTAGATCGCACCGAAAGGGCCGTGCCGCAGGCCACGATCTGCGTCCAAGCCCGCATCATGCCCATATGGTCCGCGCTGGGGCAGGTCGGTGTCACCTCATGGCCCAGCGTTTCCAGCAGGCGGGCGGTGTTTTCCACGGCGGTCCGGCAATCGGGATGGATTGGGGTGCCGGTAAAGGTCGTGTCGCATACGCCGATCCGCAAGCGGCGCGGCGGGCGCGCGATCGCGGCGCTATAGCTCGTCTCCATCGCGGGGGCTGCGTAGGGTGCGCCCGCATCGGGGCCAGCGCAGGCATCCATCATCGTGGCATTGTCGCGCACCGAGCGCGACAGGAACCCTTCGATCGCCATGCCCGCCCACCCCTCTCCGGCGGCTGGCCCATCGGGAAAGCGCGCGCGGGTCGCCTTGAATCCGAACAGCCCGCAACTGGAGGCGGGAATACGGATCGAGCCGCCCCCATCCGAGCCATGCGCCATCGGGATGATGCCTGCCGCGACCGCTGCGCCCGCGCCCCCCGAGGAGCCCCCCGATGTGCGCGACAAATCCCAAGGGTTGCGCGTCGGCCCGCCATAGACAGCCGCCTCTGTCACAGGACCGATGCCACCTTCGGGCGATGTTGTGCGCCCGAAGGTCACGACCCCGGTGGCACGCATGCGGATGAAGAGTTCGCTGTCATAGCTGTAACGCGTATTTCGCAGCAGGTTCGACCCGTTATCGCCGGGAAAATCGATCGCCTCGGCGCCGAGATCCTTCAGCAGAAAGGGCACGCCCTTGAAGGGACCATCGGGAAGCCCGGCGCGGATGGCAGCGCGCGCGGCCTCTTCTTGCAGGTTCACCACCGCGTTCAGATGCGGGTTCAAGGCGCTGACCCGCGCGAGTGCGTCATCCAGCAATTCGCTCGCCGATACAGCGCCTGATGCGACCTTCTGTGCCAGAGCCGTCGCATCGTCAAGCCTGCCTGATTGCATGGATTTCCACTTTCTGTCAGTGATCTAGGTCAGGATTGCCGAGGGTCCGCACCCTGTCAACGGTAATCGCCGAAACATCACCTCGGCCACATGACTAGGCTAGCCTCTGCGGAATCGTTTACGGCCTCCCGCCAATTCGTCGACATGCTTCAGCTTCATCGCGACGGCCATCGAAATGTACCTGTCGTGTCCAAGGATATGCCCGGGACATCAACGCAAGTGCTTGTTGTTCAATGAAATGAATGACCTCAACCGAAGTTGATGGTGCGGGTGAAGGGACTCGAACCCCCACGCCAAAGGCGCCAGAACCTAAATCTGGTGCGTCTACCAGTTCCGCCACACCCGCATGCGGGGCGTAATAGCAACAGCTTTGCGCGCTGGAAAGGGGGGAAGTGATTTTTCGCTCGTAACTTGTGCGAATATGCGCCTAAGTTGTTGGAAAGGCGCAAAAGACGCCACAAAACTTGAGGCAGACGAGTAGGGGTAACCATGGACAGAACCGGTCCGGGGTGCGATGGGGCAAGCGCTTTGTTGCACGAATTGATCGATTTGAAAGCGGACGCGCGCGATCATGCGCGCGCCAATAGTCGCGAATTGGCAGGTGCGATTGCACAAGGCGCGCGGATTTACACGTCAGAGGGCGCTTTGCCAGTTGAGTATCTTGAGCCGGGCGACCGGATCGTGACGCGATCTGGCACGCGCGAGCTGCGCGCCGTGCTAAGGGGCGACTATGTCGGGCCGCTGGTGCGGGTTGCGCCCGGTGCACTTGGGCATGATCGCCCCGGAGCGCCGTTGCTGCTGGGGCCACAGGCGCGGTTGTTGCTGCGCGATTGGCGCGTCAAACTGATTTACGGCAAACGCGAGGCGTTGGTGGCGGCGTGTTCAGTTGTTGACGGGCAGTATGTGACCCAAGTCACGGCGCGCGCGCGCCTGTTTGCGCTGCAATTTGACGCCCCCGAAGTGATCTATGCCGATGGGGTTGAAATCGCGATGACGCCTGCGCGGGTTACGGTATAAAGGACGCGGCATCCATGTCGCTGGATGCGTTTGATGTATTGAAACTTAAAGCCCGATGTCGCGAAAGACGTGGGGGAGGGTTTCGGGCAGATCTTCGGCGATGAGGCCGGGGCCAAAGGTGCGGGCGGCTTCGACATGCAGCCACGCGCCGGTGCAGGCCGCCTCAAACGGGGATAGCCCGCGCGCCATTAGCCCGGTGATGATGCCAGCAAGCACATCGCCTGCGCCTGCGGTGGCGAGCCACGGCGCCGCGCGCGCGCCTGCTGCGCAATGTAGCGCGGTTTCGCCGTCAGGCGTTGCGATTGTGGTTTCTGCCCCTTTGAGCAACACAGTACAGCCCGCGCGTTTTGCGGCGGCGCTTGTGGCGTCAAGTTTGCTTTGGGTCGCATCGGGGCCCGCACCTAGCGTTTCAGCGAGATCGGGAAAGAGGCGACGAAACTCTCCCAGATGCGGCGTGAGCACTACCTTGTCATGGGTTTGGGTAAAGAGACGATCCGGGTCGTCCTCAAACGCGGTCAGTGCATCCGCATCCAGCACCGTCGCGCGCGCCCCCCAAAGCGCGGCTGGCACCATTTCAGCGGCGCGCTTTTGCCCGAGACCGGGGCCAAGACACAGCGCGTTGACGCGGTCATCTTGCAGCAAGCCGCGCAGGCTGTAGCTGTCGGGCAGGGCGGTGAGCATAACGGCGGTGAGTTGCGCGGCCTGTTCATAAAACGAGGCCGTGGGGGCCGCGATGGTGACGAGCCCCGCGCCAACACGCAGCGCCGCCCGCGCGGCTAGACGCGCAGCGCCGCCTTGGCCCGCACCGCCCGACAACACCAAGGCGTGTCCGTGGCCGTATTTATGCGCCTCCGGCGATTTGGCGAGGCTGGCGCGCATCTGCTCGGTCAGCGCGATTTGGCGGGTCATTGGGGCCTCCGTCAGAAAAGCATGGGGTGTGCGGTAAGGGGCAGATGCAGATTACCAGCAAGGTTTGAGGAATTGGTAAACGGCTTTAGGGGGAGGGCTACAATGCTCGAGTGTCGCAGGAACTGGCGTTTCGATGTCATTTCACTCAGCTCCCACGACGAATTGTTCCTAAACTGCTTATTTTTTGTGCGACAAGCCTGAAAAACTAGCGCGCAATTGGGTTTCCCGGCCTCTCCTCCGACGCGCCCAGCCTAGCCGATTGCGAGGGCTGGTGGAAAGTGGTCTGAGAGGGTCGGTAACACGACCAGACGGGGGAGTCGGCGGCATGAAAAAAGTTGAAGCGATCATTAAACCCTTCAAGCTTGATGAAGTGAAAGAAGCGCTTCAGGAAGTCGGAATTCAAGGGCTTTCTGTGATCGAAGTCAAAGGGTTCGGTCGTCAAAAAGGACATACGGAGCTGTATCGCGGCGCTGAATATGTTGTGGATTTCCTACCCAAAGTGAAGATCGAGATGGTGCTGCCCGACGATATGGTCGATGCCGCCATCGAGGCGATCACGCAGGCCGCGCGCACCGAAAAGATCGGTGACGGCAAGATATTCGTCTCTTCGATGGAGCAGGCGATCCGCATCAGAACCGGCGAATCCGGCGACGACGCGTTGTAAGTTTTCCCAATTCGGCCCCACGCGCCTTCGGGTCGGGGCCTTCCCAACGCTCAACGAAAGGGATTTAGCGACATGAGCAAGATTAAGGACGCTGTAAAGCTGATGAAGGACGAGGAGGTCGAATATGTCGACGTCCGGTTTACCGATCCGCGCGGCAAGCTACAGCACGTCACGCTGATCAACACGGAAGTCGATGAAGACTTCTTTGAAGACGGCTTTATGTTTGACGGCTCGTCGATTGCCGGTTGGAAGTCGATTGACCAATCCGACATGAAACTGATCCCCGATGCGGGCTCGGTTTACATCGACCCCTTCTACGCCGAAAAAACCATGTGCGTGCATTGCACCGTGGTCGAGCCCGACACGGGTGAGGCTTATGATCGCGATCCGCGCGGCACGGCAGAAAAGGCCGAGGCCTATCTGATCGCGTCGGGTATTGGTGACGAGTCGTTCTGGGGGCCGGAAGCTGAATTCTTCCTGTTCGACGATGTGCGCTATTCGGTCGAGATGAACAAAGTGTCCTTCGAGGTCGATGCGATTGACGCCTCGTGGAACACCGACACGTCCTATGAGATGGGCAACATGGGCCATCGCCCCGGCGTGAAGGGCGGCTATTTCCCGGTCAACCCGATTGACGAGGCGCAGGATCTGCGTTCGGAAATGCTCTCCACCATGAAGCGCATGGGGATGAAGGTCGACAAGCATCACCACGAAGTGGCGAGCTGTCAGCACGAGTTGGGTCTGATCTTTGGTTCGTTGACCCATCAGGCCGACGAGATCCAGAAATACAAATACGTCATCCACAACGTCGCGCATGCCTACGGCAAGTCGGCTACGTTTATGCCCAAGCCCATCTCGGGTGATAACGGCACTGGAATGCACGTTAACATGTCGATCTGGAAAGACGGCAAGCCGTTGTTTGCAGGCGATAAATACGCCGATCTGAGCCAAGAGGCGCTGTATTTCATCGGTGGTATCCTGAAGCACGCCAAGGCGCTGAATGCGATCACCAACCCCTCGACCAACAGCTACAAACGCCTGATCCCGGGCTTTGAGGCCCCCGTGCTGCGCGCCTATTCCGCCCGCAACCGCTCGGGCTGTGTGCGTATTCCGTGGGCTGAATCCCCCAAGGCAAAACGTGTCGAGGCGCGCTTCCCCGATCCCTCGGCCAACCCCTATCTGTGCTTTGCAGCGCTGCTGATGGCTGGTCTTGACGGCATCAAAAACAAGATCGACCCCGGCCCGTCCTCGGATAAGGATCTGTATGATCTGCCCCCCGAAGAGTTGGCCGCGATCCCAACCGTCTGTGGTTCGTTGCGTGAGGCACTTGTGGCGCTGGAAGAAGACCACGAGTTCTTGCTGGCAGGCGATGTGTTCACCAAGGGTCAGCTTGAAGGCTATATGGGCCTGAAATGGGAAGAGGTTTACGCCTACGAGCATTGCCCCCACCCGGTGGAATATAAGTTGTATTACTCCTGCTGAGGCAGGGCGTGATGGAATGACGGAAAGGGCGCCTGCGGGCGCCCTTTTTTTGGTTTGGGGGGCAAAAGAGAAGCGAAGAAAAAATCCGTACGCGGTTGAAATTGTTTAGGTAATATTAGGGGCTTTCCATGGCGCGAAGTGCCTTAATTATGTTTGCACCCAGTTGGCGTACGTTCTTGGTGTTTGAATTGCTATTGAGTAAATCGACACCGATCTTAGCGGCGATTGTGCGCAGATGAGGCTTAGTTATTGATTGAACTTTGCCCTCCAATAACGCTTCGATCATTCCGTTTTCATACTGCCTTATGAGGTGGTTCCCGAATGTCGCCTCATCGGAAATTTGAAGGTTATCCAACGACTTCCTCGGCCTAGATCCGGATGATACTGAGAATACATGCTTTCCGCTGTCTTTTCCGAATCTTTCTAGAAAATCAGCAGCAGAGCAATCAAGCAGAGTTTCGACCGAAACCCCTTCTTCATCGTCCACGTTCACCCTGGGTATCATTACCCTGTCAACCTGATCAAATGTGTTAGCATTAAACGAAACATGCACGCTGGATGTGATAGTCTTAACTGATATGCGTTCGTTATCTGCACTAATCACGTCGTAGCCGCGTTGGTTGGTTTCCGGCGCCATCTGCTCCCTTGTGATCGTAGCGGCATAGAGTTCGCCAATACGACCCGTCAGGTGGTTCATTTCTGCGGGAATGACACCCACCCAAGCTCTTTCTCAAACCATGCTAGAGCCTCGGCAAGTGATTGTATTACTTGGGTTTGTGATAATGACATGCCTATCCTTCCGCATTTTGGACGCCATGGCGACATCTATACAATAGAAATGACGCAACGTTGAACGGCAAGTCGGATCACTTACCCTCTCTTCCCCCCAACCCTTGACAGCGATCCCCACGCCCCCCATTTCCTCGCCTTGGCACCCGGATGCCAGCCGCCTGCGGGGTTCTCCCTTGGTGAAATCCGGATAGATGGCTCTCCTTTATCGGGGGCGTTACGGCAATGCGGGCACCGGAGCGGTGGGTTTTCCCCCGTGGAGACGAACATGATTGGTAAAGATATCAAGGCGGCCAAGGCGCAGGCGCATCGTCTGGCGGATGCTATGAAACGCGCGGGGCAGCCGATTAGTCTGTCGCGCGCTTATGAGATCCATGCGCAGGCTTCGGGGCATGCCGACTGGAACACGATGGCGGCGGGGTTGCGTGCGCCTGTGGGGCAGGGGTTTGCCTTGGGTGACGTTGTGCGCGGGCGCTATATGGGCCAGCCGATTACGGGCCGCGTGCATGCGCTCAAACGCAAGGGGGCAGAGCATGTCGAGATCGAGATTGCGCTCGATAGCCCTGTGGATGTGGTGCAAAGCGCGGCGTTTAGTTCCTTGCGCCGGAGGGTGCGCGCGACGCTGGGGCCTGATGGGCGCTCGGTCGGGCGACGTTCGGACGGGGTGGCGCATTTGGATTTGAGCTGAGGTTTCAGGGGGCGGGGCGTGATGCCTCGCCTTTTTCCTATCCGCTTGCACAACTTGCCCCAAGGGCGCACGCGCGTTAATGGTTTTGCAAAGAAAACGCAGGAGGGTGGAGATGAGCCGAGCATTCGTATTTCCCGGGCAGGGCGCGCAAACGATTGGCATGGGGCGGGCGTTGGCTACGGCCTATCCGGCCGCGCAGGCGGTGTTTGACGAGGTGGACGCGGCTTTGGGTGAGCCCTTGAGCGCACTGATCTGGGAGGGCGAGGCCGATGCTCTGACGCTGACGGCCAATGCGCAGCCTGCGCTGATGGCGACCTCGATTGCCGCGATGCGCGCGTTGGAGGCCGAGGGGTTTTCGGTTGGCGATGCGGCGTTTGTGGCCGGGCATTCGCTGGGCGAATATTCGGCGTTGTGTGCGGCGGGATCGTTGAGTTTGGCCGATACTGCGCGGTTGTTGCGTCTGCGCGGTAAGGCGATGCAATCGGCGGTGCCGGTGGGTGTGGGCGCGATGGCGGCTGTGCTGGGGCTTGATTTTGCGGCAGCGTCGGCAGTTGCCGAGGCGGCGGCGCAGGGGCAGGTTTGTCAGGCGGCCAATGATAATGATCCGTCGCAGGTGGTGATTTCGGGTCATAAAGAGGCGGTCGAGCGCGCCACGGTTCTGGCGAAAGAGGCCGGGGCCAAGCGCGCGGTGATGTTGCCGGTGTCAGCCCCGTTCCATTGCGCGTTGATGCAGCCCGCGGCCGATGCGATGGCGGCAGCTTTGGCAGATGTTGCGATCAAGGCGCCGGTGGTGCCGCTGGTGGCCAATGTGCGCGCCGAGGCGGTGAGCGATCCCGACCTGATCCGGCAGTTGTTGGTGGAGCAGGTGACGGGCTCAGTGCGCTGGCGCGAGAGTGTCGCGTGGATGGCGGGGCAAGGCGTGGATGAGATTTGGGAAATTGGTGCGGGCAAGGCGCTGTCGGGGATGATCCGCCGCATCGCCAAGGATGTCACCTGCCGCGCCGTGGGCACGCCCGAAGATATCGCGGCGCTGAAAGCCTGAGGGCGCGCCGGGGGATCTTCCCCCGGACCCCCAAGAGTATTTTCGGCCAGATGAAAGCGGGATGAAGAAAGGGTTGTAGATGTTTAATCTTAAAGGGAAATGTGCGCTTGTGACTGGGGCTTCCGGGGGTATCGGGGCCGAGATTGCGCGCGCTTTGCATGCCGGTGGTGCGGTGGTGGCACTGTCGGGCACGCGGGTGGAGCCGCTAGATGCTTTGGCGGCGGAGTTGGGTGAGGGCGCGCATGTGTGCCCGGCCAATCTGAGTGATCCGGAGTCGGTTGAGGCGCTGCCGAAAGCGGCGATTGCAGCGATGGGCAGCTTGGATATTCTGGTTAACAACGCCGGCATCACGCGCGACGGGCTGAGTATGCGGATGTCGGATGACGACTGGCAATCGGTGATTGATGTGAACCTGACGGCGGCGTTTCGCTTGATGCGCGGATCACTGCGCACGATGATGAAGGCGCGCTGGGGCCGCATCATCAATATCACCTCGATCGTGGGGCAGACCGGCAATCCGGGGCAGGTGAACTATGCCGCCGCCAAGGCGGGGCTTGTGGGCGCGTCAAAGTCGATGGCGCAAGAGGTGGCAAGCCGTGGTGTGACGGTGAATTGCGTGGCGCCGGGCTTTATTGCGACGGCGATGACAGAGAAGCTGAGCGAGGATCAAAAGGGCGCTTTGATGGGGCAAATTCCGGTGGGCCGGATGGGAACACCGCAGGAAATCGCGGCCGCCGTGCGCTATCTCGCAAGCCCTGAGGCGGGCTATGTCACGGGGGCTGTGCTGCATGTGAATGGCGGTATGTCGATGATCTAAGTGTTGCGCGCTAACATTGGCGCGCCCTCAGGGTAATTGCAGCTTGCGACGGGGCTAAAAACGGCTTGCCTTGAGCAACACCAATCGGTATGAGCGCAGCAGACGGGCTTGGCGCATGTTGCGCGGGGCCTGCTTGCGGCCTCGTGATCCGTCGGGGCGGATGAGACGCTTGATTGAGCATAGGCTGGGTTGAGCATAGACTGTGTTAAGCATAGACTGGGCGTAGGCCCTCGAATTTGAGGAATTGACATGAGCGACATCGCAGATCGCGTGAAGAAGATCGTCGTGGAACATCTCGGCGTGGAAGAAGACAAGGTCACCGAGAGCGCTTCGTTCATCGACGACCTGGGCGCTGACAGCCTTGACACCGTTGAGCTGGTCATGGCGTTCGAAGAAGAGTTCGGCATCGAGATCCCCGATGACGCTGCTGAGAACATTCAAACTGTTGGCGATGCAGTGAAATTCATCACGGAAGCCGCGTAACGCGCTTTTGGCGATAGAGTATTGTGAACGGCGCTCCGGCTTGGGGCGCCGTTTTGCATTTGCGGTAAGCAGATTTGATTATTTTGACTGATTTCCCGGTTTACAGGCTGGTTCTTAAGCCTTTGTTTAGTAAATCTTTCTACTTTGGCGGAAGCCTTCGCGCGGTGGGATGATTGCCATCGCCTTGTTGCTAGGAGCCAAAATTTGACAGTCTATCGTCTTTCCCAAATTCTGGTGCGCCCTTTGGCTTGGCTGGCGGCGGCGATCGCGCTTTGGCCGTTGGTTGGGCATTATTTGCACTCGGACCGGATGTTTGGTGTTTTTGCCGACAGCTATAAAACACATGAAATGACATCCGTCTTGGTGCTGCTTTTGTGGGGGGCGGTGGTGACGCGGCGGCGCGATTTGCGCGTCGCAAGCGCGTTGGCGGGGCTGTGTCTGGCCATTGTGATGGCGCGTTTCGTGCCGCAATTCGGGCCCGGTTTTGGAGTGGGCGGGGCTTACATGATGGGGTGGAACACGGCGTTGGTGCTGGGCATGATTGCGGCTGGCTTTCTGATTAGCGAGGCGCGGTTTCATTCTTTGGGTGCGCTGTTGTGCTTTCTGGCGCTGGGATTAACCGTGATTTTGCTGATTGCGGGGATCTGGCAGCAGCAAGAAATACTGGGGCAAATCTCTTTGACGACGGGGGTGATGACGATTGCGCTGGCGACCTCGATCGCCGCAATTCATGCCAATCGCGGCGTGATGCGGGTGCTTCTTGGTCCTTATGCGTCGGGGCGAAATGCGCGCATGCAGCTATTCCTCGGGATCTTGACGCCGCTTTTTCTGGGCGGGCTTTTCATGCGGGTGCCTAATTGGTTGGAGGGCCAAAGCGAGGTCTTTTTACTGGTCGCGGCGCTGACGGGCTTTAATATCGCGTTGATCGTGGTGACGGCGGTTTTGATGGAGTGCGCCGATCACAAGCGCCGTCAATTGGAGCGTAAGATGTCTGATCTGGCGCTGCGCGATGGGCTTACGAAGGTGTTCAACCGGGTGATGCTGGAGCGCCGTTTTGTGCGCGCGGTCGCGCAGGCGGAGCATGGCAACGCGACGTTTTCGCTGTTGATGATCGATCTGGATCGTTTCAAGGCGATCAACGATCTGGGCGGGCATGAACTGGGCGATCGTGTGTTGCATCATGTTGCGCAGGCGTTGCGGCTGGAAATGCGCTGGGAAGACACTTTGGCGCGCGTCGGCGGTGAGGAGTTTGCGGTTATTTTACCCGGCGCCGATCTGATCGAGAGCTATGAGGTTGCCAAGCGGCTGCGACCTGTATCGAAGATGTGCACGTCGCGCGCGATGATGGCTCTGTGCAGCGCGTGACGGCCTCTATTGGGGTGGCGCAATGGCTTGTCGGGGCGAGTATGCAGCAGATTTATGCGCGCACGGATGGCGCGTTGTATGAGGCGAAGAAATTGGGGCGTAACCGCGTTTTGTTGGCGAAAGGGCAGGGCTTTGGTGAGCGGATCGAGACTTTGATGGAGCCTGTGATTGAAGCCCAGTTTCGGTCGGCTGAGAGACCTGACTGCGTGGCCGAGCGGCGTCGAGTCGTGGCCTAGCGTGAATTGAGCGGTGTAACGGGGAAGGTGGGTTGCGCCGTTGCTACAAGCACTCAGTGCGCGCGCTGTGCGTATTCTGCGCGGGCTCGGGATGGCGCGCGCGGAGTTTTCTGGCATTTGTGAGAGAGTGGCGGCGCGCCTCCGGATGGGCTTTGTCACAATGCGGGTGGCGGAGACTTGCGCGCCGCAGCCTAAGGGGAGGCGCGTTTCGTCTGGATGATTGCGCCGCGCGGGCCTCGCGTGTATCAGAACTTTCGAGAGTTTTCAGCGAAAGAGGTCGGGATGCGCCGGGTTGTTGTCACAGGTTTAGGAATGGTTACGCCGCTGGCATGCGGGGTCGAGGAGACCTGGTCGCGTCTGATTGCGGGCCAATCGGGGGCCGGGCCGATCTCGCGCTTTGATGCGTCGGGCGTGGTAACAAAATATGCTTGCGAGATTCCGGTGGGCGATGGCAGCGATGGCACGTTTAACCCTGATGACTGGATGGAGCCCAAAGAGCGCCGCAAGGTTGATGATTTCATTCTATACGGGATGGCCGCGGCAACGCAGGCGGTGCGCGATTCAGGCTGGGCGCCTGCGGATGAGGAAAGCCGTTGCCGCACCGGTGTGATGATTGGCTCGGGCATCGGTGGCCTGAGCACAATTGCCGATACGGCCGTCTTGTTGAAGGAGCGCGGGGCGCGTCGTGTCAGCCCGTTTTTTATTCCCGGCTCGCTGATCAATCTGGTGTCGGGGCAGGTCTCGATCAGGTTTGGCTTTAAGGGGCCAAACCACGCGGTTGTGACGGCGTGTTCAACAGGAGCGCATGCGATTGGCGATGCGGCACGTTTGATCATGCTGGGCGATGCCGATGTGATGGTCGCGGGCGGTGCTGAAAGCCCGGTGTCCGAGATCGGGATTGCCGGGTTTAACGCCTGCAAGGCGCTGTCGACCAAGCGAGGCAACGATCCGCAGGCGGCGAGCCGTCCGTGGGATGCGGATCGCGACGGGTTCGTGATGGGTGAGGGCGCGGGCTGTGTTGTGCTTGAGGAATACGAGCATGCCAAGGCACGCGGCGCGAAGATTTACGCCGAGGTTTTGGGCTATGGTCTATCTGGCGATGCTTATCACATCACCGCGCCTGCCGAAGATGGCGATGGCGGATTCCGTGCGATGAAGGCGGCCTTGGAGCGCGCCGGTATTGCGCCCGCGCAGGTCGATTATATCAACGCGCATGGCACCTCGACGATGGCGGACACGATTGAGTTGGGCGCGGTCGAGCGGATGCTGGGCGAAGACGGCGTCAAGAACGCCACGATGAGTTCGACGAAATCCTCAATCGGTCATTTGCTGGGCGCGGCAGGTGCGGTGGAGGCGATCTTCTGTGTGCTTGCAATCCGCGATCAGGTGGCGCCTCCGACGTTGAATTTGGATAACCCACCGGAAGGATCGAGTTTGGATCTGGCACCGAAGGTTGCGGTGAAACGAAAGATCGACGTGGCTTTGTCGAACAGTTTCGGCTTTGGCGGGACCAATGCAAGCCTCGTGCTGGGCAAGGTGCAAGGATGATGTGGCGCAATATCGTCTCGAATTTCCTGACGCTCGCGATTGTTTTCATGATCGCCTTGGCGGGGTTGGTAGCTTGGGCAAAGCGGCAATATGTCGAGCCGGGCCCGCTGGCCCAGGCGATGTGTTTGCGCGTCGCGCCGGGGGCGAATATCCGCGGGGTTTCGAGCGATCTTGAGGCTGGTGGGGCGATCCGCTCGGCTTATATTTTCCGCACTGGTGCGCAGTATCAGGACAAGGCGAGCCAGCTTAAGTTCGGCTCGTATCTGATCGCGCCGCATTCTACGATGCAGGGGATTGTCGATCAGATTACGGCGGGCGGGCCCTCGACATGCGGGACCGAGTTGGTGTTTCGCATCGGCGTGAGTGGCAATGAAGTCTTGCTGCGCGAGTTGGATCCAGCGACGGGGGATTACCAGAAGGTCGCCGAGTATAACCCCGAAACGGAGAAACCGCCGGAGGGGTTCGAGAGCAAGGCCGAGGCGGCCGATGTGCGCACCCGTGTGACGGTGGTTGACGGGGTGACGAGCTGGCAGATCGTGCAAGGTCTGCGCGAGGCACCGTTCCTGAGTGGTGATATCGCCGAGGTGCCTGCCGAAGGTGCGTTGGCGCCTGATAGCTATGAGGTGAAGCGCGGTGCGGATCGTCAGGCGCTGGTGAACCAGATGGAGGCACGGCAGGCGAAAATCTTGGCGAATGCCTGGGCGGGGCGCGCGGATGGGCTGCCCTATGCGAACCCGGAACAGGCGTTGACGATGGCCTCGATTGTCGAGAAGGAAACGGGTGTTCCTTCCGAGCGTGCGCAGGTTGCGAGTGTGTTTGTGAATCGGCTTGAGAAGGGGATGAAGCTGCAAACGGACCCGACTGTGATTTACGGGGTGACGGGCGGCAAGGGGATGTTGGGGCGTGGTTTGCGCCAGTCTGAGCTGCGCAAGGCGACCCCATACAACACCTATGTTATTGACGGTCTGCCACCCGGGCCGATTGCGAATCCTGGGCGGGCAGCGATAGAGGCGGCTTTGCATCCTGATTCGACCAAATACCTGTTCTTTGTGGCCGATGGGTCGGGTGGACATGCGTTTGCAACCACAATCGCCGAGCATAACAAGAACGTTGCGGACTGGCGCGCGCTTGAGAAAAAGGCGAAAGAAGGCGGTTCAGATAACTGATTTCATTACAAAAACCCGGTTCATTCCGGGTTTTTGTTTGACTTCGTTGTGCAACCTAAGATTTAGTTATTGACTTTGCGAACGCCCTAAAGTAGATATTGTACATGCTAGGAGAAGTGGGCAAGCGCCGCGGGGAAACCCGACGGCGTTTTTTCATGTCTCTCGAACGGACCAACTTTGAAGGGTGGGTTCGGACTTCATGAATAAGGAAACTGTGGGTGGGGGCGGTGCTTCGGTCGATCTTCTTGATCTGACGGAGGCGCTCTACAGGGATGTGGCCGAGGAGCTGGCATCGGCGTTGCACGGGGTGCGGCGCGGTGAGGTTTCAGAGGCGAAAGCGGCGGTGTTGGCAGTCAAAGATCTGCGCACCGCTTTTCAATTGGTGATGGAGGAGAGAGCGCGTGTCGAGAAACTCCGCAAACAGCTTGCCGGGGTCGCAACCGGCCGAGAGGGCGCGCTTGATTTCGACAGCGCCCGCGCTGAAATCGGGCGCCGCTTGGCTCGCCTGCGCGACGCAGACGGACGTTGATGCGTTCCTCGAAGGGCTGGATGGCAATGCTCTTCTGGCCTTGCCGTGGATATTCGAATTTTGGGCGCTGCCCCATCAGCTGCCCCCCAGTGGTGCCTGGAAATCCTGGGTCATCATGGGCGGGCGCGGTGCGGGCAAGACGCGGGCCGGGGCCGAGTGGGTGCGTTCCATCGTGGAAGGTGCAAAACCGCTCGACCCCGGTCAGGCGCAGCGTGTGGCGCTGGTAGGCGAGACGTTTGATCAGGTGCGAGAGGTGATGATCTTTGGCGAAAGCGGGATATTGGCATGCTCGCCCCCGGATCGCCGCCCAGTCTGGGAGGCCGGGCGCAAGCGGCTGGTTTGGCCCAACGGGGCGATTGCGCAGGCGTTTTCGGCATTCGAGCCAGAGTCGCTGCGTGGGCCGCAATTCGATGCCGCTTGGGTAGATGAAATGGGCTGTGCGGCGGTCGATAAGGGCACCAACCAACCCAACAAATTTCTTGATCCCAAAAGCTCCGAAAGTTCGCTGCCCCATTATTCCGATGGGCGGCGCGATGACTTTCTCCAGATGCAATATTTGCGCGCTATGGTGAGCTATTGGGGAGAAAGTGCTCGCAACCCGGTGTCCGAGGTTTACGGCGGTACGATGGTCGATATGGCGCGCGCGCATGTCTGGGCGTGGGATACGCGGCCCTATCCGCAATTTCCAGCGCTGGGCGAGGTTTGGTCGGATGGCGACAACTATGCGCGTGGCCACTGGATTTCAGGGCGCGCGACTGCGCAGCCCTTGTCCAATGTGATCAGCGAGATCTGCGCGGCGGCGGGGCTGAACGATATTGATACGAGTGCTGTTTACGGGGTGGTGCGTGGTTACCGTGTTGAGGGCGCGATCAGCCCGCGCGGTGCATTGCAATCGCTCAGCCTTGCCTATGGGTTCGATGCGCTGGAGCGTGATGGAACTTTGGTGTTTCGGATGCGCGATGCGAGTGTGGATGAAGTTTTGCATCTGCCCGAGTTGGCGCTGGATGAGGATTCCCAAAGCCTTGAGACGCGCAGAGCGAGCGAGGCGGAAATGGCGGGTCGGGTGCGGCTGTCTTATGTCGAGGCAGATGGCAGCTTCGAGAGCCGCGCCGTTGAGGCAGTGTTTCCCGACGAGACCTCAAGCGCTGCCTCGTCGGGTGAAGTGCCCCTTGCGCTGACGCGCGCAGAAGGAATGCGCATTGCGCAGCGCTGGCTGTCAGAGGCACGGGTGGCGCGCGATACTGCGCGATTAGTGTTGCCGCCGTCGCTTGGGTGGCTTGGGCCGGGCGATGTTGTGACGCTGGAGGATGATGAGGCCGCGCGGCGCTATCGGATTGATCGGATCGAACGCGGTGATGCCATTTCCGTTGACGCGGTGCGCGTGGAGCCCGGCATATACGAGCCCTCCGATGAGGCGGAAGAGCAGATCACCATCAAGCCCTTTGCGGTGCCCGTTCCGGTGACGCCAGTATTTTTGGATCTGCCATTGTTGAATGGTGATGAAGACCCTTACTCGCCGCATTTAGCGGTTACGGCCAGTCCGTGGCCGGGAGCTGTGGCCGTCTATGATGCAGCTGAAGATGCAGGCTATGCGCGTAACACTACGATTGACCGGCGCTCGGTGATTGGACAGACGCAAAATGCGCTAAATGCTGCGCAAACGGGGTTGTGGGACAGAGGCACGGCGCTGCGTGTCAAACTGGCTTGGGGGACGCTGTCGAGTGTAAGTGAAGAGGCGGTGCTTGGCGGCGCCAACGCGATGGCTATTGGCGATGGCAGTTCGGATAATTGGGAGATCTTTCAGTTTTGCGAGGCAACTCCGGTAGAATCCGGAATATATGATCTGAGTTTGCGGCTAAGGGGGCAGTTGGGCAGCAACGGTTTGATGTCGCAGGTCTGGCCCAAGGGATCCGTTGTCGTCCTGTTAACGGGGGGCGTAGATCAGATTTTGTTACCGTCAAGCCTGCGCAATCTGGCGCGTCATTACCGCATCGGGTCGGCGTCGCGAGCTTATGATGACGCCTCTTACGTTCACACCGTTCAGGCATTTTCGGGGATCGGGCTGCGTCCCTATTCGCCGTGCCATCTTGAAGCTAAGGTGAGCGCAAACGGATGGGATATCCGCTGGATTCGGCGGACCCGGATCGGGGGTGATGACTGGTCGGGCTATGATGTCCCCCTAGGCGAGGCGAGTGAGCGCTACCTCGTGCGGGTCATGGAGGGCGCGCAGATTCGGCGTGAACTGGAGGTCAGCGGACCGCAGTGGAGCTATACGCAGGCGCAGAAATCAGCAGATGGGATTGTAGCCGGTTTCGAGGTCGCCGTTGCGCAAATATCCGACATTTACGGGCCGGGGTTGTTCGCGCAGGTCTCGGTGTCAGGCTAGGCGATGAGACCCGTTCTGGATGGCGATCTGATCGCCTTGGCGCGCGTCGTGATGACGTGGCCTTCCGCGCAACGGGGCGCGCGCTTGGCTGAGGCGATATCACAGGTTGAGGAGGCTGACGCACATCGGGAGCGCGAAGGGCGCGCGCACCCGAAATGGGGAAACGGGTCGCTGATGTCATGGGCGCTGGGGTATCCTGCCGGATCTCGAGATGCGGGAAACCCCGAGTATTTACGCGCGCTTGCGGCGGTGTGTACGGCCTTGATTGCGCTGAAAATCGCACGCGCCCCTTCCTCTACCGGGCCGGCAGCCTATGTGATAGGCTCAAGTGCGACAAAGGGAGTGCCCGATGACGAAACATATGGCGAAAGTGGCTGCGGTAGATCCGGTCTGGACGCGGATTTGCGATGAGGCACGTGCGGCGGTGCGTGATGAGCCACTTTTAGGGGCGCTGATTCACGCCGGGCTTTTGCATCATCCAACGCTTGAGCGGGCTTTGGCGTATCGGTTTTCGATGAAGCTGGCCTCGGGCGAGATGAGCGAGCAGATTTTGCGTGAAATTGCCGATGAAGCCTATGGCTCGGAACCCGATTTGGGGCAGGCGGCACGCGCGGATTTGGTGGCTGTGCATGAGCGCGATCCGGCGTGCCATCGTTTGCTACAGCCGCTTCTGTTTTTCAAAGGGTTTCAAGCACTTCAAGCCTATCGCGTCGCGCATTGGCTGTTCGTTCAAGGGCGTCGCGACATGGCGTATTTCGTGCAGATGCGCACGTCGGAACTGTTCGGTGTTGATATTCATCCCGGCGCGCGTATCGGGCGCGGGGTTATGATGGATCACGCCCATTCGATCGTGATTGGCGAGACGGCGGTTGTGGGTGACAATGTTTCGATGCTGCATTCGGTGACGCTGGGCGGAACGGGCAAAGAGGACGAGGACCGTCATCCCAAGATCGGCAATGGCGTGCTGATCGGGGCTGGTGCGAAGGTACTTGGAAATATCAAGGTGGGCGACAATTCCCGCATTGCTGCCGGATCGGTCGTTTTGATGGACATTCCGTGCTGCAAGACTGTCGCAGGCGTTCCGGCAAAAATCGTTGGCGACGCGGGCTGTGATCGTCCAGCGTCCGAAATGGATCAATTGCTGCACAATAGATGATCATGAGAATCGTCTCATATGAAAACGCCGGGCATTATACGCCCGGCGTTTTCGTCGTTTTTGGGTTGGCTGATCAGGCCAGCATCAACATCGGACTTTCCAAGTTTTCGCAGATTGCCTGAAGCAGTTCTGCCCCAAGCGCGCCGTCGATCACCCGGTGGTCGACCGAGAGAGTCATTGACATGACCGTGGCTACCTCGATTTCGCCTGCGCCATTTACAACCGGAGTTTTGATTCCCGCCCCAACTGCCAGAATTGCACCGTGAGGAGGGTTGATGACCGCGTCGAAATTCTCGATGCCCATCATCCCAAGGTTCGAAATAGCAAAGCTACCGCCCTGATATTCGTGGGGCGCCAATTTGCGATCACGTGCGCGTTTGGCGAGGTCTTTCATCTCGGCAGATAGCGCAGAAAGCGATTTGTTTTCCGCGTCTTGCAGGACTGGTGTGAATAATCCACCGTCAATCGCGACAGCCACCGCAACATCAGACGCCTTCATCTGAAGCACCCGATCCCCGGCCCAAACAGCGTTTGCAGTCGGCACCGCTTGTAGCGCAAGCGCACATGCTTTGATGATGAAATCATTGACAGAAAGCTTAACGCCACGGCCCGAAAGCTGTGCGTTCAACTCACCGCGGAACTTCATCAGCGCATCGAGCTTCACCGAGCGGCGCAGATAGAAATGCGGGATCGTTTGCTTGGCTTCGGTCAGACGCGCGGCAATTGTTTTGCGCATCCCGTTCAGCTCGATTTCTTCGTATTCGCGCCCCTCGTACATCTTGGCGATGGCTGAAGCAGAAGCTTGCTGCGCAGCAGGGGCACTGGTCGCCGCCTGAGCCGTGGGCACGGCCGATTTGGCACCTGCTTTTGCGGCCTCAACATCGGCTTTCACGATGCGGCCTTTCGGGCCTGACCCCGACAGTGTCGCTAGATCCACACCTTTATCCGCCGCGATGCGCCGCGCCAGAGGAGAGGCAAAAATACGTTTCCCATCCGTGCTTTGCGGGGCTGCGGGGGCAGGGGCGGCGCTTGCCGTTTCCGCCTTGGGCGCAGCTTCGGCCTTGGGAGCGTCTTTTGCAGGTGCCGACGTAGCCGGGGCCGCCGCCGCATCCGCAGCCGAGGCATCCTCGCCCTCTTCCAGCATCACAGCAATCGGGTCATTGACCTTCACGCCAGAAGTGCCATCGGCCACAAGGATTTTGCCGATCACGCCTTCTTCCACGGCTTCGAATTCCATCGTCGCCTTGTCGGTTTCGATCTCGGCTAGAATGTCGCCAGAGGAGACCGTGTCGCCCTCCTTCACGAGCCATTTCGCGAGCGTGCCTTCCTCCATCGTGGGCGACAGGGCGGGCATCAAAATCTGCGTAGCCATAACTCTGTCTCCTTACCGGTAGGTTACTTTTTTGACCGCCTCAACCACCTCATCGGGGGTGATCAGGGCAAGTCGTTCAAGGTTGGCCGCATAGGGCATCGGCACGTCTTTGCCGGTGCAGTTGATCACCGGCGCGTCGAGATAATCAAACGCACGTTCCATGATCACCGCAGACAGGTGATTGCCCATCGAGGCGACGGGGAAACCCTCTTCGACGGTCACGCAGCGGTTGGTTTTCATCACCGAGGCCAGCACCGTATCATAGTCGATCGGGCGCAGGGTGCGCAGGTCGATTACCTCGGCCTCGATCCCATCTTTGGCAAGTTTTTCAGCGGCTTCCAAGGCGTGGCTCACCCCGATACTCCAGCTTACGATGGTCACATCAGAGCCTTTGCGCCAGATCTTGGCCTTGCCGAAGGGGATGGTGAAATCCTCAATATCCGGCACTTCGAACGAGCGACCATAAAGGATTTCGTTTTCAAGGAAGATCACCGGGTTCGGGTCACGAATGGCCGATTTCAACAGCCCCTTGGCATCGGCTGCCGAATAGGGCTGCACCACTTTCAGGCCCGGAATTTGCGCATACCACGCACCGTAATCCTGAGAGTGCTGCGCGCCCACGCGCGCCGCAGCGCCATTGGGGCCGCGAAACACCATCGGTGCGCCCATCTGGCCGCCCGACATATACAGCGTCTTGGCGGCAGAGTTGATGATATGGTCAATCGCCTGCATCGCAAAATTGAAGGTCATGAACTCGACAATCGGACGCAAGCCGCCAAAGGCCGCACCCACGCCCAGACCGGCAAAGCCGTGTTCGGTGATCGGCGTATCAATCACGCGTTTCGCGCCGAACTCATCCAGCAAACCTTGGCTGATCTTGTAGGCGCCCTGATATTCGGCCACTTCTTCGCCCATCAGAAAGACGTTCTCGTCGCGCCGCATCTCTTCGGCCATCGCATCGCGCAACGCTTCGCGCACGGTCTGCGTTTTCATCGGCGTGCCTTCGGGCCAGTCGGGGCTGGTATCGGGGCGGGGCACATCGGCGGGCTCTTCGGCTGCTTTCGCTTGTGCGGGCACCGAGGCCGGGGCCTCGGCTGCTGCTTTCGGTGCTTCGGCTTCATCTGCCGCCGAGGCATCCTCGCCCTCGTCGAGCATCACCGCGATCGGATCATTGACCTTCACGCCAGAGGTGCCTTCCGCGACCAAAATCTTGCCAAGCACGCCCTCATCCACGGCCTCGAATTCCATCGTGGCCTTGTCGGTCTCGATCTCGGCCAAGATGTCGCCGGACGAAACAGTATCGCCCTCTTTCTTAAGCCATTTTGCAAGCGTGCCTTCCTCCATCGTCGGAGACAGCGCGGGCATCAAAATCTTCGTTGCCATTGTCGGTCCCCCTCAGGCGTTTTGCGGCGCCGCATCGGCGTAAATATCGGTCCAAAGTTCCTCAAGCGCAGGCTCGGGGCTTTCTTTGGCGAATTCGGCGGATTCATTCACGACCAGCTTGATCTCTTTGTCGATCGCCTTGAGATCTTCCTCGGTGGCATGTTTTCCCGTCAGCAAAAGCTGGCGCACATGCTCAATCGCGTCGCGTTCTTCGCGGATTTTCTGCACTTCTTCGCGGGTGCGATATTTCGCAGGGTCTGACATCGAGTGGCCACGATAGCGATAGGTCTTGATCTCAAGAATATACGGGCCTTTGCCCGCGCGGCAATGCGCCACGGCCTTTTCGCCCGCCGCTTTCACTGCCAGTACATCCATGCCGTCCACTTCCTCGCCCGAAATGCCATAGGCGATGCCGCGCTCGTAGAAGTCGGGCGATTTGGTGGCACGCTGAACGCTGGTGCCCATCGCATATTGGTTATTCTCGATCACGAACACGACCGGCAAATCCCAAAGCTGCGCCATGTTATAGGTCTCGGCCACCTGGCCCTGATTTGCCGCGCCATCGCCGAAATAGGCGAAGGTGACGTTATCATTACCCTTATACTTGTCGCTAAAGGCAAGCCCCGCGCCAATCGGCACCTGTGCTCCGACGATGCCGTGACCGCCGTAGAAATGCTTCTCTTTGCTAAACATGTGCATCGAGCCGCCCTTGCCCTTGGAATAGCCATCCGCACGCCCGGTCAACTCGGCCATCACGCCCTTGGGGTCCATCCCGCAGGCCAGCATATGACCGTGATCGCGATATGAGGTGACGCGCTTGTCACCCTCTTTCGCCGCAGCCTCTAGGCCAACAACCACAGCTTCTTGACCGATATAAAGGTGGCAAAACCCACCAATCAGCCCCATGCCATAAAGCTGTCCGGCCTTTTCTTCAAAGCGCCGGATCAACAGCATGTCGCGGTAATATTGGGTAAGTTCTTCGGCAGAGACATTCGCGCCAGCTTTGGCGGAACTCGCCGATCCTTTCCGTGCAGCCATGGCGGCACCTCCCTTGATCGAGATAGTTCAACGTTAAACCATTCATACATCAGCCCAAACATGATGGCAATGACCCCACGACAAGGCAAGGGTAGAACGACATTCACATTTCAACTAGGGCAGGTAGCGCGCGTGCACAGGGGCTGCGGCGCGAGAATCCAAAATCAGCGGATCACGATCTCGTCGCCGCGCATCTCGCCCAAAACGTCACGGGCCTGCTGATCCAGCAGATCAAGATCAAGATAATCATCAGACAAACGATGGGTGAGATTCGCCATCTGATCGACGCGCGCGCGCAACGCATCACGCTCGGCGCGCTTGGCGTCAATTTCGGATTCAATCTGGGTGCGCTGTAAAATGCCATACCGGCCCTGCACCGCAGCAAAGGCGAAATACGCACCCAAAACCACCGCAATGGTAAAGAAAAGAAGCGGCCCAACCGTGGGGCGTGTCATTGCCATCATACTGCCTCGTCTTAACCGTGCCGCCTGTCCCAAGGCGCGCGCGACCTCTGTGGGTCGTTAACTGGAATCATGACACAGCTGATTCGCCAAGGGAATCCCCTAAGCGCGTAAATCTCAAGAAAACATGCTCCGCGGCGTAAATGCCGCGCGTCCTTTCGATTAAAAGCTGTCCTCGCCATCGCCTTGATATTGCCGGGCAAGGTTGCCAAAGCGGGTGAACTGGCTTTCAAACGACAGATCGACCGTGCCAATCGGCCCGTGGCGTTGCTTGCCCAAGATGACCTCGGCTTTGCCATGAACGCGCTCGGCTTTTTGCAGCCATTCGGCGAATTTCGGGTCGTCTTCCTGCGGCTTGAGGCGTTCGTGATAATATTCGTCGCGGTAAACGAACATCACCACATCGGCGTCTTGCTCAATCGAGCCGGATTCGCGCAGGTCACTGAGTTGTGGGCGCTTATCTTCGCGGCTTTCGACCGTCCGGCTCAGCTGGGACAGCGCGATCACCGGGATATGCAGCTCTTTTGCGATCGCCTTAAGACCCATCGAAATTTCGCCGATCTCTTGCACGCGGTTGTCGCCCCGTCCGGTGCCACGCAGCAGTTGCAGATAGTCCACGATCACCACATCCAGCCCCGAAGTGCGTTTAAGTCGGCGACAGCGCGCAGCCACCTGCCCAATCGGCAGCGCGGGCGTGTCATCGACGTAAAGCGGGCAGGTTTCGAGCGACTTGGCTGCTTCGACGAAGCGGCGAAATTCGCCCTCGGACATGTCGCCGCGCCGGATGCGTTCCGAGGGCACTTCCGAGGCTTCAGACAAAATCCGCGCCGCCAGTTGCTCGGCGCTCATCTCAAGGCTGAAGAAGCCCACGACGCCGCCTTCAACCGCGCCGTCCTGCCCGTCATAGCGCCGCCCGCGTTTATAGGCTTTGGCGATGTTGAACGCGATGTTAGTGGCCAGCGAGGTCTTGCCCATCGAGGGCCGCCCCGCGAGAATCAGCAAATCCGACGGGTGCAAACCGCCCAGTTTCTTATCCAGATCAATCAATCCGGTGGACACGCCCGCCAGCCCGCCGTCGCGCTGATAGGCGGCATTGGCCGACTGCACGGCCTCGGTCACGGCCGACAGGAACGAGGTCCAACCCTTTTGCGCCTGACCTTCTTCGGCCAAGGTATATAGGCGCTGCTCGGCCTCGGATATCTGGATTTTCGGGTCGTCATCGTCAATCGTGGGGCGCGCGGCGCGTGACGCGATATCGCCGCCCAGTTCAATCAAGCCACGCCGCACCGCCATTTCATAGATCATCACCGCGTAATCGCGCGCCGCATGCGCCGAGATCGCAGCCCCCGCGATGCGCGCCAAATAGGCCGGGCCGCCGAGTTCCTTCAGCCCTTCGTCCTCCTCAAGATAGGCCTTGAGCGTGACCGGTGAGGCCAGCGCGTTCTTCTGGATCTTGGCGGTGGCGACCTCGTAGATGCGCTGATGCACTGGTTCGTAGAAATGCTCGGGCTTGATCACCGAGGCAATGCGGTCATAAATATCGTTATTGGTCAGGATCGCGCCCAGAAGCTGTTGTTCCGCCTCAATATTATGGGGGAGTGCGGGGGCGGCTTCGATACCGGGGGCGCCCTCTTCGGGTCGGTTGGTCTGATCGTTCATCTGCCTGCCTCCGGTTTGCGCTCGGGCCCTTCTAGCGGTGCCCGTAACAAATAGGTATCTGGATATCTTTGGGGATAACCGGGGCTAAGCGCGCCAGTTAACCGTATTTCCAGTGGTGCATTGGCGCGAGCCTACCACATCTTGTGGGCGATTGCGCGTTTAATAGATTCGGCGCGCAGATTATCCACAGCCCGCCCACAGGCTTACCCACAAGAAACTGGTGTGCCGGGGATCAACCCTTGCGCGCATCCTGCCATGCGCGCGGCGCGGTCAGAAACGCCTCGACCTCGTCTAGCGTGTCCTTGCTGAAACTGCCCTGCGCTTGCGCCTCCGCCAGAACGTCCCACCAGGTGCACAGGTGATGCAGCTCGACGCCATGCTCGCGCAGGCTTGGCACGGTCTCGGGGAAGATGCCGTAGTAGAATATAACCGCCGTATGCCCGCAGGTCGCGCCAGTCTCGCGGATTGCATCTACAAAGCTCAGCTTGGAGCCGCCATCGGTGGTCAGATCCTCGACCAATAGCACACGCTGTCCTTCACTCATGGCACCTTCAATGCGCGCGTTGCGCCCGTAGCCTTTGGGTTTCTTGCGCACATAGGTCATCGGCAGCGCCATACGTTCGGCCACCATCGCCGCGAACGGGATGCCCGCCGTCTCGCCACCCGCGATATTGTCAAACGCCTCAAACCCGGCATCGCGCATCACCGTCACGGTCAGAAAATCCATCAGAGTGCTACGAATGCGCGGAAACGAAATCAACTTGCGGCAATCGATATAGGTCGGCGAGGGCAGGCCGGAAGCGAGCGTGAAAGGTTCATCGGCGTTGAAATGCACCGCCTCGATTTCCAATAGCATCCGGGCGGTGAGGCGCGCAATTTCTTCGCGGGCGGGGTAGGTGCTGGGGATCATCGCTTAGTCCTTTTGCGCGTGTCTTTCATCTGGCTCTAAATACTCCCGCCGGAGGCATCTGCGGTCTCTGTGGGACGCTCCGCGGGGAGTATTTCGGGCTAGATGAAATCAGTCTTTTACTTGCCAATAAACCGGAAAGCCTGGATCGAAAAGGGTCACAGGGCCAGCACCGGTTTCGATTTTGGCGGGCCATGTCGTGGGCTGGTCGCTCTTTTGCAGGCTCAACGTCGTGGTGTTTACCGGCAGGCCATAAAAACGCGGGCCGTTTTCACTGGCAAAGGCGGTCAGCGCGTCCAGCCGACCCTCGGACTCAAAGATATGCGCCAGAAGCGGCATCGTGTTGGTTGCCGTGAAACACCCCGCGCAGCCGCAGGCGTTTTCCTTGGCCGGGTCGGCATGGGGCGCGCTATCGGTGCCAAGGAAGAAATGCGGGTTGCCCGAGGTCGCAGCCTCGACCAAAGCGCGGCGGTGATGTTCGCGCTTGGCGACCGGCAGGCAATAGTAATGCGGCTTGATTCCGCCCACGAGGATATGGTTGCGGTTGATGATCAGGTGATGGGTGGTGATCGTAGCCCCCATATCCGAGCCTTGGGCGGCGACATAATCAACACCGTCTTTCGTGGTCAGATGTTCCATCACCACGCGCAGACCGGGGGTTGCGCGCCGGATCGGGTCCAGCACGGTTTCGATAAACACGGCCTCGCGGTCAAAGATATCGACTTCCGCACGCGTGACCTCGCCATGGGTGCAGAGCGGCAAGCCGATCTCGGCCATCTTTTCGAGGACGGGGCGCACCTTATCGAAATCGCGCACGCCGGAATCGGAATTCGTCGTGGCCCCTGCGGGATAGAGTTTCACCGCTTTGATGAGCCCCGAAGCCGCGGCGGCAGCCACATCTGCGGGATCGGTATCTTCCGTGAGATAAAGCGTCATCAGCGGCTCGAACGCAGCCCCCTCGGGCAGGGCGGCCAAGATGCGCTCGCGGTAGGCGGCGGCATCGGCACCGCGCACTACCGGAGGCACCAGATTGGGCATGATGATGGCGCGGGCAAAATCGCGGGCGCTCTCGGGAACGATACCTTGCAGCATTGCGCCATCGCGCAGATGCAGGTGCCAATCGTCGGGGCGGGGGATCGTGAGTATGTTCATGCCCCAAGCCAATAGCGCGGGGCAGCGCGCAAATCCAGAGTTTCCGCGTCAAGCCATGCCATTCTTCAGGCGCGCGTATGCCGCACTGCAGCGTACGCATGACGGGGATGCAGGATTGTCGGTGGTCCGGGCAGCGAGGCTGACCTATTTTCATCATCAAGGGAGGAAGCAACCTGACACCCGTAAATCTTCAGGAGGTTTCCAATGGCTTTTATCACCACAAACGCGCGTGGCGAACACTCGATCTTGCGCAAACTGATCTCTGGCCTCGCCGAGGGCATCACCAACTATATGGAATACCATTCACGCCAGGACATCATCGCCCGTCTTGAGGCAAAATCAGATTCCGAACTGGCCGCGATGGGTATCACCCGTGACGGTATCGTGCAGCACGTCTTTCGCGACCGCTTTCATATCTGAACGGATCGGGCTTGCGTCAAACGCATGAGGTGCGCGATACTCCGGGTTTGAACGCCCAGTGATCGGAGGCTAACATGCCCGCCAAACCTGCGCCTGAAACGCTAACGGAATTGCGCGGCGATCTCGTTCTCGCCGCGCTTTGCGTGGGTCAGTTCCATGCCCCTTGCCAAGTCGAGACCGACAGGTTGTTGGTGCGCGCGGATGAAGCGTTGCTCAACGCGCTCGCAGCGTTGGATGTGCGCATGAAAGCGGTTGTTGAACCGTTCTCACCTGCGCCGTTTTTCGCGTCCGAAGAGGTTCTTCTGGCGCAGGCAGCAAAAAGCACGCGCCGCCGGGTGAGAACGCATATTTCGTCCCCCGACGCGGGTGATGAAGCGGATGATGATAGCGGGGATGTGCCTGCTTCTAACGCCTAAGCGCGCAGCTTAAAGCGCGCCGATCTGGATGGGGTCGGGGAGGGCGATCCCTTGTTCAGCCAATTCAGTCTCAAGCACAACTAATCGCGCGCGAAATCGTGGCCCGTTCAGCCTGCGTGCCACATTGCGACAGACAATTGCCTCAAGATAAGGGCGATTTTGCGCGTCCAACTGAGCGTTTATCTGGCGCAAAAAGCGCGGCAGGTTGCGCCGGGCACGATAAAGCTGCCAGAACCGCAACTCGCTCAACTCTCCCTGACAAGCGGCAATTAGAATGTCGTCAAGGATTGCCATACCGCGCAGCATCCATTCGACGTTTTCACCGATATTGCGACAAGCCAGTAGCGACACGCAGGGGCGCGCATATAGCGCCGCATGCATCGCATCAAGAGGCTGAAGCGGATCATAAATGACAAAGGCCTGCCCGACTCCTTCCAGCATTTCGGGCGCAAAACCGTAGCGATCGGTGAACGAGATGCGACGCATTTGACGAAACCGGTCGTCCCAACCCGTAACGGCAGGATCCAGCGTAGCTTGGGGATGCAGCGCTACCACCGTGGCGCCGGGGGCGGTTACTGAAAAGGCTGCGGCAGCATATCCGCATGGGCCCGCGCCGTAAAACACGACGCGATCGAAGTCTTCGAAAAACGCCTCATCTACGAGACGGTCGAAATAGGCAAAGACCGCCGGGTCGCGAAACCAACTGTCATGATCGCAGATCAGCGTCAGCGAGGAACACCCCGCCGCGCGCGCGATCTGATAGCCGCGCGGCAGTTGATCGCCGTCATCATCGGCACGAATCCCTGCGCGGGTCTCAAACGTCACCAGTAATGTCGGCGTGTCATCGTGAAAAAAAACGCTATGCGCGGCGCCCAGCGGTTCGAAATAGCCCGAGTCCTCGGCCATTTCTTCCAGGCGTGCTTTCCAATCGCTCTCGCTGAGAGTAGCCATCGTAATCTGCTTGTCCTTAAACATTCATCGATCCAATCGGAGAATATCTGTCCTCCGATCAAAGCCGCATTTGGGTTAATGTAACACTACCGCATTGGGGCGCAACCAAGGGAGTTAGGGGGAATTGTCGCGAATTGTTCTGGAATAGTTAGGAATAACCATCTTTCGCGACCTTTGTTTCGCGATTGGCCTCATTGGCGCGCAAACCTAATCTAACTATGCGCTGTGCTGCCATCGGCGATAGGGGGCGACTCGGCGGGGTCAGCAACAATCGGCCAAACAACGCGCGATACTCTTCTTCAAGCATCAACTGATCGAAACGATCTTTGCGCCATGCGACCGCCGCGCTATGCAGCGCCGCCAACTCTGGATCTGCCGTTAATTGTGTGCGCAATGCCACCGCCGCGCCATCATAACGCGCGATTGAACTGTCGGGCGTGGTGCAGAAATTGCGCTCAACCCAATAGGACATGTCAAAGGCACCGGCGGCGCGATTCGCGCGACCGCGATCGCATTTCACGATATAGCTTTCCATTGCGCCCAATGCGTAATGGTTGAGCTGAACCAACTCATAGGGATCGCTGCCAAGCGGCGTGAAAAGTTTCTGACGCTGATAAAGCACGGGCAACTTGCGCCCCGATCCATCGACCCACAGCGCAGATTTCAACCGCGCAGTGTCAGGCGCGCGCGGCCGATGCACTCCCAGCTTGCCGTATGTTCCATCATTGGCAAATAGCGTCTTGAACATCGCTGCGCGCCAAGGCCACAGCATGCCAACCGGCGCTGCACGGGTGAACTGCCGGGTGACCGGGATGTCCTCAAACGCAACCTTGCCGCAATTGCCAAATAACCGCCATGTCAACGCAATCGCCGTTGCGGGCGTGCAGGCCGAAATGAGCGCGCCCAGTGTGCCATTCCCCGTCTTGATCGTGACAAATTCATCGACATCGAGCACCGCAATCCAATCGGCTGCGGTCTTAAGCGGATGACGGTCCGCTTGCTTGAGCGCACTCCATTGCGGCCCTTGCTCCCACGGGCCGGGATTGGGTTGATGGGTTAACCAACCAAGTTGTTCCAGCCGGTCCAGCATTCGCGCTGTGCCATCCGAGCAATCATTTGAGAAGACAAGAAAATCTGTGAAACCCACGGCGCGATGATGGGCTAGCCATTCCAATAGGAAAGCCGCTTCGTTCTTAACGGATGTGATGGCTAGGGCGCGCATGGCGGCAAGATGCACGCCGCTTCACGCCCGTGCAAGCGAGAATGGGCGGGCGGGTTCGTTGCGGAGAAAAGTCGGATGCCTCCGGCGGGAGTATTTCGCGCTAGATGAAAGCCAAAACATCGAATTCATCTAGCAATAAATATTCCCCGCGGAGCGTCCCTCAGATTGTCTAAGGAGCAGGTGTCAATGCGTGGCCTCATCGGGCGGGGCCACGGTGAAGAAAAAATCGGGCGCAAGATCGCGCTCGTGGAGATCATCAGGGATCACTTGCGGACCAACATTAAACACCGCCGAGCCGAAATGCGTCAGCAGCGTTGAGAGTTTTTCAAAGCGCTGTGAGGTGAGCGTTGCGTAAAATTCCGCCTGATCGGGGCGCGCCATCAGCTCGGTGATTTTGGCGCGGTGGCAGGCAACGCTATGGGCGTGGGCGGCGGCGATTTCGGGATCGGCCATCATCCGGTCGAACTCAGCCTTGGCGGAGGGCAACATGCGCTGGATCGAGGTCTCGACCTGCGCATTGTGGTTCATGCGAAACCAGTAATTCAACCCTTGGTCACGATCGACGTGGTTCACCCGGCCCCGGTCGCGTTTGACCAGAAAACTTTCCGCCGAGCGCACCGCATAATGATTGAGCTGCACCCAGTCATAGCCATAGGTATCCAGCGTCGAGCGCCAGCCATTGCGAAACATCTCGCGTGGCATCGGCTTGCCCGATCCGTTCAGCCATTTCACCTGATCCCAGAGATCGGGCACAAGGCCCTTTGGGCGATGCACCCCCAGTTTCTTATACAGAGCAACGTTGCGAAATAGCGTCTTAAATCCCCAAGCCTGATGGGGTTTGCGCACCACTTCGGGGGCACAGCGGGTGAACTGTTCGGTGATGAAACGGTCCTCAAAATGATGCACGTCACCATTGCCAAACAGCCGCCATGTCAGCGAGATCATATTCGCCTCGCCCATCGCCTTATACAGCGCGGGCAGGGTGCCATCGCCGATCTTGATGTTGATGAACTCATCCACGTCCATGCAGATCGACCAGCCGGCATTCTGGATCACTGGCTCGTTTTCCGCCGCCGCCAGCGCCGCGTGCTGGGGCTTCATATCCTCCATCGTGCGGAACGGATTTTCGCGGTGCGCCACGATGCCTTTGCGTTCCAGCAGATCCAGCATCGTGTCGGTGCCATCGGTGCAATCATTTGTATAAATAAGGAAATCATCGACCCCGATCGCGCGATGATAGGCCAGCCATTCCAGAATAAACGGCCCCTCGTTTTTCATCGTGGTGATGATCGCGGTGCGCCCGGCATGGATCGCCTTTTTCGGCGCGGCCTTGACCTTAGAGACCGGCGGACGGATCGGTTTGAACCCCCAGACCTGTTCAGATAGCTCCAACAATTGGTCATCCTCGACCAGCGAGGTTTTGGGCACAAGTTCGGCAGCCGACACGCCCGGCACACGAATCGCCATCGCGCGCCAGAACCCATAGGTCAGCCCGGGATCGGGCTTGGCGTAGCTGACGCGCAGCAGCCGCCATGTGCTTTCAAGCCCCGCTTTGGCAGGCGCGCAGCCCCAGCGCGCAATGCCGCGGCGCGCATCAAACGGGCGGCAGATGTGATCGGGAAAGCGCTCGGGGTCGCCCGAGCGCACGCGCCACGGATAAATCCGTTGGCCCGCCAGCAAGATCACTCCGTTCTCGGCGGTCTGCGCGGCCTCAAACGCGGTGGGCATGGTGTGATCATGCGGGCGGAGCAGATCGGTCACGTCCAAAATCAGCACCGCCGCCGCCTTGGCAAAGAAACGCCATTTCGCGATTTCAAAAATCAGCGGCTGGCCCAGCGGCGCGCGCCAGATATCGGGGGCGGGGGGCTCCATCCGGTCTTTGCCCGGTGCGTCGGGGGCCAGAAAGACGTGCGATTCCGGGCCTTGATCGGGTTTGCCCAAAGGCAAGTCGCATTCCAGTACGACCACTGGCATATCCAGCTCGCGCAGATCAAGCCCCTGTTCTAGGGCCTGCGCAAACTCCGCCGCGCTGCCTGTCGGGCTGTTAGGTGGCGCGCGATTCAAGATCACCCCACCCGTTGCGCCGTGATGGTCGTGATGCCAGCTCAGCCAGTCCAGAACGGTTTCGACGCTTTCCTCAAGACGCTGGCCATAGAGGCAGTTGCGCCCCTCAAATAGGTCCCAGTCAGGGGCGGCGGGGATGACGGGCAGCAGCGTTTGCGCGCCATCCGTGTCCAGCAGCGCGATCTGCGTTGGGCCGGGGGGGGCGACCTCATGTACGCTCATCACAGCGCCCGCAACGCTGCGCGCCTCTATCAGACGAGCCGCGCCTGCGGGCGGTATTTGCGCGATTTGATTGGCGCTTGAGGGGCTGGCGAAAAAGGCGCGCAGGTGATGTTTGCCATCCTGCGTCCACCCCACCACATCCAGCAACGCGGGGGCCGACCCAGTCGCGCCCTGTGAGTGCATCTTTCGCCGGATCACGCGGTACTTGCCCATAAAACCCTCTTGCTCGTCTTTGTGCCGTCCTAACATGCGCACACGGGAACGCGAAGCCTGTGGAGATGTGTTTTGGCACGCGATCGCATGGAAAACAGTCGCGTGTTCGGGCAGGGCGGTGGCGAAAGAAAGGGATATTAGTGCTCGGAACAGGGCGCAGCCGCGAACTGCGACATTGCGCCGCGCTGAGGGCGGGAATTGCCCAGAGATTCCATATATTTGCAAGAAAACTGGGAGATTCTCACGCGTGCCTCACCTTGGCCTGTCAAAAACGTGACCCTCGGAACAGTTTGTCGCAGTTTCAAAGTCGAAGTTTTTGACCTAAATCAAACTCAGCACGAAGATACTCCCATATCAACAAGTGCATCGGGTCTTTGATCTCCCAATCGCGGCTTCGGCCAAGCGGACCCGATCAGAGGATTGGCGTTCTCCCTCGTCTTTCCCCTAAATGCGCCGCGGGTCTCCCTCCCGCGGCGCTTTATTTTTTCCCAAGACTTTTGATACGGGTGCTGCGTGATGCGCGGCTATCGAAGGGGAGTCTTAACGGACTAATAAATAATCGTCTCAAGTTTGCCCTATTTTTCTGTTACTCGCGTATAAGTGGAAACAGTGGCCGATTGACGCGCAGCTTTTGGGATTTTGAAATTTGGCAGATTCGTTGCTCAACGGGATCGTCATCAACGAGATTCTCGTGGACCCGAATGGTGCTCAGAATTTCGATACGGATGGCAATGGAACTGCCGAAGCAACTGATGAATATGTCGAGCTGTATAACAGTTCCGGCGATCCGATCGACATTTCGGGTTTGCAGCTATGGGATCAGGGCGTTGGCAATTGGTTCACCTTTCCCGCAGGCTCGATCTTGCAGCCGGGTGCGCATGCGCTGGTGATCACGGGCGTGCAACCCGGGGGCAGTCTGCCCACTGGCGGCGCGAATGATCTGGCTTTTGATGCGGGGCGGGGGACTGCGTTGATTAATAACGGGGGCGATAATGACACCGTCTATGACCCTAGCAACGATCAGTTCATCCAAGCGACTTTTAACGGCGATAGCCTTGATGACCCAACGCAAGGCACGGGGGGGTATTCTGGTTTTTCGACAACGGCTACGCGCGTCGGCTCGGGTGAAGATTTTGGCAATGATACCGATGGGTTATCTCTGCAACGCGATGGCGACGGGGCTGATACGTTTACCTCGGATACGCCTACGCCAGCGGCGACGAATATCTGTTTTGCCAACGGCACTTGGTTGGCCACGCCCCAAGGTGACAGGCCCATTTCGCAGCTTCGCGTGGGCGATCTGGTCCTGACATCCGATCACGGTGAGCAGCCAATAGCATGGCTGTTTGCCAAGACGTGGACGCCAGCTGAAATAGCAGCCTCGCCTAATCTGGCAGCGGTTTTGATTTGCAAGGGGGCGCTCGGCGTCGGGATGCCGTCACGCGATTTGCGACTGTCTCAACAGCACCGCGTTTTGGTGCAAGGGATTGTTGCGAAACGCATGTTTGGCACAGATCAGGTGTTGATCCCCGCGAAAGCGCTGCTGTCGCTGCCCGGTGTGATGCTGGATCAGCCCGACACAAACGTCACCTATTATCACATCATGCTAGAGCGCCATGAGGTTGTCTTTTCCAATGGCGTGCCAAGCGAAAGCCTGTTTCTGGGCGATCAGGCGCTGCATTCGATCCCCCAGCGCGCGCTGAATGAGATTTGCAAACTTCTCAATGTCTCGCGCAGGAACTTGGGCAAATCGCAGGGGCCGATTTCGCCCGCGCGCGCTTTTGCCAAGGGGAAACGCGCGGTCCGACTCGTTGAGCGTCACGCCAAAAACAATCGCGCTTTGGTTGAGCGCGCTGAGATGCGCGGCTAGGGGCACATGCGGCAAACCTGCGCCCGATAAGCGCCCGTGCAATGCAAAAGCCCTCCCACAAGGGGAGGGCTTTGTCATTTCAGCCAATCGACGCGCAAAATTTAGCGCGTCGAGCCGATCATCATCACCATCTGGCGGCCCTCAAGACGGGGCATCGATTCAACTTTTCCTAGATCACCCACGTCCTCGCGCACGCGGTTGAGCAGTTCCAGACCAAGGTTCTGGTGCGCCATCTCGCGGCCCCGGAAGCGCAGGGTCACCTTCACCTTGTCGCCATTTTCGAGGAACTTGATCACGTTGCGCATTTTCACTTCGTAATCATGCACATCGGTGCCGGGCCGGAACTTGACCTCTTTGATTTCAATGATGTGCTGCTTTTTGCGGGCTTCGGCTTCGCGCTTTTGCTGTTCATATTTGAACTTGCCGAAATCCATGATTTTACAGACCGGCGGGTCGGCATTGGGAGAGATCTCCACCAAGTCGAGACCGGCCTCTTCGGCCATGCTCATCGCTTCGCGCGGCGTGACGACGCCGACATTCTCGCCCTCCGCCCCGATCAGGCGAATTTCATTGGAACGAATACGGCCGTTGACGCGGGGTCCGGTGTCGCGGGTCGGCGGGGCGTTATGGGGTCTACGGGCTATGGTGGGAATCCTTCTGTAGCCAACATGATTTCAGGCGCAAAACATAGTCCCGCGCGCCTGGGCTTTCAACCGCAAAGCGTTGGGAACCGGGGCGCGGGGATGTGCGTTTCAACAATTGGCAGGTTTAAGCGCGCAGAGCGGCACAAAAGCGGCCAGTTTATGGGCATGGGTTTTGCAAATATGGTCCGCCTGACATAAGTAGGTGCATACTATCGACGTCAGTTGAGTAAGAGGGATTTCACCATGAATAAGAATGTAGGCTATGCATTGGCAGCAGTTGTGGTCGTTGCGGCTGGCGCCGTTTATTTCGCCACTTCTGAAGAGCCGATGACCACCCCCGCGCCCGAGGCTCAAAGTGGCGAGCAAACAACGCCCGGCTCAGCGATTGATAGCGCCAAGCAGGCGGTCGGCGATGCCGCGCAATCCACCAAAGACGCTGCCGCCGAAGCCGCGCAATCCGCCAAGGACGGCATGAATGCGGCAGTCGACGCAACCAGTGAGGCTGCGCAATCGGCTGCTGATGGGGCGAATGCCGCAGTGGATGCCGCCAAAACAGCGGCTGAAAAGGCGGCAACGGCTGCGGGCGATGCCTCGCAAGCCGCCAGCGATGCCGCGAAAGCCACGGTTGATTCCGCGACGCAAAGCGCGACGGATGCCGCCAGCGAAGCCGCCGATGCTGCAACGCAGGCCGCGCAAGCCGCGACCGATGCCGCTAATGCTGCCGCCGATGCGGCCTCGCAGGCTACAGAGAATGCCGATGATTCGGTGACTGATGGCGCGGCAAGTGCCGCCACGTCTGCCGCTAAAGCCGCCACCAACGCCGCCGATGCGGCTGCGGATGCGGCCTCGGCGGCGACCAATGCGGCGGAAACGGCCACGCAGACCGCTGACGACACCGCTGCCAATGCGCAAAGCAATGCCGCGACGACAGGCGAGGGAGCGATGCCCGGTGTGATGGACGCCGCCAAGGCGCTGACGGTTGAGGGGTTTGACCCCGATACGGTCGAGCAGATGATCGACGACTCCGCGCTGCCCGAAGCGACCAAAATGCCGCTCAAAACCGCCGTTGAAAGCGCGCGCTCCAATCCCGCGTTGGTCAAGGGGGTGCTTGAACAGGTGCGCTCGGCTTTGGGCATGTAACGCCCGTCCCCTTTACACGCCAAACCAAACCCCGCGCAATTCAGTTTGCGCGGGGTTTGTTGTTTTGGGGAGCATACAGGAACGTGATAAGCTCAACGCGCGTTGTCTTTTGGCAGCAAAGGAGATCCCCATGACACATGACCTAACCTTGCAATCGCGCGCATCCGTCACCCATGACACTCATCACCTGCAATTCAAACGCCCCAAAGACTTGTCGTGCAAACCCGGTCAGGCGGTTGATCTGACCCTGATGCGCGAAGGCTGGCGCGATGAGGCCCGCCCGTTCACCCCCGTCAATGGCAGCGAAGACGACACGCTTGATTTTATTATCAAAAGCTACCCCAAGCATAATGGCGTGACCGAGCAGATCGCCACGCTGCAACCCGGTGAGCATGTGCAGATATCGGACCCGTGGGGCGCTATCCACGATGCCGGCCCTGGCACATTTATCGCAGGCGGTGCGGGCATCACGCCCTTCATCGCAATCCTGCGCGCACGGCTGGCGCGAGAGGGAACACTGGGCGGATCGACGCTTGTCTTTTCCAACAAGACTGAGGCAGACATCATTTTGCGCGACGAGTTCGAGGCGATGAAAGGGCTGGAAACGATCTGGCTTGTCACCGATCAGGCCAATCCGGGGCCGAATGTGAAAGCGGAGAGAATTGATCGCCATTTCCTGCGCAATCACGCTACGGCGGAAAACGCACCGTTCTACATCTGTGGCCCCGATGCGATGGTCAATGACATCGAGGAAATGTTAATCTCTTTCGGAATTTCGAAATCCGACATCATCCGTGAGGATTTTGGCTAACGGAGCAAAGAGGCGGGGGCGGTGGCCTAGATACCCTCGCCGACAAACGCTTTTTCGACCACATATTCACGCGGTTCGGAATTGGCACCTTCGCGCAGTCCGAACCCCTCAAGAACCGCCATCACATCCTTGTTGAACGCAAGGCTGCCGCAGACCATTGCGCGATCAGTAGCCGGGTCCATCGGCTCGATCCCGAGGTCGTCGAACACCTTGCCGTTTTCCAGATTGGTAGTGATGCGTCCCATATGGTGGAATTCTTCGCGCGTGGTGGTGGGGTAGTATTTCAACTTGCCCTCAACCATCTCGCCGATCAGTTCGTCATTGACGAGGTTGTCGACCAGTTGGCGACCGTATTCAAGTTCTTCGATGGTGCGGCAGGTGTGCATCATCACGACCTCATCGAATTTCTCGTAAGTCTCGGGGTCGCGCATCAGTGACGCAAACGGCGCAATTCCGGTGCCGGTGGCCAGAAACCACACCCGTTTGCCCGGCAACAGCGCGTCATGCACCAGCGTGCCCACGGGCTTGGGGCGCAGGATGATCTCATCCCCGACATTGATATGTTGCAACTTCGAGGTCAGCGGCCCGTCGGGCACTTTGATCGAATAGAACTCCAGTTCCTCATCCCAGTTGGGCGAGGCGATGGAATAGGCGCGCAGCAGCGGTTTGCCATTATCGCCCATCAGCCCGATCATCACGAACTCACCCGAGCGGAAGCGCAAGCTTTGCGGACGGCTCACGCGAAAGGAAAACAGCCGGTCGGTCCAATGGGTGACCTCGGTCACGGTCTGGGCGTCGGGCAGGGTCTTGACCTTGGGAATCTCGTTCACGGCGCTCTCGTTCATGGTTCAGGTCTTTCGTCGCAACACAACTTATCGGGTCCGGATACGGGGTTTTCCGCCCGGTTTACTTTGATCTGGCTCAAATCTAACTAGAACCCCGGTCATAGCGGGGAATTGCCGCAGGGAAAAGCGTTTGGCGCGAAACAGTATTCGCAAGCGCGCGTTGTGGATGGAAATCCGTTCAGTAGCGCAGATCCAGCGCCTCCAACCCGTGGAAGTGATAGACATCGCCATAAACGGGCGGGCGGGTCAGCGCCATCGCGGGCAGGCGTTCGAACAGCAGCGGCAGCGCGATGCGAATCTCAAGACGTGCAAGCGGTGCGCCAATGCAGAAATGCGCGCCCGCGCCAAAGGAATAATTGGTTTTCACAGGTCGTCGCGGATTGAACGCGTCGGGGCTATCCCAAGTGTCCGGGTCGCGATTGGCCCCGGCCAGCAGCAGCCCGATCTGGCTGCCCGCGCGGATCGTCTCGCCCTGAAGCTCAATATCCTCATAGACCCAGCGGGTGAACAGATGCAGCGGTGGATCAAAGCGTAGGATTTCTTCGAGCGTGCCGTCAATCTGTTCTGTGCCCAGCCATTCTGTCGTAACGCCCTGTTCCAGCAGCGTTTTCACGCCATTGCCGATGGAATGCACCGTCGCCTCATGTCCGGCATTGAGCAGCAACACCACCGTCGCGATCAACTCGTCACGGCTCAGATGGGCGCCGTTATCTTGCACCGCGATCAGATCGGACAGCAGGTCGCTTCCGGGGGCTTTGCGCCGCGTCTCGATCAGCGCGCTGAGGTAGTCGGTAAATGCCTGTGCGGCTTGCGCGGCCTCGGCTTCAAGCGCCGCGTCACGGCGCGCCTGATACATCTGCACCATCGCGTTTGACCACGCGAGCAATTGCGGCGCGTCCGTTTCAGGCACGCCCAGCAGCCGTGCGATCACGATCACGGGCAGTGGCTTGGCTAAATGCTCCAGCAAATCGCCGCCGCCGTCGGGCATGGTGTCAATCAGGCGATGGCACAGCGCGGTAATATCAGGTGCCAGTGCCGCGATACGCCCCGAGGTAAACGCGCGCACCACCAGACGGCGCAACCGCGTGTGGCGCGGCGCTTCGAGTTCCAGCATCGAGTGGCGTTCAAGCGCGTAAAACGGCTCAAGATGGGGCGGTGTGGGCTGGGCCAGTTCTGCCGGTGTCTCACGCCCCAAACGGCGATCCCGCAAAGCCGCGCCGACGACCGACGCCCGCGCACTCACCGCCATTTTGTAATCGGACCAATACGCAAACGGCCCAGCCTCGCGCACGCGATCATAAAACGGATAGGGGTTTTGCACGAATTCCGCATCCAGCGGCGATTGGGTCAGGGTTTGCATATCGGCTCCGGTTGCGTGGCCCCCAATTGGCCCCAAGCGCCACGATGTTTCAAGCCTCGCGCTTGCACTTTGACGCCCATAGCGCCACCAAGGACGTAACGGGAGGACATCATGGTTCAGATCACCGAAATCTCGCCCCAAGATCGCGCCGGTTGGGAGCCGTTGTTTCGCGGCTATTGCACGTTTTACAAAAGCGACCCCGAGCCCACGCTGGATACGGTCTGGGACTGGCTATGCGACGAGGGTAGCGCGCTGCACGGCGCGCTGGCGCGTGCGCCCGATGGCGCGGCACTTGGCTTGGTGCATTGGGAGGTCAATTTGCGCCCGCTCAAGGGGCAGCGCCTATGCTACATCCATGATCTGTTCGCCGCCCCCAAGGCGCGCGGGCACGGCGTCGGGCGCGCTTTGATCGAACATGTCCAGGACGCCGCGCGCAAGGGCGGTATCGAAGCGGTGCGCCTTGCCACACAGCAGGACAACGCGACGGCGCGCAAGCTCTATGACCGTTTCGCACCGGCGTCAGATTTCATCCTCTATATCTTCCCGCTTTAGATGCGCACGCGGGTCACCCTGTTGCTGATTTGGCTGGCGCTGAGTTTGGCGGCGTCTTTTGTCGTCTGGCGCGTCTCCGCGCGCGAGGGCTTGGCGCGCATAGAGGCCCAAGGCGCATCGGATCTGCGTCTCGCCTCGGATCGGCTGGTGGCCGCGTTGTTGCAATTTCGCGAGGTTGCAGTGCTGGCGGCCGATCACCCCGATGTGGTGGCGCTGGCTCAAAATTTTGCCCAAGAAGGGCGCGCGGGCGGGGCGGGGCGCAATGAGCCCGTCAGCCTGACTTTGCAGCGCCTCGCCGACTACGCGGGCGCGCGCGACATCTGGTTGATCGCGCCCGATGGGTCGGTTCTGGCGGGGCCAGATGAGGCCCCTTCGGGCGTGGATATTTCGCGCGCTCTCACCCGCGCGGCGCAAGGCGCGACCGGATTTGATCATTTCGTAGACCCCGAGACCGGGCAGCGCCTGTTCACCTTTGCCGCGCCGGTCTTTGCCCCCCAAGGCGGGGTGATCGCGATTGTGCGGGTGCGTTTGCGCGCCAGCGATGTCGAGGCCGAGGGGCGCGGCAATCCGGTGCCGGTCTGGTTTAGCGATGCCGATGGCGTCAGCTTTCTCACCAACCGCATCGATCTCGTGCTGACCGCGCAAGGGACAACGCGCCCCGATCCGCTGATCTATCCTGCAGGCGCAATTTCTGTGCGCGCGCCGATGATTGCACGTCCTTTCGCGGGGCGAGAATTGCTGTTCGGGCAAGGCTCGCTGGCGGGGCCGGGGCTAGAGGTGACGCGCGCGCTGCCGGTGATTGCGATGACGGGTCATGCGCTGGCATCGGCTGATCCGGTGCTGCGCGCGGCGCGCTTGGCGTCGCTGTCCACCGCGGCGGGGTTTCTCGCTCTTGGCGCGGTACTGTTGGCGCTATGGGAGCGGCGGCGCGCTTTGGCGCTGGCCAATGCCGCCCTTGAGGTGCGCGTGGCGGCGCGCACAGCCGAACTTAGCGCGGCAAATGAGGAGTTGCAGCGCACGCAAAATGAACTGGTGCAGGCGGGCAAGCTCTCGGCGCTGGGGCAGATGTCGGCGGGCATCAGCCACGAGTTGAACCAACCGCTGATGGCGATAAGTTCCTATGCTGAGAATGCCGAATTGTTGCTAGAACGCGGGCGCGTGCAAGAGGCGGGCGCGACGCTGGGGCGGATCGGTGCGATGGCCCATCGCATGGGGCGCATCATCCGCAACCTGCGCGCCTTTGCGCGTCAAGAAAGCGAACCTGCGACGCGAGTCGGGCTGGCGGCGGTGGTGGAAAGCGCGCTGGAGATGCTAGATGCGCGCATCAAACAGGGCGAGGTGAGCGTCAACTGGCAGCGCCCCGATTTTCCCGCCATCGTGATGGGGGGCGAGGTGCGGCTTAGTCAGGTCGTGCTCAACCTCCTGGCCAATGCGCTTGATGCGATGGAGGGCGCGCCGACCCGTCAGTTGAGCATCGCGATCACCCGCGCGGATGATGGCATTCGCCTCACGGTCGCTGATACCGGCTCCGGCATCGCCGACCCAAGCCGCATTTTCGACCCGTTCTATTCCACCAAAGAGGTCGGCAGCGCCGAAGGGCTTGGCCTTGGCCTGTCGATTTCCTACGGTCTGGTGCAAGGGTTCGGCGGCAACCTGCGCGGTGAGAACGCCGCAACGGGCGGGGCGGTGTTCACCGTCGATCTGCGCGAGGCACCGCAAAGGGAGGGCGGCTAGATGATCCGGCGTGTGTTATTTGTCGATGATGATCGCGCGGTGCGCGAAGCGCTGGGGCAGACGCTGGAACTGGCGGGGCTTCGGCCCACGCTGGCCAGTTCTTATATCGAGGCCAAGGATCATATCGGCCGCGAGTTTGAGGGCGTTGTGGTCAGCGATATCCGCATGCAGGGCAAGGATGGTTTCGCGCTGCTGGAGCTGGTGCAAAAGGCGGATGCGGATCTGCCGGTGATCTTGCTTACGGGCGAGGGCGATGTGCCGATGGCGGTGAGGGCGATGGCGCTTGGTGCCTATGATTTTCTGGAAAAACCTTGTTCAGGCAAAGAGTTATTGGCCGTAGTTGAGAGAGCATTGGAGCAACGCGCGCGGGTAATGCAGATCCGCTTGTTCAAGCGCGAAGGCCAGCGTGGCGATGCGGCGGCGCGCATTCTGGTGGGGCGTTCGGCGGTGGGGGAGGCTCTGCGCGAGAATGCCCGCCGGGCCGCACGCTCGGGGGCCGAGGTGTTGATTACCGGCGCGCCCGGCGCGGGCAATTCCAAGATCGCTGAAGTGATCCACCTGCTCTCCAGCCATGCCCGCCGTCCCTTTGTCAAACGCGCCGCCGCCGGGTTGTCGCCCGAGGATCTCGCCGCCAGTTTTACGCAGGCCGAGGGTGGCACGCTCTATCTTGATGAGGTCGCCGATCTGCCCCAACCCGCCCAGTTTGCCCTGATCGATCTGCTAGAAACGCGCCCTGCCACGCGCCTCATCGCGGGCACCTATCGCGATCTGGTCGGACTGGCGCGCGCGGGCCGCTTCAATCCCGATCTCTACTGGCGACTTGAGGCGCTGCGCCTGCGCGTGCCCTCGCTGTCTGAGCGCCCCGAAGACATTCCCGATCTGTTTCGCCACTATGTCGCGACCGCCTGCGAGCAGGCCAATCTGGCGATCCCCGAGATCCCGCCCGATCTGAGTGCGGCGTTGATGGCGCGCGACTGGCCGGGCAATTCGCGCGCGCTGATGTCCGAGGCGATGCGCTTTGCGATGGGCCTTGGCGCGGGCGAGGCGGCGCAAAGTCTGGGGCTGGCCGAGCGCATGGCAGGCGTCGAAAAATCGCTGCTGGCCGAGGCGCTCGCACAAGCTGGCGGCAACGCCACCGAGGCCGCCACCGCCCTCAAACTCCCGCGCAAGACGTTTTACGACAAACTCGCGCGCCACGGGCTGCGGGCAGAGGATTATCGGGGGTTGGGCGCAACACCCAGCCGTTGGTGATATCGGAGCCACCCGAGTCATCGCTGGCGTTCAAGGTCGGGTTGTCCGTGCCGCGATAGGAGAGGATGGTCGTGCCGGGGGCGATGCCCTCGACGCTTGATCCCGCGTCTTCGGTCAGGGTGTAGGCGATGGCGTAGAAGCTGGCGGTTTGGGCTTCGTCTGTTAGGTCGGCGTCGGCTATCGTGTAAGAGACTGTCGCGCTGCCTACAGCGGAAGTCCCTTTTACTTCGCCCAGCCCATCCGGGTCGTCCTTGCCGCCATCGGAAATGCCCGCACCGTAGCCGCGGTTGTAAGAATCCATCGAGAGGATTGCGAGGAAAAGTTCTTTGGAAATTGCCATCTAATTACTTGCTCCGAAAATCATTTCTTCCAAGCGCCAGTTCACCGCCATCCACCGAAATCTGAACGGGATTCCGGCCATTACCAGCAGCGAGTAGCTTCTCTCGTGACCAACTCAACCACCCCAACACCGCCTCCACCTTGCCCGTGCTCACCGGCGCATCGGTGATTTCCAGCGTGATGGATTTGAGGCGGACACCGGGGCCGAAACTCGCCGCAAGATCGGCGGGATCGACGCGCTGCACGCTCGTCGGGTCGTTGATGTCGCCAAAGGTCACCAGCAGCGGCATCGCGCGGTCGCTGACCTCGACCGGAGCGCTCTGGCGCGGGATCTGACCCAGCCACTCCCCCCGGCTCATCCCCTTGAACCGGTCGCGCGCCGACCAGTAGAACCGCTCTGCCGAGCCCGGCAACAGCGCAAACAGATACTTTCCGGGCGCGATCTCGACCACCGTCGCCTCGCCCTGGGCGCGGTATTCGACCTCGTTACCGCTAAGAGGAATCCGCCCGAACCACGCCGTCACCTCGACCACCGAGGCCCCCGAGCGCTCCCCCTGCGGCGTCTCTACACGCACCGTGAGCCGCTGGTTCCAGTCATGTTTATCGCGACAGCCCGACAGCCCGAAAACGAGCGCCAGAGCAGTGATAATGCGGATGAATGCGGGCGTGCTCATGGCACATTCTTTCGCGACTTGAACTTCAAATGACTCAATTCTCAAATCTCCTTATCCAAATGCAGCCATGCTCACCGCCCTTAGCGGCACCGGTTCGGCGCGGGCGGGGCGATTTTAGGGCAGGGTGGCGCTTGGCCTTGGCGGGGATTCGCCGCATCAAGGCGCGGGGCTGTGCGGGATTTCGCACAGGCTTTGGGGGCGGGCTTTTGCATTTCTCGCTCAACTATATGATTTTACATCAAATTCACTCTGCGTCACATTGCCTTCACGAAACTGTTGATCGCGCGGGCTTGTGGCTCTTTGCTGCGCATAAGCGTCGGAGAGGACCGGTGCGCGATAAATACCGTCTGGGAGGACATCATGAAAAAACTCACCGCCGCCGTTTCGGCGCTCGCTTTGCTGGCTTCGGCCTCGGTCGTTTCGGCCGATCCGATGAAATGCGATCCGGGCGAAATGGTCATCAAATTCAGCCATGTCACTAACACCGACAAACACCCCAAAGGCATCGCGGCGGCGCTGTTTGCCAAGCGGGTGAATGCGGAAATGGATGGCAAGGCCTGTGTCGACGTTTATCCGAACTCGACGCTCTATAATGACGATCAGGTGCTAGAGGCGATGTTGCAGGGTGATGTGCAAATGGCCGCGCCCAGCCTGTCGAAATTTGAAACCTTCACCAAGAAATACCGCATCTTCGATCTGCCCTTCATGTTTAAGAACATGGCCGCCGTGGACGAGTTCCAGAACTCGGAAACCGGGCAGGAAATGAAGAATGCGATGGTGCGGCGCGGCCTTCAGGGGCTGGAATTCTGGCATTCCGGCCTCAAGCAATTCTCGGCCAACAAGCCGCTTCTGGTGCCTGGCGATGCGAAGGGGCTGAAGTTCCGCGTGCAGCCCTCGGATGTGCTGATTGCGCAGATGGAGGCGCTTGGGGCCAGCCCGCAGCCGATGGCGTTCTCGGAAGTCTACGGCGCGCTGCAAACCGGCGTTGTGGATGGTCAGGAAAACACTTGGTCCAACATCTACGGCCAGAAATTCTACGAGGTGCAGGACGGCACGACCGAAACCAACCACGGCTTGCTTGATTATATGGTCGTGACCTCGGTCGATTGGTGGGACAGCCTTGATCCGGCAATGCGCGAGCAGATCGGCACGATCTTGCATGAGGTCACCGTCGAGCGGAACGGCGCGATCAACGATGTCGAGGCGCAATCCAAGCAATCGATCCTTGACGCGGGCGGCGTAATCCGCGAATTGACCCCAGAGCAGCGCCAGCAATGGGTTGATGTGATGAAACCCGTCTGGGCGCAGTTCACCGACGATGTCGGCCAAGAAAACATCGACGCAGCTCAAGCGATCAACGCCAAGCATTGATCCAAGCATTCCGGGTGAACCCCCACAGCTTTGCCCGGATACTCAGGCGCGCGCGACCCCACACGTGCGCGCGCCTGACGCCTTTGGCCCCACCAGAACCGGAGCGACCCCATGACCCAGCGCTATGAGCCGCGCTCTCGCTTGTCTTATGTCATCCACCATATCGAAGAGGGCGCGATCGCGTTGATCCTTGGGATGATGACGCTGATCACCTTCGTCAATGTGGTGCTGCGTTATGTGTTCAACTCCTCGCTGATCTGGGGGTTAGAGGTAACGCTGATCCTGTTTGCCTGGTTGGTGTTGCTGGGGATGTCCTATGCGGTCAAGGTCACGGCGCATCTGGGCGTAGATGCGGTGATCAACATGCTGCCGCTGCGCCCGCGCAAGGCGATGGCGATTTTGGCGGCGGTGCTGTGTATTCTATACGCGGTGTTGTTGCTCAAGGGGGCATGGGATTATTGGGCGCCCTTTGCCGGGCTGGAGCAAACCGGTGGGCGCTGGTTCCCGACCGGCTTTATTCCGACCCGTGATCGTGCGTTCTATATGACCGATCAGGTGCCGTTCCCGCAGTTTCTGTCCTTTCTTGAGGACTGGTTCAATCAAGGCGAGACCTATGACAAGCTGCCCCGTTTCCTGCCCTATTTCATCCTGCCTTTTGGCGTAGCACTGCTGCTGATCCGCTTTATCCAAGCGGGTATTGGTATTGTGCGCGGCACCCGCAGCGCCCTGATAGTCAGCCACGAGGCCGAGGATCAGATCGCAGATGTCGCCCATATGAACAAGGAAGACTGAGCACATGGATATCCTCTTTCTGTTCGTGATGGTGATCGGCTTCATGCTGGTGGGCGTGCCGATTGCGGTGTCGCTCGGGCTGGCCTCGACGCTGTTTTTGTTGATCTTTTCGGATGCCTCGCTCGCCTCGGTTGCACAGTCGCTGTATGACGCGATGGACAATCACGCGACGCTGCTGGCGATCCCATTCTTCATTCTTGCCTCGTCGTTCATGTCTACGGGCGGCGTGGCGCAGCGCATCATTCGCTTTGCCATCGCGGTGGTCGGGCATCTGCCCGGCGGGCTGGCGATTGCAGGCGTGTTCGCCTGTATGTTGTTTGCCGCGCTGTCGGGCTCCAGCCCAGCGACCGTGGTAGCGATCGGCTCTATCGTGATCGCGGCGATGCGTCAGGTCGGCTATTCCAAAGACTTCGCCGCTGGCGTGATCTGTAACGCAGGTACGCTGGGCATCCTGATCCCGCCCTCGATCGTGATGGTGGTCTATGCCTCGGCGACCGATGTGTCGGTCGGTCGGATGTTCCTTGCGGGCGTCATTCCCGGCCTTCTGGCGGGCTTCATGCTTATGGCGACGATCTTGTTTATCGCCATCCGGCGCAAGCTGCCCAAGGGCGAGTGGCAGGGCTGGGGCGAGGTCTGGGCCAGTTTCCGCGATGCCTTCTGGGGGTTGATGCTGATCGCGATTATCATGATCGGGTTGTATGGCATTCCCGGCATCACCGGGGGTATCTTCACCCCGACCGAGGCCGCCGCCGTCGCCGCCGTCTATGCTTGGATCGTGGCGAATTTTATCTATCGCGACATGGGGCCGCTCGATCAGGGCGATACCAAGATCAGCTTGTTCAAACGCCCGCAGGCGATCCTAGAGGTGCTCTGGCACAAAAGCACGCGCGACACGCTGTTCGAGGCGGGTAAGCTGACCATCACCTTGATGTTCATCATCGCCAACGCGCTGATCCTGAAACATGTGCTGACGGATGAGCAAATCCCGCAAAAGATCACCGAAGCCCTGCTCGCCGCAGGTCTGGGCAAGATCATGTTCCTCGTGATCGTGAACGTCATCTTGCTGATCGGTGGGCAGTTCATGGAGCCTTCGGGGCTGATCCTGATCGTCGCCCCACTGGTCTTCCCGATTGCGATCCAACTCGGCGTCGATCCGATTCATCTGGGCATCATCATGGTAGTCAACATGGAGATCGGGATGATCACGCCGCCAGTCGGGCTAAACCTGTTCGTCACCTCTGGCGTGGCGGGGATGCCGATCATGCGCGTGGTCAAGGCCTCGGCGCCGTTCCTTGCGGTGCTGTTCGTCTTCCTGATCCTGATCACCTATGTGCCGATCATCTCGACCTTCCTGCCCACGATGGCGATGGGGCCGGAAACGATTGTGAAATAGCGCTAGATGGGCCGGGGGGCGGCTGCCCCCCGCCGCCGCTGGAACCAACCCGGCAGCAAGATCACCACGTTGGAGCCTCGCACACAGCGCCCAATCATCGCGCCGAGCCACGAAAAAGTGCCGTGACGTTTTGCACGCCAGACGCGCAAACCCGTTTCCGAGACCCGGTAGGCAATGCTAGCAAGGATGCAACGCGCCCTTAACCCGCATGAGGCAGCCATGACCGACAGTTTTTCGTCAACCTACTTCGCGCTCACCATCAATGATGGCGTCGCCCATCTTGAGATGAACAATCCCGACAAGGCCAACAGCATGACGCCCGATTTCTGGGCGGATCTGCCGCGCATTGCCGCCGCCTTGGACGCAGATCCGGCGGTGCGCTGTGTTGTGCTGTCGGGACGCGGGCGCCATTTCACCTCGGGGATGGATCTGGCGGTGTTTAATGGCATCACCGGTTTGATGCAGTCCGAGCCGGGGCGCGGCGCCTATGCATTGCGCGATCTGGTGCGCAAATTCCAAGCCTCGCTGAGCAGCCTTGAAGAGATGCGCGTGCCTGTCATCGCCGCCGTGCATGGCGTCTGTCTGGGTGGCGGAATTGACCTGATCACTGCCTGCGACATTCGCATCGCCAGCACCGAAACCGCCTTTGGGATCGAAGAAATCCACATCGGCATGACTGCAGATGTTGGCACATTGCAACGCCTGCCCAAGCTGATCGCGCCCGGTATCGTGCGTGAACTGGCCTATACGGGGCGGCGATTCAGCGCGGATGAAGCCAAGGGCTGGGGCCTTGTGAATGCGATCCATCCAGACCGCGAGGCCACAATCGAAGCCGCCCTTGCGATGGCGCGCGAGATTGCGGCGAAATCCCCGCTGGCCATTGCGGGCACCAAAAACGCGCTCACCTATGCGCGCGATCATGGGGTGAATGATGGATTGGATCAGATCGCGACTTGGAATGGCGGGATGTTGCGCCCCGAAGATTTGATGAAGGCGCTGCAAGCCAAGATGATCAAGCAAACCGCGCTGTTTGCAGACTTGTTGGACGACGCGGGCTAAAAAGCGCCCTCGCTATACGGGCGACCTTATGTTGATGCGCCCATGCACGCCCCAAGTGATCGCTCAAGGCCGCTAAGCGACGTCCGGGCCAATTGGCTTGGCCCAGACGTCTTAGCCCGCTTTAGCCTGCAACAGAGGCTGCGTGGATCGAGGTGATAGCGTCCCCCAGCATCGCATCGAATTCGGCATCCGATTGCTGAGCGCTCAGACCTTCGGTCAGCGCGCGCGAGAAGGACGCGATCATGCCGGTGTTTTGCGCAAGTTTCGCATTTGCCTCGGCACGCGGATAGCCGCCCGACAGCGCTACCACTTTCAGCACCTTGGGGTGATCGACCAGCGGCTTATAGAGGTTGGCTTTGCTCGGCAGCGTCAACTTGAGCATCACCTGCTGGCCCTCGGGCAGCGCGTCGAGATGGCGCAGGATTTGGGCCAGCAGTATGTCTTCGGCCTCGGCCTTATCCTTGATCGAGATCGTGACCTCGGGCTCAAGGATCGGCATCAGCCCGTGGCTGATCACCTGCGCGCCAAGTTCGAATTGCTGATCGACGATTGCCTTGATCCCTTGCGCATTGGCCGCCGAAATGACCGAGCGTTCCTTGGTGCCGAAAATGCCCGCTTTCACGGCGCGGCTCAGCAGGTCGTCAAGGCCCGGGATCGGCTTCATCAATTGCACGCCATTGGCCTCGGCCTCTAGTCCTTTGTCGATCTTGAGGAAGGGCACAACATTGCAGCTTTCCCACAGGTAGGTGGCGGTCGGCGTGCCATCGACATCGCGATCCATCGTTTGTTCAAACAAGATCGCGCCGACGACTTTCCCCCCCGAGAAGGCGGGCGATTTGATGATGCGGGTGCGCATCTGGTGGATCAAATCAAACATTTCAGCTTCAGAGCTATAGGCGTCTTCTTTGATGCCATACAGCCCCAGCGCCTTCGGCGTGGAGCCGCCCGACTGATCAAGAGCCGCGATAAAGCCGTTGCCTTCGCGCATTTTCGCGGTTTGTTGAGCGTTCGCCATGGGCCAGTGCCTCCTCGTAGAAATGGGTCTAGGAAGGGATAGGCTTGACGCTTTGGCAATGCAACGCTGGTGACGCTAACAGTCGGGCAGGGGCGCGCTTTTTAGCCTGCGCGGCGCAAGAACCAGCCGGTTAGCGCACTCACAAGGGCGCGTGGGGCCAGTCGGGGCATAAAGGTAAATATCTTGTTGTCCAGCCCCGTCACGGTGATGCGCCGCCCCTTCATGCAACCCTTCCAGCCCGTGCGCGCCACGCTTTGCGCGGTGGGCATCGGGGCGAGTTTCATCAGCCATGTGGTGCCGGTTTGGGCGCGCTCAAAAAAGGCGGTGCGCGTGGCGCCGGGGCACAGCGCGGTGATCGTAATGTTCGTGTTTGACAACTCGCTTGCGACCGCCTCACTGAGCGACAGGAAGTAGGCTTTGGAGGCGTGATAGACCGCCATATTCGGCCCTGGCATGAACGCGGCAGCCGAGGCCACGTTCAAGATCCTCCCCGCGCCGCGCGGGCGCATTTCTTCAATTGCATGGCGCATCAACTGCGTCGCAGCGGTGATATTGACCGCGATTACCTCATCTTCGCGCGCATCGCCCGCCGGAGTGCTGGCAAACTGGCCGTGACTTCCAAGACCTGCGTTATTCACCAGCACATGAATCGGGCCATCCGCCAAAGCTTGTGCACGCGTCCACAAATCATGCGCAGCGCCGGGCTGTGACAGATCGGCGGGGCAGGGGCGCGCATTTACCCCCGAAGCCGCGCCGATCTCGCGTGCCAGATCCTCAAGCGCGGCGGTATTGCGCCCCGAGAGGATCAGGTTATAGCCATCGGCCCCCGCGCAGCGCGCCAGTTCGCGACCGATACCAGACGAGGCCCCGGTCACCAGCGCCCAACCGCGCGGGCCGCTCATGTTAACTGCGCTCCAAGGCGGCGACGCCGGGCAGTTCCTTGCCTTCCATCCATTCAAGAAAGGCTCCGCCTGCGGTCGAGATATAGGTGAAATCCTTGGCGGCATCGGCCTTGTTAAGGGCCGCAACAGTATCACCGCCGCCTGCCACGGAAACCAACTTGCCCTCGCGCGTCAACTCGGCGGCTTTGGCGGCGGCGGCGTTCGTTGCGGCATCAAACGGCGCGATCTCGAATGCGCCAAGCGGGCCGTTCCAGATCAGCGTCTTGCTGCCCTCGAAAACCTTGATGATCGCGGCCACCGATTGCGGTCCGGCATCCAGAATCATCGCGTCCGAAGGACAGGCGTCATTGGCGACGGTTTCATTCTCGGCCCCCGCTTTGAATTCACGCGCCACAACCACATCCACGGGTAAATGGATCGTGCAGCCCGACGCGCTGGCCTTGTCCAAGATCGCGCGCGCGGTGTCGGCCATGTCGTGTTCGGCCAGCGATTTGCCGACATCAATGCCCTGCGCCACAAGGAACGTATTGGCCATGCCGCCGCCGATCACTAGATGATTGACCTTGGCCACCAGATTGCCCAGCAGATCGAGCTTGGTCGACACCTTCGCCCCGCCGACCACGGCTGTCACCGGGCGATCGGGATTGCCAAGGGCGGCATTGAGCGCCTTCAACTCGGCCTCCATCAAGCGACCTGCGACAGAGGGTAGCACATGGGTGATGCCCTCAGTCGAGGCATGCGCGCGGTGGGCTGCCGAGAACGCGTCATTGACGTAAATCTCGCCCAACGCCCCCATTGAGGCCGCCAGTTGCGGGTCATTCGTTTCCTCGCCCGCGTGAAAGCGGGTGTTTTCCAGCAGCAGCACTTCGCCGGGCTGCAACGCAGCGACTGCGCGTTTGGCTGGCCCGCCGATGCAATCCTCGGCGAATTTCACCGGTACACCCAGCGCCGTTTGCAGCGCGGGCACGAGTTGTTTCAAGCTTAGCTCGGGAACGATCTGCCCTTTGGGGCGACCGAAATGCGCGAGCAGCACAGGCTTGCCGCCTTTTTCCAGAATGTCGCGCACCGTGGGCACGATCTTTTCGATGCGCGTGGCATCGGTCACTTTACCATTTTCGACCGGCACATTGATATCGACGCGCACCATAACGATCTTGCCCGCAAGATCGACCTCGTCGAGGGTTTTCCAAGCCATAAAAAATTTCTCCCATTCGTCGCTGGATCGCGATGCGTTTATCACGCGGCTGTGCGCTCGCGCAAACTTGCCGATATGGGGCACCAAGGTCAACGCTATGTCGCTCAATTGCGCCGCTTTGCCCTTGCGAGTGACCCGCTCGCCCCCCTATGGTCGCGCCAATTGCCAAAGGAGGTTTTTCATGGCCGAGATCAAAGATCCCGAAAACACCATCATCATCGAGTTGAAAGACGGTCCCGTAGTGATCGAGTTGCTTGCAGATGTCGCCCCCAAACATGCCGAGCGCATGAAGCAACTCGCGCGCGATGGCGCCTATGACAACGTGGCCTTCCACCGCGTGATTGACGGTTTTATGGCGCAGACCGGCGATGTCGCCAATGCCAATATGGAAAAAGACTATAATCCGGGCCGTGCGGGCACTGGCGCGTCGCAATATCCCGATGTCCCGGCAGAGTTCTCCAAGTTGCCCCATGATCGCGGCACGCTGGGCGCTGCACGTTCGGCCAATCCGAACTCGGCCAACTCACAGTTCTTCATCAACTTCTCGGACAATCACTTCCTGAACGGGCAATATACCGTTTATGGCCGGGTGATTTCGGGCTTGGAGCATGTCGACAAGATCGCGCGCGGCGAACCGCCGCAAAGCCCCGATCGCATGATCTCGGTCAAGGTGGCTGCGGATGCGTAATTTCACCCGCCGCACCGTTCTGGCCGCAGCGCTCGCGTTTGCAGCACCTGCGGCCTTTGCCGATAGTGACAGCTCGGGTGTGGCCGATACAGGCGGTCCGAAACTGGTGCTGGAAATTGGCGGCTCCACAACGGGCAAGGTCGTGATCGACCTGCTGCCAGACGTTGCCCCCAAAGCGGTCGAGCGTCTTGAGACTCTGGCCAAAGACGGCAAATATGATGGCGTGGTGTTTCACCGCGTGATCGACGGCTTCATGGCGCAAACGGGCGATGTGCAGTTTGGCAAGAAGGGTGGCGATACCTCGATGGCGGGAATGGGCGGTTCCGATCTGCCCGATCTGCCGGCTGAATTTTCGAACCGCTCGTTCCAGCGCGGCATTGTCGGCATGGCGCGCTCGTCTGACCCGAATTCCGCCAACTCGCAGTTCTTCATCATGTTCGCACCTGCGCCCAACCTTGACGGGCAATATACCGTGGTGGGACATGTGATCTCGGGCATGGATGTGGTCGATAAGATCAAAAAGGGCGATGCGGCGAAAAACGGTCTGGTCGAAGATCCCGACTACATCGCCTCGGCTACAGTCGAGAAATAATCGCCCCCTCTCTGGGTGATGCGAATCTATCAGGCGGGCGACTCAGTTAGGGTCGCCCGTTTCGCATTTTGCCTTTGCTGCATTGGCGAAATCACGCGTCTGTGACCGATTTCCCGCTTTCTGCACCTGCACCTGTCTCGCGTCTGAGACATATCAGGCATTCCTCCTGCGCAGGGCGGCTATGCAAGCAGAGGTAGTATGGCCATCCTTTTCCCATGCCGCTCGTCATGAGGAGTGAGCGGAGAATTTTCGGGAGGAAGACAGATGGCCAATGACATGGCAGCAGAATTCAAAGGCGTAATGACATCGCCATTCCGCGAGCGTTACGGCAACTTCATCGGCGGCAAGTTCGTCGAGCCGGTGGGGGGCAAATACTTCGACAACATCACCCCGATCACTGGCGGTAAGGTTTGCGAAGTCGCCCATTCGACCGAGGCCGATATCGAACTGGCGTTAGATGCAGCGCACGCCGCCAAAGACGCTTGGGGCAAGACCTCGGCGGCAGAGCGCTCCAACATCATCTTGAAAGTCGCCGACCGTCTTGAGGAAAATCTTGACCTGCTCGCAGCCGCAGAGACTTGGGACAACGGCAAGCCGATCCGCGAAACGACGCTGGCCGATATTCCGCTGGCAATCGACCACTTCCGCTACTTCGCAGGCGTGCTGCGCAGCCAGGAAGGCACGATGTCGCAGATCGACGAAGACACCGTCGCCTATCACTTCCACGAGCCGCTGGGCGTTGTCGGCCAGATCATCCCGTGGAACTTCTCGATCCTGATGGCGGCGTGGAAACTGGCCCCCGCACTGGCCGCAGGCAACTGCATCGTGATGAAACCGGCCGAGCAAACCCCGGCTGCCATTCTGGTTCTGGCCGAGCTGGTCGCGGATATTCTGCCCGCCGGTACGCTTAATATTGTCAACGGCTACGGTGCCGAAGTCGGGGCCGCTCTTGCCAGCTCAAAGCGCATCGCCAAGATCGCCTTTACCGGGTCTACCGTCACCGGGCGCAAGATCATGCAGGCGGCGACCGAAAACCTGATCCCGGTCACGCTGGAACTGGGTGGCAAATCGCCCAACATCTTCTTCTCAGATGTGATGGCCAAGGATGACGCCTTCCTAGATAAGGCGATTGAGGGCTTTGTTCTGTTTGCCTTTAACCAAGGCGAAGTCTGCACCTGCCCTAGCCGCGCGCTGATCCAGGAAGACATCTATGAAGCCTTCATGGAGCGCTGCATTGCCCGCGTCGAGGCGATCAAACAGGGTGATCCGCGTTTGATGGAAACGATGGTCGGGGCCCAAGCCAGCCAGCAGCAGCAAGACAAGATCCTCTCTTACCTGACAATCGGTCGCGAAGAGGGGGCCGAGGTGCTGACAGGCGGTGCGGCTGCGCGCTTTAACGGCGAGCTGTCCAACGGCTATTACATCCAGCCCACGATCCTGAAAGGCCACAACAAGATGCGGGTCTTCCAAGAAGAAATCTTTGGCCCCGTCGTGTCGGTCACCACGTTTAAAGACGAGGCCGAGGCGCTCGAGATCGCCAATGACACGATGTATGGCTTGGGCGCGGGCGTTTGGTCGCGTGATACCAACACCTGCTACCGCTTTGGCCGCGCGATTGAGGCCGGTCGGGTCTGGGTCAACAACTACCACGCCTATCCGGCGCATGCTGCGTTTGGGGGCTACAAGCAATCGGGCATCGGTCGCGAAAACCACAAGATGATGCTTGATCACTACCAGCAGACGAAAAACATGCTGGTCAGCTACAACCCGAACAAACTCGGGTTCTTCTAATCCTCCCCGGCAGGTGGTGAGGGGAAACCCTCGCTGCCTGTCACTTTGGCTAAATTTCCCCAAATTTCCCCGGTTTTTCTGCCTTGCGACGCGCTGTGTCGCAGGCCCGCGTCTGTATGAGTTTCGACCTCCCCCAAATATGAAAGGACAAACTGATGGCAAAGATGATGAAAGCCGCCGTTGTGCGCGCGTTTGGCAAACCTCTTGTGATTGAGGACGCCCCCGTTCCCGAACCCGGCCCCGGCGAAATTCAGGTCAAGATCGAGGCCTGCGGTGTCTGCCACACCGATCTGCATGCCGCCCATGGTGACTGGCCCGTCAAACCCAACCCGCCCTTCATTCCCGGCCATGAGGGCGTGGGATATGTCTCGGGCGTAGGTGCAGGCGTGACCCACGTCAAAGAGGGCGACCGCGTCGGCGTGCCGTGGCTTTACACAGCTTGCGGACATTGCGAGCATTGCCTTGGCGGCTGGGAAACGCTGTGTGAAAGCCAGCAGAATACCGGTTATTCTGTCAATGGCGGCTTTGCCGATTACGCGATTGCCGATCCGAACTTCGTCGGCCATCTTCCTGACAACGTAAGTTTTATCGAAGTCGCCCCAGTGCTGTGCGCTGGCGTGACGGTCTATAAGGGTCTCAAAATGACCGAGGCCAAACCCGGCGACTGGGTAGCGATCTCGGGGATTGGCGGCTTGGGCCATATGGCGGTGCAATATGCGCGTGCGATGGGGCTGCATGTGGCTGCCGTTGATGTCGATCCTGCCAAGCTGAAACTGGCGCGAGAGCTGGGTGCCGAAGTGACCGTTAACGCGATGGAAACCGATCCGGGCACATATTTGCGCAAAGAGATCGGCGGCGCGCATGGCGTTCTCGTCACCGCCGTTTCACCGATTGCGTTTGCGCAGGCTCTCAAAATGGCGCGGCGTGGCGGCACGATCGCTATGAACGGCTTGCCGCCGGGTGATTTCCCGCTGCCGATATTTGATATGGTGCTTGAAGGGATCACGGTGCGCGGCTCGATTGTAGGTACACGCCTGGATCTGAAGGAAAGCCTTGAATTTGCGGCACTTGGGCTGGTGCACGCCCATACGGCACCCGGCAAACTCGATGATATCAATGACATCTTTGACAAGATGATCGCGGGTAAAATTGACGGGCGGATCGTCTTGGACATGTCTGCTTAAGTCCGGTTAACCAATTCGGGCGGGGCGTTGCGCCTCGCCCGTCGCATCCTAGGCAGGGACGATTGCTGCTTGCGGCACCAAGATCGCGTAAACCCGATCTTAGCGAATTGCCCCTATCCCGATGATATCGCGTTCATCGGAGCCAAGTCATGCGCCTTCGCCGCCAGATCCTGATTCTGCCGATATTCGTCGCTCTTCTTGCCTGCGGGTTGATGGAGGTCGGGGTATTCTGGATGCGTGGCAAGGTTGATGAAATGACGCGCGCCAACCTGATGAACAGCGCCGCAGATCAGCTTAAGGACAAGATCGCATCTGCAGAACGCGAGGCGCTTGATCGTGCCAAACTGATTGCGGGGTTGCCGCTGGTTCAGGGGGAATTGGCGGCGCGTGATGATAGCGCGCTTGCGGCGATATGGGCGGAAAACTGGCCGGTTCTGCGCGATGAAACCGGGATGGCGCAATTGCAGTTTCACACCGCCCCCGCGACCTCGCTGATCCGCATCCACAACCTTGGAAAACGCGGCGATGACCTGTCTGCCTTTCGCAAAACCGTGGTTGATGTGAATGCGACTGGCACGCCCGTCATGGCGCTTGAATCAGGGAAGGCCGGGATTGGCGCGCGCGGTGTTGCGCCGGTGTTTCATGATGGCGTCCAAGTCGGCTCGGTCGAGGTTGGGTTGAATGTCGGGCAAAGCTTGCTGGATCAACTCACCAAGACCACAGGCGTGCAATACGAATACTATGCCTATCAAGCGCAAGGCCCCGCGAAGGTGTTGGCGAAGACGGGGGGCAGCGCGCCGTTCCTAAGTGCAACGCAGCTTGCAGGCCTGCACGATGGCGGCACGCTAGATGGCAATGTCGAGTTTGCCGGGGCGCAAAACTTTTTGCGCGCCTTTGTCGTTCGCGACTATAGCAACGACGTGGTCGGTGTGTTCTCGATGGCCGCTCCGGCCACGCAGGTCACCGCTCTCAATTCCATGATGACAAAAATATCGCTTGCGCTCGCGGCGGTGTCTTTTGTGATTTCTGCGCTGATTGCATGGCGTTTGGGCCAGGCAATCGTGCGCCCGATTTCGGGGCTGGCCGCCGCGACGCAAGCGATCTCGCAAGGTGATATTTCCACCAAGGTCGAGGGGACGCATCGCCAAGACGAGCTAGGTGAAATGGCGCGCGCCTTAACGGGTTTTGCGGAGAATTTGGAAAAGAACGCACAGATGCAAGACGCACTGCGTCTTGAGGAGGAAAACGCTCGTCAGGCCGAAAAAACGCGCCAAGCTAAAGCAGAAAAGGCTGCGGCGAGTCAAGCTGCTGTCGAACAAGAGGCCGAAGCGTTGCGCCATAAGGTCGAGGCCGAAGAGCAAGCTGCGCTGCGCGAGCGTGAAGACGTCGCCCGACACCAGCTTGAGGAGCAGGCCCGCATCGTGTCGGTCTTGGCCGCAGGGCTGAATGCGTTGGCTCATGGCAATCTGGCCAGCACCCTAGATGAGGTATTGCCGGGCGAATACGAACAGCTGCGCCTTGATTTCAACGCGGCTGTCGCCCAGCTTGCCCGCTCGCTCAGCGAAATCAAGCAGGGCGCGCAGCATATTGATACCGAGGCACAATCTATTGCCTCTTCGGCTGACGAGCTAGGCCAGCAGACCGAACGCAATGCCGCAGCGCTGGAACAGACGGCGGCGGCGCTGAACGAGTTGACCGTGTCGGTGCAATCGGCGGCAGAGGGGGCACAATCTGCGCGTTCGTTGGCCAATGAGGCGCGCGGATATGCCGAAAACGGCGCGCAGATCGTGAAAAATGCGGTCTCTGCGATGGCGGGGATCGAAAGCTCGGCCAAGTCGATATCGCGCATCACTTCGGTGATCGACGACATCGCGTTTCAAACCAATCTGCTGGCTCTGAATGCAGGGGTTGAGGCTGCGCGCGCGGGTGAGGCCGGTCGTGGCTTTGCTGTTGTCGCCTCTGAGGTGCGCGCGCTTGCGCTACGCTCCTCGGATGCGGCCAAGGAAATTTCGCAACTCACTGCGTCTTCGGATGCACAGGTGAAATCTGGTGTGGCTTTGGTTGACCAAACCGGCGAGGCGCTGGGGCGCATCGTGACGTCCGTGCGTGAAATTCACGATAGGGTCAGCGCCATCGCCGTGTCCTCTGGCGAACAGGCGAGTGGAATTTCAGAGATCAACTGCGCAGTGCACCAGCTTGATCAGGCTACCCAACGCAGCGCGGCGATGTTTGATCGCACCACGACCGCCAGCCGTTCGATGTTAGGAGAAAGCGCGCGCTTGATCGGCTCCGTCGCCGCGTTCAACCTGCCAGGTCGCGCAACGCTGGACATCTCGGTGGATTTGGCACCGGTACTCGCGGCGCAATAGAACGGTCGGCAGATCGGTCGGCGCGTAGGCCTAAAGCTAAAAAGGGCGTAGCGGCGCGCAATTGTCAGTCGCGGCCTTGGTCCAAGCGGTGACGCGGCGTCCTTAGCCGGTGCGACGAAAATCAATCGGCGTCTTACCGGTCTTGGCGTGGAAGGCGCGGGTGAAATAGGCCGGGCTGGTATAGCCAAGGCTCGCCGCGATCTCTTTCACCGGAATTTTGGTATCGCGCAGCAATTCGCGTGCTGCATACAGCCGGCGTTCCTGCAACATCTCGGATGCGCCTTTGTTGCAGCTTTCACGACATGCGCGCGTCAGATGCGTTACCGTCACGCCCAACTCATCGGCCATGTCGCCCACGCCAACACCCGAGCGAAAATCGCGCTCAACCAGCGTTGTGTAGCGCGACACCAGTCGACGCGCGCCTGAGGTTTGGATCGCGGCGGTCTGGTTGCTGGCAATCTGGCGCTCCAGCCACACGCTGAGCAGGCCAAGTTGGTGATGCAAGGCGCGATCCGCAGCCGGACGGTCGCTGTCCAATTCGCGCTGCACCGCCTCTAGAACAGAGCTAACCTCACCCTGTGAAATCGCATCGCGCACCCGCAAATGCTGCACGGAATGGGGCAACACAAGATCGCTGTCGCGCCCAAAATGCACGACCTGACCTTGCGGTTGCGAACCCAACTCATAGGAATGCATCACCCCGGCAGGAATAAAAATCACGTTGTTGGGGCCATATCCGCGGGTCACGCCGCCCAAAGTGATGCGGCCCTGACCGCGCGTGAACCACAAAAGGCACGGCTCGGAGAGCGCGCGCATGGCCTCCACCCGCCAACGCCCGGCTTTGGCGAGACGGCTGATCTGGCTGATGCGCGCGGCCGAGGGCGCGCTTGGCAAGCTGGCACCGACATCACCGGTTGAAACCGCCGGCAGGCGAGGCTTGGATTGCGAAAACTGCGACAGCGGCGGTGTGGAGAAAAGTTTCACTTTTGCGATCTTTCGAATGGCCGAATGCGTGCAGAATACTGCGTAACCCGCGTTCAACCAATCGTTTTTCAACATTACGCCCTTAGCGCTGTGGCGGCGCGGTCACGCACACGCGATCTTGTGCCATGCTTTCATACGAGCACGAAACCAAGTGCGTTGGCGCTTGGCATATTGGCGAGAAGCTGCCTGTGCGCGGCTGCGCGCTTCGGGCAAATCAATCTCATCGCGCAGATAGGCGATCAATTCCGGGGCCCCGATCGCGCGCGCCCACAGCGCCTCGGGCTGCCAGATCGGGGCGATTGCGGCGACCTCATCCAAAGCGCCCTGTTCCAGCATCACATCAAACCGCCTGTCGATGCGATCTGCTAGCCAGTCGCGGTCGGCCTCGAGCAGAAGGGGCACACAATCATCTAACGCCAAAAGTGGAGCGGGGGTGCGCGCCTGCCAGCTTGCCAAACCTTCGCCCGTGGCGCGCATCACCTCCCAAGCGCGCTGCACACGCATCGGGTTTTGCGCATCAATTTGCGCGCGCGTCGCCGCGTCCAGCTCTGCCAGCATCGCACCATGACCATCTTGGCTGCGCCGCGCGTTGGCCTGCGCACGGATGGCGGGTGGCGTGGGGGGGATTTGCGCCAAACCTTGGGTCAGCGCGGTAAAATACAGCCCCGTGCCGCCCACGATGATCGGGCGTGGGCCACCCTTGGCGTGATCGGCTAAGATCGCGGCCACCTCTTTGAGCCAATGGCCCACCGAATACTCAGCCCCCGGCGCGATGTGACCGTAAAGACGATGGGGCGCGCTTACCTCTTCCGCCACAGAGGGGCGCGCCGACAGCACCCGCCAGCACGACCAGACCTGCAGCGCATCGGCGTTGACCACCACGCCCCCCGCTGATTGTGCGATTTCCAAGGCCAGCGCGGATTTGCCGCTGGCAGTCGGTCCGGCGATCAAAACAGGGGTATTCGAAGCGATTTCAGGCAGGTTAGGCACGTTGTTACAGCCGATCACAAGAGCACAAGAGTAAAACGGGTGCGATCCCTCGGTACGAGAGGTTGAACCCGGCCCCCATTTGCGACATTTTGCGCGCCGATGACAACCGTCTGACCTGAGGGGACACACCATGAACGACGAGACCCATTCAAAACCGAAATACAAACGTGTCCTTTTAAAAATCTCGGGCGAGGCCCTGATGGGCGATCAGGGGTATGGCCTGCACCCCCCGACCGTCGCGCGCATCGCCCAAGAGGTCAAATCGGTCCATGATCTGGGCGTCGAGATTTGCATGGTGATTGGCGGCGGTAACATTTTCCGCGGGCTGGCGGGCTCCGCCCAAGGGATGGAACGCACGACGGCCGATTACATGGGCATGTTGGCGACGGTGATGAACGCGCTTGGCATGCAAGCCCAGCTAGAGGCGTTGGGGCTGCACACCCGCGTCATCAGCGCGATCCCGATGGATGAGGTTTGCGAGCCCTACATTCGCCGCCGTGCCGTGCGCCACCTTGAAAAGCAGCGGATCTGTATTTTTGCGGCCGGCACCGGCAACCCGTATTTCACCACCGACACCGCCGCGACCCTGCGCGCCAATGAGATGAATTGCGAAGCAATCTTTAAGGGTACCAAGGTTGACGGTGTTTACGACAAAGACCCGATGAAATTTGACGATGCCACGCGCTATGACACGGTCAGCTACGATGTCGTGCTGCAAAAGAATCTGGGCGTCATGGATGCCTCGGCGATTGCTTTGGCGCGCGACAATAACAAGCCGATCATCGTGTTCTCTCTTGATGAGCCGGGCGGCTTTCGTGGCATCCTTGCGGGGCAGGGCACCTACACGCTTGTGCAGGGCTAAGGGGCACGCAAATGCTATCTTTCGCCTCGCCACTGCGCTAAACCAAAGCCCGAGGCCGCAACAAAGACGGAAAAATTGAACAATGTCCGACGAGATTGAGATCGACACCGATGACCTTGAGCACCGCATGAAGGGTGCCATGACGTCGCTGAAACATGAACTTGCATCGCTGCGCACCGGTCGGGCATCGGCCACGATGGTAGAGCCGGTGATGGTGGACGCCTATGGTACGATGACCCCGATCAATCAGGTCGGCACCGTGAACGTCCCCGAACCGCGCATGGTCACCGTCAATGTCTGGGACAAGGGCTTGGTTAACAAGGTTGAAAAAGCGATCCGCGAAAGCGGGCTGGGCATCAACCCGCAGACCAACGGCACGATCATCATGCTGCCGATCCCCGAGTTGAACGAGGAACGTCGCCGCGAGCTGACCAAGGTCGCCGCCCAATACGCCGAAAGCGCGCGCGTCGCGATCCGCAATGTGCGCCGTGACGGGATGGATCAGATCAAGAAGGCCAAGGGCAACGGCATGTCCGAGGATGACGTCAAGTTCTGGGAAAACGCCGTGCAAGAGCTGACGGATGCTCATACTGCGCTGGTGGATAAAACGCTTGAGGCCAAGCAAGCCGAAATCATGCAGGTCTGAGGCGAAAGAACCCCACCCATGGCGCTGCAAGATAAAAAGACGGCAAAGACGCCCGCGCAACCCGAATTGACCGATTATGGCGTGCGCCATGTCGCGATCATTATGGATGGCAATGGGCGTTGGGCCAAAAAGCGCGGCTGGCCGCGTCTTGCGGGCCATCGCAAAGGCGCCGAGCAGATCAAGAAAATCGTGCGCGAGGCTCCGGATCTGGGCATTCGCTATATGACGATCTATGCGTTTTCGACCGAAAACTGGAAGCGGTCCTTGATCGAAGTGCTGGGTCTGATGAAGATGTTTCGCTTCATGATCCGGCGTGAGGCGGATGCGCTGGCCACCGAAGGGGTCAATCTGCGCTTCATCGGGGATCGCTCGCGTCTTGATCCAGCGTTGCGCGAAACGATGGACGCGATCGAGGCGCGCACCAAGGGCAACACACGTCTGACCTTGGCTGTCGCGATCAATTACGGCGGGCGCGATGAGTTGCGCCGCGCTGCCGCCCAGCTGGCGCTCGATTGTGCAGAGGGACGTCTCTCGGTCGAGGATATTGACGACGCGGCACTGGCTGCGCGCCTTGATACGGTGGGCATGCCCGACCCCGATCTGGTGATCCGCACCTCGGGCGAGACGCGGATTTCGAACTTTCTGTCTTGGCAGGCGGCCTATGCCGAATATGAGTTCACCGATACGCTTTGGCCTGATTTTACGGTTGAAGAACTCACCGATATTCTCGCGCGGTTCAGCGGTCGCGAGCGCCGCTTTGGCGGGGTTAAATCGTGAGCGCGCCAAAGATTGGCGGCAAATGGGGCGATCTCGTTCCGCGTGCCGCCTCGGGCGTGGCGATGATTGTCGTGGGCGTGCTGGCGATCTGGCTTGGTGGGCCGGTTTTTGCCGGTCTTGCGGTGCTGGTTAGCGCGCTGATGGTCTGGGAATTGATGATGATGGTTGCGCCCAATCGCGCGGGCAATGCTGTCGGGCTGGCGATCGTCGCGGCGGCGGTGCTGGTGCTGGTTTTCTGGCTGCATAGCCCGATAGGGCTGATCTATTTACTGATCGTACCGATCCTTGCAGCGTTCATCGCACGGGGGCGGCGTCTGGTTGGCGCGGCCTATGGGCTTGCAATTATGCTTACGGGCTATGGGCTGGTGGCGTTGCGCGAAGGCGCGGGGCTTAGCGTTATCTTTTGGATCGTCGTGATCGTCGTTGTTTCTGATGTTGCTGGGTATTTCGTGGGGCGGATGCTGGGAGGGCCGAAATTCTGGCCTAAGGTTTCGCCGAAAAAAACATGGTCGGGCACGGTTGCGGGCTGGGTTGGCGCGGCCCTTGTCGGGGTGATTTTCGTGCAGTTTGGCGGTGCGACCTCGCTGATCTGGATCTCGCCTCTGCTCGCCTTTGCCGGGCAGATGGGCGATATCGTGGAAAGTGCGCTTAAGCGCTCGGTCGGGGTTAAGGATAGCTCTGCGCTGATCCCCGGACATGGCGGCGTGCTGGATCGCTTTGATGCGCTGCTGGGGGCGGTAGTTTTCCTGATTTTGCTGTCGCAAGTGATGCCGCTGCCGCTGACGGAAGGCTAAACGATGCGCAGGATTTCGATTTTCGGGGCGACGGGCTCGATCGGCGAAAGCACGTTTGATTTGCTGATGCGCCAAGGCGGGCCAGAGGCGTTTCACACGGTCGCGCTGACCGGCGGGCGCAATATCAAACGGCTGGCCGAGATGGCGTGCGCGCTACGTGCCGAGATCGCCGTGACCGCCTATCACGAGTGCTACGCTGATCTGGTCGACGCACTTGCGGGCAGCGGTATCGCGGTGGCCGCAGGCCCCGAGGCGCTGATTGAGGCCGCGCATCGCCCCGCCGATTGGGTAATGTCGGCGATTGTTGGGGCGGCGGGGTTGGCTCCGGGGTTTGCGGCACTTTCGCAGGGGCGCACGCTGGCGCTGGCCAACAAGGAATCGCTGGTCACGGCTGGCCCGTTGCTGCTGGGCGAGGCGCGCGCGCATGGCGCCACGATCTTGCCCGTAGACAGCGAACATTCCGCGATTTTTCAGGGCCTCGTGGGCGAGGATATGGCGGCGGTCGAGCGTATCATTATCACCGCCTCGGGTGGTGCGTTTCGCGACTGGCCGATGGAGAAGCTGGCATCTGCAACGGTCGCGCAGGCCTCAAGCCACCCCAATTGGGACATGGGTCAGCGGATCACGATTGATTCAGCCTCTATGTTTAACAAGGCTTTGGAAGTTATTGAGGCGAAAGAATTTTTCGCCATCGCTCCGGATCGAATTGAGGTCGTCGTGCATCCGCAATCCATCATTCATGCCCTAGTGGGGTTCAACGATGGCGGGTTGATGGCGCATATGGGCGTGCCCGACATGCGCCACGCGATTGGCTATGCGCTGAACTGGCCCGCGCGGCGTGAGCTGCCGGTGGAACGCCTCGATCTGGCCAAGATTGGCCAGCTAGACTTTCGCGCCCCCGATCCCGTGCGCTACCCTGCATTGCGCCTTGCGCGCGAGGTCATGGACGTTGGCGGGTTGGCGGGGGCTGCGTTTAACGCTTCCAAGGAGGCTGCGCTGGACCTGTTCATCGCGGGGCGGATCGGTTTTCTCGATATGAGCCGCATCGTAGAACAGGTTTTGACGGAAATGAACGCGCGTCAGGGCCTTGGAAATGCCGCCATTAGTCTTGATAACGTGCTGCACACCGATGGCGAGGCGCGCCGATTGGCTTTCGCGCTTTGCGATCAAAGAAGGATTTGAGTTTTGGAACTTCTGCCCCAGTTCGGCAATCTGCTTTATACCATCGTGGCTTTCGTGATCGCGCTGTCGATCATCGTGGCAGTCCATGAGTTTGGCCATTACATCGTCGGGCGCTGGTCGGGCATCAAAGCCGAGGTGTTCTCCTTAGGTTTTGGCCCCAAGCTGCTGAGCCGCGTTGATAAACATGGCACGCGCTGGCAAATCGCGGCGATCCCGCTGGGCGGGTATGTGAAGTTTTTGGGCGATGCGAATGCGGCTTCGGCTGGCGCGGATGAAGAAGAGATGGCGCAGCTTAGCGAGGCAGAGCGACGTCACACCATGCACGGCGCCCCCCTTTGGGCGCGTGCGGCGACCGTGGTGGCGGGGCCGGTGTTCAACTTTCTCTTGTCGATTGCGATCATCACCGGGCTTTCAATGTGGAGCGGGCAGGCGACCGACACGCCCGATATCGACACGATCGTAGCGCTGCCGCAAGGGCCGGGCGGGTTGCAACATGGCGACAAGATCGTGGCCGTCAACGGCGTGGAAATTACAGATTACGCCGCTTTGGGTGACGTGAGTGACAAGGTGCCTGCCGGGCCAACGCTGACCTACACCGTTGAACGCGCAGGAAAAACGCTTGATGTGAGCGGCCCACAGCTGTTTCCCGCGCGCTTTACGGGCGTTTCGCCGGGATCTGCGGCCTATGATGCGGGCCTGCGCGGAGGCGATGTGATCACCGCGATTGATGGCACTCCGATCTGGCGCTTTTCCGAGTTGCAAGACGCAGTGAAGGCGGGCGAAGGCGCACCAATGGCACTGTCGATCTGGCGGCCTGAAAAGGATGGCGCGCCCAAAGAGTTCGACGTCACGCTGGTGCCGCGTCGCACCGATCTTCCCAATGGGGAAGGCGGGTTTGAAACGCGGTTGTTGATCGGCGCCACGGGCAGTTACATGTTCACCCCGATAACGGTCTCGGTGGGTCCGGTGGATGCGCTTACGGGCGCGGTGAAATCGACCTACGGTATCGTCGCGCAATCGGTTTCAGGCATTAAAGCGATGATTGCGCAGCAGATTTCGTCGTGCAACCTGTCGGGCGCGTTGCGTATTGCGGAAACCTCGGCGGCGGCGGCAAAATCTGGCCCCGTCGAATTCATCTGGTTCATCGCGGTGCTGTCCACGGCGGTCGGGTTTCTCAACCTGTTCCCGATTCCGATACTGGATGGTGGGCATCTGATGTTTCACGCCTATGAGGCGATTGCGGGCAAGCCGCCCTCGGAACGGTTGATGAACCTGTTCATGTCGATCGGTTTGGCGCTGGTGGCGACGCTAATGTTGTTCGGGTTGTGGAACGACATCACCTGCTAGGCGGAAAATGCAGGGGGCAAATTGCGCAACTGCCGCAATTTTGCCCCAATTGACCCCGAATTGCGCCATCTTGTGCTTGTATCCCTTTGCTTGCGCAAATCTGCGCCAACGGAGGGTTGAGCTATGTCTATGATGATTGCCGAAAGCTATCGCGGAATGGGCGTTATCTTTGAGATCATCTCGGATCGCCTGTTGATCCCCGTCGCTGTCATCATTGCTCTGCTGGGCGCGGGCCTGATTGGCATGCAACTGATTGACGTGCTTGGCGTTGATCCGGCATCGCTGAACCGCATCTAAATACCCATAGATATTTCGATCAGTTGTGTCATTGGCGTAACCTACCGCAAATAGTTGCGTCTTTGAGGGGCACAGGACTTTGACAACGCGGGTCCGCTTAGGTAGTCACTTTACCAAAGAAAAGTGAATACTAGGCGGGAGGGCACGATGTCGATCGGCTTGCAATCAATGCTCAGAATCTGTGCGACGCGAAACGCCCTCCGGGCGAGCGCGGTTTTCCCAGCGGTAGCAATGGCTTGGCTGGCCATGCCGCAGGTGGCGCAGGCGCAGCAATATAGTTTCTCTTCAGTCAAGGTGGTGGGCAACGAACGTATCGAGCCCGCAACAATCCTGACCTATGCGAGAATCGCGCGCAATCAACCGGTCTCGGCCGCGGATCTGAATGCCGCCTATCAGCGCATTTCCGGCTCGGGCCTGTTCGAAAGCGTGTCTTTGACGCCGCAGGGCGGTACCTTGGTGATCCAGGTGCAGGAATTCCCGACGATCAGCGTGATCAACTTTGAGGGCAACAAGATCATCAAAGATGAGCAGTTGGCCACCATGGTGCAAAGCAAGTCGAACCGCGTTTACAAGCCCTCTGAAGTCGAGGCTGACGCCCAGCGTATCGTGCAGGCTTACGCCGACGATGGTCGCTTGGCCGCACGCGTCACGCCCAAGGTGATCCGTCGCTCGGACAACCGCGTCGATGTCGCCTTCGAGATCAAGGAAGGCAAGATCACCTCGGTCGAGCGCATTACCTTCACCGGCAACCGCGCCTATTCTGATCGCCGTTTGCGTCAGGCGCTTGAGACGAAACAGGCCGGCATCTTCCGTGCTTTCGTCAAGAGCGACACATTCCGCGCCAATCGCGTTCCTGTCGATCAGCAAAAACTGACCGATTTCTATCAGGCGCGTGGCTATAAAGACGTGCAAGTTACAGGTGTTTCTTCGCAGATGACGCGCGAACGTGATGCTTTCTTCATGACGTTCAACGTGATTGAAGGGCAGCAATTCCACTTCAACGCGATCAATACGGTTTCGGAGATTCCGGGGCTAGACGCTGCGCAATACGACAAGCTGACAAAGATCGGGTCCGGGCAAACCTATTCGCCCAGAGCGATTGAACTGGCCGTAACGCGGATGGAGCAGCAAGCGATCAAGGACGGCCAGCAATTTGTGCGTGTTGAGCCGCGCGTCACTGAAGATCAGCGCACGCAAGCGGTCAACGTGACATTTGCACTGGTGCGCGGGCCGCGTGTCTTCGTGCAGCGCATCGATATTGAGGGCAATACCACAACGCTTGACCGGGTGGTGCGGCGCGAATTCCGCACCGTCGAGGGCGACGCCTATAACCCGCGTGAAATCGCAAACGCTGCAGATCGCATTCGCGGCACGGGCTATTTCAAGAATGTCGATGTTAACACCAAGCAGGGCTCGTCTCCCGATCAGGTGGTGGTTGGCGTGAACGTCGAAGAGCAGCCCACCGGCTCGCTTGGGTTTGGCGCGTCTTACAGTGCAAGCGACGGGGTCGGTCTGAACGCCTCGCTGCAAGAAAACAACTTCCTCGGGCGCGGGCAATTCTTGGGGCTGTCGCTTGGCACAACGACAGATAACAACTCTTCCAGCCTCCGCTTTGTTGAGCCGCGCTTTTTGGGTCGGAATGTAAAATTCTCGTTCGGGGCATATTACGCCACCTCGAGCGATGCCTCGAACACCTATTACGACACGAAACGCATGTCGGTTTCGCCGGCGTTTGAATTCCCGGTCTCCGAGCGTGGCCGTCTGGAAGTGCGTTATAAGCTTGGTCAAGATGAGCTAAGCAATGTCACGACCGATTCCTCGCTGCTGTTGCAGAATGAGGAAGGCAAGCAGGTCTATTCTGGTCCAGGGTACACCTACACGTTCGACACCTCGATTGATCAGATTGACCCGCGCTACAACATGAAGTTCTCGGTCTCGCAGGATTTCTGGGGCGTGGGCGGCGATATTACCGGTGGTATCACCTCGGCCAAGATTCAGGGTGAGCGCAAGATCATGAATGAAGAGGTCACGCTGCGTGCCTCGCTTGAAGGCGGCGCGGTTCATGCCTCTGGCGGCACCACGATCCTGCAGCGCTATAGCGGCAGCCAGATCCGCGGCTTTGAAAGCTACGGCATCGGTCCGCGTGACCTCGGTGCGCCCAACCAAGACGCCCTCGGTGGAAACTACTACTGGGTCGGTAAAGTCGAGGCGCAATTCCCGATCGGTCTGCCGGAAGAATATGGCATCACTGGTGGTGTGTTCTGGGATGTGGGCTCTGTCTGGGGTCTCGACAGTACAGCGGGAACAGCTACCGTGGACGATTCCATGAATGTACGTTCTGCGGTTGGCGTGTCGATCTTCTGGAACTCGGGCATCGGCCCGCTGCGCCTGAATTTCTCGCGCGCGATCAAGAAAGAAGATTACGACAACACGCAGAACTTCGACCTGACTTTGTCTACGCAATTCTAATTGGGTTGATCGGATGAAAGCTGCGCTTGCTCTGGCTTTGGTGATGACAAGTTTCGCCGTGCCGGGGCTTGCGCAACAGGCGACCGATGCGCCCGCTCCGGCGGGCGTGCAAACCCCGGTTTTGACGCTCGACTGGGAGCGGCTTTATACAGGTTCGCTTTGGGGCAAGCGGGTTGCGCGTGAAATTGAGGCCGCCTCAAATGATCTGCGCACCGAAAACAACCGTATCGCAAGTCAACTTGAGGCCGAGGAACGCGATCTGACCGATCGTCGCCCCAAGATGGACCCGGCCGCATTTCAAGCCGCAGCTGATGCGTTTGACAAACGCGCGACTGCCATTCGTGCGGCGCAAAAATCCAAGGCCGACGCGATTCAACAGCAGCTCAACAACGAGCGGCAGGGTTTTTTACAAGCTGTGATGCCCAAGCTTGACGAGGTGCTGCACGCACGCAATGCCGAGGTTGTGCTGGATTCGCGTGTGATTATTCGCGGGCTTTCCTCGGCGGATGTGACCGCGCTGCTTGGCGAACGCGTCGACGCAGAGGTCGGCGATGGGGCAGGGCAGGTGCAAGCCAGCGTGCCGGTTGCCGGGGCGCAAAGCCAAGACGCCAATACTGCGACGCCGGGGGATGGCGCAGATGGGGTTGTGACTAAAGAGGGCGGCGTTTATGTCGATGACAGCCTGAATACACAGGCGAAAACCGGCGGCGATCCTGCGCTCAACGGGGGCGATCCGCCCGATCCGTCACCGCCATTGGGTCTGCCGCTGCCCAAGCCGAAGAACTGATCTAGTCCCGGCAATCCTTGCCAAGCCCCTGATCCGTTGCTAGCAACAATTCAATCGAGCGGGCCGCACCGGATGCGGTCTGAGTTGAAGGAGCCTTTTGCGATGACCGAACCCGCCCCCTACACCGAAGCCGATCTGTCGCTGATCAAGCGCATCATTCCCCATCGCTACCCGTTTCTGCTGATCGACAAAGTGCGTGACATCGTGCCGATGAAGGGGGCCGTCGGGATTAAAAATGTGACCTGCAACGAGCCCCATTTCCAAGGCCACTTCCCTGATATGCCGATCATGCCCGGCGTCACCATCGTCGAGGCGATGGCGCAGACCTCGGCTGTTGTGGTTGGGATTTCGCTTAATGTGGTCGATCGCGATCTGCTGACCTATTTCATGGGCATCGACAAATGCAAATTCCGCCGCAAAGTCGTGCCGGGCGACGTGCTGGAGCTGCATGTCACGGTCAAACGCGGTGGTGGCAAGATCTGGAAATTTGAGGGCCGCGCGTTGGTTGAAGGAGAGTTGGCCTGCGAAGCCGAGTTTACCGCGATGATGGACCTGCAGGGCTGAGCCGCATGTGCATTGACGCCAGCGCGCAAATCCACGCCTCTGCGGTGATCGAGGACGGTGCCGTGGTTGGCCCCGATTGCCGGATCGGCCCGTTCTGCGTGATCGGTCCCGAGGTAAAGCTTGAGCGCGCGGTCGTGCTGCACAGCCATGTGGTCATTCAGGGGGCCACGGAAATTGGCGACGGCACGGAGGTGTTTCCGTTCGCCTCGCTGGGTCAGATCCCGCAAGACCTTAAATTCAAGGGCGAAAAAACCCGTCTGAAAATTGGCGCGCGCAACCGCGTCCGCGAATACGTCACGATGAACACGGGCACCGAGGGTGGTGGCGGGCTGACGCAGGTGGGCGATGACTGCCTGTTCATGTCGTCCTGCCACGTCGCACATGACTGCCAGATTGGCGACCGGGTGATCTTGGTCAATTCGGTCGCGGTGGCGGGGCATTGCGTGCTTGAAGATGATGTGATCGTCGGCGGTTTGTCTGGCGTGCATCAATTCGTGCGCATCGGGCGCGGCGCGATCATCGGCGCGCTTTCGATGGTAACGGCCGATGTCATCCCCCATGCGCTGGTCGCGGGTCCGCGTGCCGGACTTGAGGGGCTGAACCTTGTCGGGCTAAAGCGCCGGGGCACCTCGCGCGAGGAGCTATCCGCGCTGCGCGCAACATTCAGCGAACTTTCCAAGGGCAATTTCCGCGAAACGGCGCGTGATTTGTCCGAGGGGGAGGTCAAGGGCGATTTGGCACGCGAAGTGCTGGATTTTATCCTCGGCCCGTCCGATCGCAGCTTTCTGACGCCGCATAAATGAGCGGCGGGGCTGATATCGCGCTGATCGCAGGGCAGGGTGCCTTGCCCGGTCTGATCGCGCGCGCCGCGCCGAGGGCGTTGGTCTGCGAAATGGAGGGCACGCCCAGCGAAATTGGCACACCCGACACGCTGCGCTTTCGAATTGAGCGGTTGGTGCCGTTTCTCGATACGCTCGCAGATCGCGGCATCAAACAGGTGGTGTTTGCTGGCGCTTTGCAGCGTCCCTGCGTCGATATGGAGATGATCGATCCGCGCTCTGCGCAGCTTGTGCCGCGTTTGGCGATGGCGATGCAGGCGGGCGATGATGCGACGCTGCGCGCGGTGATCGAGATCTTCGAGGACTGGGATTTCGAGGTCGTGGGCGCACACGAAATCGCGCCTGATCTAGTCTGCGCACCTGGCGTGATCTGCGGCACGCCCAGCGATCGCGACCGCACCGATGCAGAGCGTGCGGCGGCAATCGTCGCCGATCTGGGACGCGCCGATATCGGTCAGGGCGCAGTTGTGGCAGGCGGGCTGTGTTTGGCGGTTGAGACATTGCCGGGCACCGATGCGATGCTGGATTTCGTGCGTCTTCACAAAGGCTTGCGTGATGATCTTAACGCGGTTCCGGGGGTGTTTTTCAAAGCACCAAAACCGGGACAGGATCGCCGCGCCGATCTGCCAGCTATCGGTGTGCAAACGGTTCAACACGCCGCCGCTGCTGGCCTGTCGGGCATCGCGTTTGAGGCAGGCGGCGTGATGTTGCTTGACCGTGAGGCCGTGATAGCAGCGGCGCGCGCCGCCGATCTGTTTCTTTGGGCGTGTGCGCCATGAAGCTATTCGTGATCGCAGGCGAGGCCTCGGGGGACAAGCTGGGCGGGGCGCTGATGGCAGGTTTGGCGCAGCTTGCGCCGGGGATCGAATGGCAGGGCATCGGCGGGCCGGAAATGGTCGAGCAGGGCTTGCAAAGCCGCTTTGAGATGGCAGAATTGTCGGTCATGGGCGTGATGGAGGTGCTGCCGAAATACCGCCATCTCAAGCGGCGCATCGCACAAACGGCGCAGGCCGTGATTGAAATGCGCCCCGACGCGCTGATTACTATCGACAGCCCCGATTTTTGCTTGCGCGTCGCGCGGCTTGCGCGTGAAAAACTGCCTGATCTCAAGGTGATCCACTACGTTGCGCCCTCGGTTTGGGCGTGGCGTCCGGGGCGTGCGGCCAAGATGGCGCAAGTGGTCGACCACGTGCTGGCCCTGCTGCCGTTTGAGCCGCCCTTGATGCAGGCCGCTGGCATGAGTTGCGATTTCGTGGGCCATCCGGTGGTTGCCGAGCCGCGCGCGAATAAGGCCGAGGCCGCCGCTTTTCGCGAAACCCACATGATCGGCCCCGAGCAGCCCTTGGCGCTGTGTCTGCCCGGCTCGCGCGCAGGCGAGGTCAAGCGTCTGGGCAAGCGCTTTGACGAGGCGCTGATGCAATTGCGCGACCGCGAACCGGGGCTGCGCGTTGTGCTGCCGACGGTGCATGGCGTGGCGCCGATGGTGCGTGAGATGAGCGCGCGCTGGCCGATCGCCCCGATCGTTGTCGAACACTCTGCAGATAAGCGCGCCGCCTTTGCCGCCGCCGACATTGCGCTTGCGGCCTCGGGCACGGTCAGTCTGGAGCTGGCGGCGAACCGGGTGCCGATGGTGATCGCGTATGATGCGAATTTCTTTACGTGGCATCTGATCTGGCATCTGATGAAGATCGACACGGTGACGCTGGTCAATCTGGTGTCCGATACCCGCGCGATTCCGGAATTTTTGGGGCCTGACTGCAAGCCTCGGATGATTTCGCGCAAGATGCTGGAAGTGCTTGAACAAGATGGCGCGCGCGATGAGCAGATGGCCGCGATGGAAGAGACGATGGTGCGGCTGGGTGAGGGGGGCGAGGCACCGGGCTTGCGCGCGGCGCGCTCGGTCTTGGCGTTTCTCGACAAGGGTTAAGCGACGCGACCAGCGATTGGAGTGCCACCGGGCGTGTCGCTTTAGCGCCTACATTTCAAACAGTTGATATCCTTCACTTTCCAACACGGGCACAGCCGCAAGTGCCGAAAGCGCGACATCGACATGGCTGCTGACCTGATCTGGCGTAAAGCCATTATCGGCCAGCGCCTGCCCACAGATGTAGAAATGCACACCCGCAGCAGCGAGTTCTTTGATCAGCTTGGTATTTGGGTCATCATGGCCGAATTTCGCCTTATAGGCCGCGGCGGACAGCGCGTCTTTCGTAGCCCCACCATGCAACACGACGGCGAATTTGCGGTGCTCGTGATCAACGCCCGCTTCGGCATAGACATTGACCGCGCGCGCCACATGCCAAAGCGCAGAATTCACCCCGTCACTATCGTTTGAGCCGTTGTTCACGTCGAAAACCACCTTCCAAGTTTTATCGGGATTGGGTTGTAGTGCGCCGTAGGGCGCGGGGTGCATCCGCCCGTAATCCTTAACGACGGGGTTGACCCAAGTCATTTTGGCACTGGCATCACTGGTGGCGGCAAAGGCGCCAGACACGCCCAGACCAAGGGCCAATGTGCTTGCGACGAGTAAGCGAGACATTCTAGACATCGAAAAACTCCTGAACTCTTGAGGGTGAAAACGCGCTAATCGCCAAGAATGCACGCGCTGATACCTCTTAACCCGCTCTTGAAATCATCGTTCCCACACGCGCTTTCACGCCTGTTAAGGCTTTTGTGATTTTTTACTGCGACAGTTGGTCACTTGATATTCACATAAATTCGCGCAATCGTGAGACTCCGGTCTTGCAATTCGCAAATCCGTTCCCATAGCCAATTGCAATTGGAGAGCTGATGAGACAAACCGCTTTGCGGATTACGGCACTCGTGTCAGCCGTAATCTTGGGCCAGCTACCTGCGCATGCGCAGCAAGCCACCCCTGCGGAAGAGACACCCGCAATCGGAGCGCAATCGCGCCCCACCGGGCCAACGCCCGCGCACATGAGCGACCCGGTTTCCAAGAGCACGGCCGATCACTCGAAATTCATGAAGCTTAAGGGGCCGTTTGCCTCGGGGTCTCAGGTGACCGAGGCGTGTTTGTCCTGCCATACCGAGGCGGGCAATCAGGTCATGCATTCGGTGCATTGGAAGTGGGAATATCAAAACGAAAAGACCGGGCAGTTACTGGGCAAAGCGCATGAGATGAATTCGTTTTGCGGCAATGTCGCGTCGAATGAGACGCGCTGCACGTCCTGTCATACTGGCTATGGCTGGACCGATGTTCGCGCTGAGATGCCCGATGATCCGACCAAGGTCGATTGTCTGGTGTGTCACGACAAGTCGGGCCAATATACCAAGCAAGACAACCTCGCCGGCGAACCGCCGCTAGAACCCGTTGCGGCGGGGGCCAAGACGATCACGGGTGAACCTGCGTGGCCGGTGGATCTGGCTGAAGCCGCGCAATCTGTCGGCCCGCCTCCGGGGCGCGACAATTGCGGCAATTGCCACTTTTACGGCGGTGGCGGCGATAACGTGAAGCACGGCGATCTTAGCTCGGTGATGTTTGACCCGCCGCGCGATGTTGATGTGCATATGTCCCCCGATGGCGGGAATTTCGTGTGCGCCACCTGTCACGTTTCGGACAAGCATGTGTTTGAAGGTTCACGCTATGAGACCGACGTGATCGACCCCCATCCCGACCGGATGGCAGGCTCGGCCCATGATGCGGCGGCGTGCCAGTCTTGTCATACCGACACCCCGCATAAGGGTCCGAACGCGCTGATTGCGGCAAAGCTGAACGATCACACCGATACGTTGGCCTGCCAGACCTGCCACATTCCCAGCTTTGCGCGCGGCGGTGTTGCGACCAAGATGAAATGGGACTGGTCTACAGCGGGTAAGCTGAAAGATGGCAAACCCTATTCGGAAGAGAACTACGTTCAGGGCAATGGAGAGCATCTGCACACGTATCTGACGATCAAGGGTGATTTCGAATATGGTGAGGATGTCGTGCCGACCTACGCTTGGTCGAATGGCGAAATGACCTACACGCTGCCCGAGGAGAAAATCGACCCCTCCAAGGTTGTCGAGATCAACAAAATCGGCGGCACGCCGGGCGCGCCCGATAGTCGGATTTTCCCGTTCAAGCGGCTTGATGGCTCGCAGGCTTATGACAAGCAACGCGATGTCTTGCTCTATAATCATGTCTATGGTCCGGGCGATGGCACGGCGTTATGGCAATATTATGATTGGAAGAAATCGCTTCAGGCCGGGATGGACTATGTCGGGCTGGAATATTCGGGCGATTTCGGGTTCGTCAATACCTACATGTATTGGCCGATCACGCACATGGTTGCGCCAAAGGAAGACGCTGTGAACTGTGAAAGCTGCCACGCGCAAGATGGTCGGATGGCCAATCTCGCAGGGATTTATGTGCCCGGTGCGGGCATCAATCTGGGCGGCAAAATCGGTCTGGCGATCTTCCTGATGGCTATACTGGGCGCATTCGGCCACGGGTTGCTGCGCGTCATCTCTCGCGCTAGAGGAAAAGGGGACCATCATGGCTGAGCGTTGCGTCAAAGTATATTCGCGGTTTAACCGGCTGTGGCACTGGTCGCAGGTTGCTTCAATCTTCCTGCTGTTTTTCACCGGTGCGCGGCTGCTGGGGCTACACCAGTTGGGTCCGTTCGGTCTGGCGGTGATGGTGCATACGGTGGTGGCACTGGCGCTTTTGGTGCTTTGGGCCTTTGCCACCTTCTGGCTCGTCACCACTGGCGGCTGGCGGCAGTTCGTGCCGCGGCTGTCAGGGATGTGGCAAGTCTCGCGCTTTTACGCTTATGGCGTCTTCAAGGGCGAGAAGCATCCGTATCATAAAAGCTTCGAGCATCGGCATAACCCGTTGCAGGCTGCGTCTTATTTTGTGCTGAAGTCGGCGCTTTTCCCGGCGATCTGGATCTCAGGTCTAGCCTATCTTAGCTACGGATTTTGGGATCATCTGGATGGCGGTAGCTTTTTCCTGCAGATCATAGCGAACTTCCACGTGCTCGCGGCCTTCGCGATTGCCAGCTTTGTCGTGATCCATGTCTATCTGCTGACCATCGGCGGGTTCCGCCACCATGTGCGCCCGATGGTGACAGGCTACGAGCAAGTCGATCTGACCCCCGAGGCAGAGGCTTACTTCCGCCAAACCGGGCGCGTTATCGACTGACGCGGCGGCCTCATTCAACGCAAAAGGGCCTCTGGAAACAGGGGCCCTTTTTCATGGTGTATGGCTTGACCTGTGTCGGAGCTTCCGGCGGGAGTATTTCTGGCTAGATGAATTGAGGGGAATGGGTTGGATCAAACGCTAGGATTCGGGTGAGGGCGCAAAAAGAAAAAGCGCCGCAACTGCGACGCTATTTCGAGAAATTGTGGATATGAGGCGCTTAGGCACCCCAGTGGCGCACGGGGCCGCAGTCCATATGCACAAAATTCGAGCGCGAATACTTACCAACACCACCAGCGTGACAGGAGGACGCCGCACGGAACATCTGGCTGACCGAACGCGACTTGAGGCGCAGGTCGGTGGCCTTGCCTTCCATGTGCAGCGAATGTTTTGCAACACCTTTGGAGCGCGAGCGCAGCATTGCGTTGGTCTTGGGCGAACGATAACCCGACAACAGCAGGTAGGGCTCGTTGATATCCATCAGGTTATGGGCGGCGGCAGCGATATCAATCGTGCGGGCATCAAGCGTCTTGAGCTGATTGGTGCGCCAGTCGCGCGCGAAATAGGTCACTTCCTTGAGTGCCTCGGGGATATACTCCCCTTCGATCCAGTAAACAGTGTCAAGGCTTTCGCCTGTGCGCCCGTTATACATGCGGATACGTCGGATATCGCCAGCACCTTTAAGAAGACCAAATGCGCTGCTCATCGTCGGCGCTGCGGTTACCATGGTCGCAGCGAAGGCGCCCAATACTCCGCGCCGGGAAAACGTCGTCATGCTCACTGTCCTGTCGTTGCCTGTCTCTCATCTCGCCCTGTTGCTCGGGCGACTAACGAAAGCTTAATCCCAAACTGTGGCACCGTTATGGCATAGACCGTTCTAGTGATAAAGAATCGAATTGCCGCACACGCGCGCGTGACCAAAAATCGGCAGAATCCCGCCGGTTAGCGCTATAATCTAGGCTGTTGCGCGCGTGCATCGTTCGATTGATGTGCGCCTTTTTTATCCTACTTTTTCAAAGCTTTTCTGGACTCGCCGCCCTAAATTTGAAAGATCAAAGAGGGGTTTTGTAGTGTTGGGGCTGGTTTTATGGCGTTCGGTTTGCGCGCAGTTGCGCTTGCGGCAGCAGTTTCGGGTGTGGCGCTGGGGGCGTTTGCGCAGGGTACGGCGCAGATTGCCGCTCAAGGCTCAATGTCGCCCGTCAGCGGCATTGAGCTAAGCGGTTTCACGCAAGCAATTGCCGAAGCGGCCGCCTCTGATCCCGCGCTTGCGGCGTTTTACGCCGCGCGCGATTACCGCCCCGTCTGGACGTCCGCCGATGACGCGCTGCGCCGCGCAGCGCTATTTTCCGCGCTTGATGTGTCGGGGATGCAGGGCTTGCCGCAGGCCCATTACGACCCTGATGCGTTACGCGCGCGCTTTGGCGCGGTGCAGTCGGAACGCCAGCGCGGCTTGCTGGAAGTCGCGCTCAGCAAGGTGTTTTTGGACTACGCCCATGACGTGTCGCATGGCGTGCTTGATCCGCATAAGGTGTTACCTGATATCAAACGCGAACCGCTGCGCGCTGACCCGCAGGCGCGTTTGACCGCTTTCGCGGCCAGCTCCAATCCGGCGCTGTTCTTGCGTAATCTCGCACCGAAAATGCCCCAATATGCGCAGCTGTTAAAAGCCAAGCTGGACCTTCAAGCCCAACTTGCCGAGGGCGGTTGGGGCGCGCGAGTTTTGGCCAAGAAACTGCAACCCGGTGATACCGGCCCCGCGGTGATCGCGCTGCGCGATCGCTTGCAGGAAATGGGCTATCTTGGGCGCTCGGCCACGGCTGTCTATGACGCCGATATCCAAAAGGCAGTGCAAGCCTATCAGGCAGATCAGGGGCTTACGCCCGATGGCGTGGCGGGCGCGGGCACGCTTGAGCAGATTAACCAATCTCCCGAAGATCGGATGCAGTCGATCCTTGTCGCGCTGGAGCGATTGCGCTGGATGAACGGGCTGGACCTGTCGGGACGCTATGTCTGGGTGAATATCCCCGATTTTTCGGTGCGCGTGGTCGATGATGGCAAGACTACGTTCCGTTCGGTGACAGTGGTGGGGCAAAATAATTCCGACCGGCGCACGCCCGAATTTTCCGACGAGATGGAGCGGATGGTGATTAACCCCGCTTGGCATGTGCCGCGCTCAATCGTGACGAAGGAATACCTGCCGATGATGCAGCGTAATCCCAACGCGGCGGGGCAACTGAATTTGATCGACTCGCGTGGGCGTGTGGTGCCGCGCTCGGCGGTGAATTTCGCGGCCTATAGTGCGCGCAATTTTCCTTTCGCGATGAAACAGCCGCCCTCGAACCGCAATGCGCTGGGGCTGGTGAAGTTTCTGTTTCCCAACAAATGGAACATCTACCTGCACGATACGCCGTCTAAATCGTTGTTCCAAAAGGAAAGCCGCGCTTTTAGTCATGGTTGTGTGCGGGTTGGGCAACCCTTTGATCTGGCTTATATTTTGCTAGGGGCGCAAAGCGATGATCCGCGTGCCGAGTTCCAGCGCATCCTGAATTCCGGGCGCGAGACCACGGTGCCTTTGAAGCAACCGGTTCCGGTGCATTTGGTGTATTTCACCGCTTGGCCTACGCCCTCGGGCCATGTCGAATATCGCCGCGATGTTTACAGACGTGACGCGGCGCTTTTCACCGCCTTACAGCGCGCCGGGGTGGAATTGCCCGGATCGAAGGGTTAAATCTGATGTGACGGGCCGTTCGCGCGCCCGCCGCTCTGGTTTTATCCGACAAAAGGACAGATCTCATGTCGCAGACAATCGCGCAGATCGCGCAGGCGCTTGAGGCCGAGGCCGTGGGCAATCTGGACCTTGAGGTGGTCAGCGCATCTGAACCTGCCAGCGCGCGCGCCGATCAGATTGCCTTGGCGATGAACGCGAAATATGGCGAGGGGTTAGCGCAAGGCCAAGCGCGCGCCGCGATCTTGTGGGAAGGCGCGGATTGGCAAAGCTACGGGCTGGAGGCCGCGATTTTCGTGACTCGCCCGCGTTTGGCGATGGCGGGGCTGTCGCGCTCCTTTGATCCGGGACCCGAGATTGCGCCCGGTATCCATCCAAGTGCGGTGATTGATGAAAGCGCGGTGATCGGCGCGGGGGCCGCGATTGGGCCGTTTACGGTGATCGGGCGCGATGTCGTGATCGGGGCGAATGCGCGTATCGCCAGCCATGTCAGCATCGCGCAAGGCGTTCAGATCGGCAGCGACGCGCTGATCTTGGAACAGGTGCATATCGGCGCGCGCGTGCTGATTGGCGCGCGCTTCATCTGTCAGCCCGGTGCGCGAATCGGGGCGGATGGGTTTTCCTTTGTCACGCCCGAGCTATCTATGGTTGAAGAAGCGCGTGCAAGCCTTGGAAAACATGCCGAAATTCATGAACAGCCTTGGGTGCGGATTCATTCTCTCGGCACGGTAGAAATTGGCGATGATGTCGAGGTCGGGGCCAATAGCTGCATTGATCGCGGCACCGTGCGTGCCACGAAAATCGGGGCCGGCACCAAGCTCGATAATCTCGTGCATGTCGCCCATAACGTGCAGGTCGGGCGCGATTGCCTGCTGTGCGCGCAGGTCGGGATTGCGGGGTCTACCACGGTTGGGGATCGCGTGGTTCTGGCTGGGCAAGTCGGCGTGTCGGACAATATATTTATCGGTGATGACGTGATCACCGGCGGGGGCACGGATGTTTTTACCAATGTGCCCTCGGGGCGCGTGGTCTGGGGCAGTCCGGCGGTCAAGATGGAAACGCAGGTCGAGATCAACAAGGCGCTGCGCCGGTTGCCAAGATTGTTTGCGCAATTTGGCGAACTTCGGGAAACTGTTACGCGACTCACGCAAAAAGGGGGCGCCAAGTAGCAGAGCATGAGGTCAAAGGTGCACGATCAGGTTCTATCCATCATCGCCCATGAGGCACATCGCGCGCCCGACGAGCTGCGCGCGGATATGACGCTTGAGGAATTGGGGCTCGACAGTCTTGGGCTGGTCGAGGTGATTTTCGCCATTGAAGAGCAGTTCGATATCTCGGTGCCCTTCAACGCCAATGACACGGCGCAAGCGCAGTTTGATATTTCCTCGGTGGGCGCGATTGTGCGCGCGGTTGAGCGGCTAATTTCCGGAGAGTCTCCCTCAGCGGCGGTCGCGTGATGCGCCGTGTCGTCATCACTGGGGCGGGCACGATCAACGCGCTGGCCGAGGGGGTGGGGGCGACGAAAACAGCGCTGGCGGAGGGGCGTTCAGGGATCGGGGTGCTTCAGTTTCCCGATGTTGAGCGTCTGAATGTGCGCATCGGCGCGCAGATCCATGGCTTTGCGCCGCAGGATCATTTCGATACAGGCAAGCTCGCACTGTATGACGCGTTTACCCAATATGCGTTGGTCGCGGGCACGGAGGCGATGGCGCAGGCCGGGCTGGAATGCGCCCCCGATCCCGCGCGCTGGGGCTGTATTATCGGCACGGCGGGGGGCGGGCATGGCACCGCCAATGATGCCTATCGCGCGGTCTATGCGCAGGGCAAGAACCGGGTGCATCCGCTGACCGTGCCCAAGCTGATGGCCAACGCCGCGCCCGCTCATCTTGCGATCCGCTTTCATCTGCAAGGCCCCGGTTTTGCGGTGGCGACGGCCTGTGCGAGCTCCAATCACGCGATCGGGCTGGCTTATCAGATGGTGCGCAGCGGGATGGTTGACGGGATGCTGGCGGGCGGCGCGGAAGCGATGCTTAATTTCGGCGGGCTCAAGGCGTGGGAGGGTCTGCGTGTGATGTCCCCCGATGGCTGCCGCCCGTTCTCGGTGGATCGCAACGGCATGGTGCAGGGCGAGGGCGCGGGGGTGTTCGTGCTGGAAACGCTCGATGCGGCGCTTGCGCGCGGGGCCACGCCGCTGGCCGAGATTGCAGGATTTGCGATGAATTGTGATGCCAGCGATATTGTGATGCCCGATCAAGCGAGTGCCGCGCGCGCAATTGCAGGGGCGCTGAATGATGCCAGGATGGCCCCCGAGGAGGTCGGCTACATCAACGCCCATGGCACTGGCACGGCCGCCAATGACCGTATCGAGACCGCTGCGATCCGGCAGGTTTTTGGCGGGGCCGCTGATCTGGTGGCGGTCAGTTCGACCAAGGCAATGCATGGTCACTGCATTGGCGCGACCGGCGCGGTCGAATTGGTGGCGTGCCTGATGGCGTTGCAAGACGGGGTGATTGCGCCGACTATCAACTATTCCGCGCCTGATCCCGACTGCGATCTGGATGTCGTCCCGAATGAGGCGCGGCGCGCACATGTCGGGGCGGTGCTGTCTAACGCCTTCGCTTTTGGCGGGTTTAATGCGGTGCTGGCTTTGCGCGCAATATGAAAACGCCGCGCTGGATTTGCGCGGCGTTTTCTTGCTTGTCAGCCACTTACGTGGCGATCTTAACGCGAATTACTTAACGGCGCCGGTGTCTGCGTTGGATTTCACAACCGCATCATAGGCGTTGGTGAACCCCTTGAGCGAGATATCAGCCGTGACCTTCTGGTTCGGAGATGCCAGCGGTACGATGGTAATCGTCGCCTTGCCGCCCTTTTTGTAGGCGTCCAATTCGGCTTGGGTCAAACCGATGCGGGCAAAGCAACCCATCGGCTGGCAGAAGGTAAAGGGATAAACGCGCGGTTCGGCGCTATCGACCTGGATCGTGAGGTTCTGCGTCAGCAGCGTGTCCATCGGCACCATGATCGTGGCACCAGCGACTGCCTTGCCGCCCGCAGGAAGACCGAACAGCGAGATATCAGCGACATTGCCGCCTTTGGCATCCTTGAGCACCTGATACATCTGGCAAGGATCTTTGCCATCTTTCGTCTTGATGCACTGCATTTCCCAGTCGTCATAGGTCGCTTTGACGTAGGTGTTGTTTTCGGGCGGCTGCGGAGCGGCGCTCGCAGCCGGTGCAGTGGCGTCAGCAGCCGGGGCTGTTGCATCTGCGGCCGGGGCTGTCGCTGCCGGGGCATCTGCCGTCGGCGCGGTGGCATCGCTTGCCGGGGCAGCCGGGGCCGGGGTTGCGGCGTCAGCTGCGGGTGCGGTCTGATCGGTCGCAGTTGTGGCGTCTTGCGCATAAGCGCCATGCGCCATTCCAAGCGTCAGCGCCAGAATAAGCGGCTTCGTCAGTTGAGACATGGTTACTCTACTCCTGAACTTCATCGGGTGCGGCTTATCATGCCCTTTCAGACATGTCAGGGCCAATATGGGGTCGTTTAATCACGGATAAGCGCGCAGCTGCCGATGATGGTGAAACGATGGCGTCTTGGGCGTGATATGGGGGCGTAAAAGTCGAAAGGGGCCACAGTGGACCCCTTCCTTATTCCCCCTGCCGGACTGGCCGACTTCGTTATTGAGGCGAAGCTATGGCGGAAATTTTTACAGGTCAACAGGCAATCGTGATGAATCGTGATCGGGCAGGGCGCGCGACATTAGGTGGCTCAAGCCACTGGCGCGCCTGAAAAAAGACCGCGCCAAAAGGGCGCGGTCCAGTCTGACAGGGAGGAAGTGCCCGATCCGCCAAAAGAACTTGGGGATGGGATAGGAACAGACTGGCGCAAAAGGGTTAATTTTGTATTGTCGGGGCAAGACAATTTGACAGAGGCGGCAAATATGACGGGTGTTTTGACCGAAGATGGGGTGTTTGTCGGCGGCGGTGGCGAGGGCTACGGCGTGCCGCAGCAGCTGACGTTGAAATATGGCAACCGTCACGGGCTGATCGCGGGGGCGACCGGCACGGGCAAAACGGTCACGCTGCAAATTCTGGCCGAGGGCTTTTCCAGCGCGGGCGTGCCGGTGTTTATGGCCGATGTGAAGGGGGATTTGTCGGGGATCGCGGCGGCAGGTTCTGAAACGGGCAAGCTGCACAAACCCTTTATGGAGCGCGCGGAGACTATTGGATTTGACTTGAACTATCGCAGCTATCCCACTGTTTTCTGGGATATGTTTGGCAAAAAGGGTCACCCGGTGCGCACTACGGTGTCCGAGATGGGGCCGCTTCTGCTCAGCCGTCTTTTGGGGCTGAACGATACGCAGGAAGGCGCGCTGAACATTGCCTTTCATCTGGCCGATAAAGAGGGTCTGGCGCTGCTCGATCTGGATGATCTGCGTGCGATGCTGCGCCATGTCGGCGAGCAGGCCAAGGAAATCGCGCTGGAGTATGGCAATGTCGATGTGCGCTCGGTCGGGGCGATCCAGCGCCAGCTTTTGGTGTTGGAAAACCAAGGCGGCGATCAGTTCTTTGGCGAACCTGCGCTGGAGCTGAGTGATCTGATCCGCACTGATTCCAATGGCATGGGCCAGATCAACCTGCTGGCTGCCGATCAGTTGATGGCAAGCCCGCAGCTTTACGCGACCTTCCTTTTGTGGCTGCTGTCGGAGCTATTCGAAGAACTGCCCGAAGTCGGAAACCCCGACAAACCCAAGCTGGTTTTCTTCTTCGACGAGGCGCATCTGCTGTTTGACGACGCGCCCAAAGCGATGGTGGACAAGGTCGAGCAGGTCGCGCGGCTGATCCGCTCCAAAGGGGTCGGGGTGTATTTCATTACGCAAAACCCGACCGATGTGCCCGATGGCATCCTCAGCCAGCTTGGCAACCGGGTGCAGCACGCGCTGCGCGCTTTTACCGCACGCGATCAGCGTGATCTCAAACGCGCCGCCGAAAATTACCGCACCAATCCGCGCTTTGACACGGAAATTGCGATCAAAGAGGTCGGCACCGGAGAGGCTGTGACCTCGTTCCTGCAATCCAAAGGCGTGCCGGGCGTCGTCGAGCGCACTTTGGTGCGTCCGCCGCAATCGCGCCTCGGCCCGCTCACCGATGCCGAGCGCGCCGATGTCATGGCCCATTCGGGCTTTGGCGCGAAATATGACACCACGGTCGATCGCGACTCGGCGCAGGAAATTCTGGCGCGCCGGGCGGATGCTGCGGCGAAAGAGGCCGCCGAGGCCGAGGCCAAAGCGAGCGCGCAATCGGGCGCGGCGAGCAAGCTGGATGACAGCTTTGCCGAGTTCAACAACGCCCGCCGCTATGAGCCAGCAAGCAAAACCAAACCGCGAAAAACCTCCACACGATCCAGCCGGTCCGATTCGGTTGTCACGACCTTTGGGAAATCTTTGGCCCGCCAGCTTGGCACCAAAACCGGGCAGGCTTTGGTGCGCGGGGTGCTGGGGTCGCTGTTTAAATCGCGCTAGCGTTCAGGGCAGGGTGGGTGCGCGTGGCAACAGGCGTGCCTCTGCCATGATCGCGATCAGCAGATCAATCTGACGGGTCAGAATATAGGTGGCTTCGCCTGCACGCCGCAGGGCGTCTTGTTCGGCTTCCAAGTCGATCAACTGAAATAGCGCGGCGCCGGGGCGGGGCAGGTCGGACGTATGCAACAGGCGCTTGAGATCGCGCTTGCGGCTATAGTCCTGCACCCCGAACCGTGCGGCACGCACCAATAGCGGCGGGCGTCGCAGCGCCTCAAGCGTCTGGCGCAGGTCGGGGATGAGCGGGGCGGTGATGGGCGCGGTCATGGTGATCTCCTGTGTTTGATGCATCTCACCTTTACTCAACCTATGCGGGTGTTGCGCGCGCGGGGGTTTCAGCGTGCGCATCGCAAGGATTTGTTTAGGAAGTTTAAGGAATTCTTTCCCCTGCCCGATTTATTAACGAACGGGTAACCAAAGCAACTCACGGTTGTATGAAACGGACTCGCCGGTTTGCCCCGGTGCTATCTGGGGGAACACATGAATTCGACCGCACCAAGCTTGGCGGATCTACCCGCTTGGCTGCCTGACCATGCCCGGCTATACCTGCGCCATGTTGAGCAGGGCGTGCCGATCCGGGCGCTTGCACGGGCCGAAGGGTGCGCCGCCTCGACCATTCTGCGCCGCGTGCGCGCGATAGAGGCACGGCGGGATGATCCGCTGGTCGATGAAGCATTGACGACGCTGGGCCGCACCACCGGCCCCAGCGCCGCAAATGAACCTGCGCCCCCTAATACAACCGTCCCTGATAAGGACGAACCGCCCATGACTGCCCCCTTCCGCCACACCGAGATACCCGCCGACGAAGCTGTTTTGATGCGCGAGGCCAAGCGTATCCTGCGCCGCCTGTGTGAACCCACCGCGCTGCTTGTTGTCGCGGCCGACATGGACAAATCGGTGGTGCTGCGTGGCACGGTGCGTACGGCGGTGCTGGAACGCGCTGTTGCGCAGGCGTTTGCGCTGAAAGATTGGATCGAGGTGGCCCATGAAGGGCGCGTCACCAGCTATAGCGTGACGCAGGCGGGGCGCGCAGCGCTTAAGCGGTTACTTGAACAAGAGCAACAGGTTGGCGGCGATAGTGAAGACGGCGCTCAGCCCTTTGGTGCGCAGCATCGCGACTTTGACAGCCGCGAAGGTGTCACGCCCGATGGACGGCGCCGCCGGATGCGCGTCAACCTTGCAGAAAGCCCCTTGGGGGTGCTGGCACGGCGGCGAGATAAGGATGGCGCGCCGTTCCTAAGCGCCGAGTTGGTCGCCGCAGGTGAACAGCTACGCGAGGATTTCGAACTGGCGCAGATGGGTCCGCGCGTGGGGCAGAACTGGGAACGCTTTCTGACCGGAGGTGGCGGGCGCGGGCAATATCGTCCCGACCTGACGCAAGGCGGCGGCGGGGCAGAGCGGGCGCGTGAACGCGTGGCGTTGGCACTGCGCGATCTTGGGCCGGGGCTTGGCGATATGGCGCTGCGCTGCTGCTGCTTCCTTGAGGGGTTGGAGACCGCCGAAAAGCGGCTGGGTTGGTCGGCACGTTCGGGCAAAATCGTTCTACGCATCGCGTTGCAGCGCCTTAAGCAGCATTATGACGAGACCTATGGCGGCGCGAGCCCGATGATCGGGTAAGGGGAAAGAGGGGCAGGGGAACTAGCCCGATCGATAATTGTCGTATCGTTGCCCGTGGGCTGGCGAGAGCAATAAAAAAGGGCGCGGAGGTAAAGCCGCGCCCTTGAACGCCCTCGTAATGCGTTGTGTCGCCTCACTTTGGTCCGATGTCGCCCTTTGTATTGGTCCTGACGTGGGCGGCGCTCGCCTCGCGCCAATCGCGAGGTGTTTCGGCCTGCAAAAAAGATTTGGGTTCAAGTGCGGCTTCGCGGAAAAGCGATCTGAGATTGTTTAGTCCACCCGATCTTTGCGCTGATCGCGGCGCATAGGTTGACCCCCTTTGGTGGCGAACAGCGGGTGCAGGGCTGAGATGGGGCGCGAGAAAGTAAGACACGTTTTGCAAGCGTCTCGCGGGCGCTCGGAAGTGCGGATGGGACTTGGCGCGGACACTGCAGCGGCTCTCGAGCCAGGCATTAGGCTCAGCGTAGCTTTTAGACCTTCGGTTTGGGCACAAAGAACCGCCGCCAGACAACGCTAACATGGTTCTCGACCTTTACCTTCTCCCGGCCCGACGCAGGAGTACAGGGCCGTTTACCAAGGCACCATTGGTTCGAGCCCCATGGACGGCGGTTTGACCAACAATGCCCGCATATCCGCTGGAGCGAGCCAATGGAACGCCGTTGACCTAGACGTCATGACGGCCAGACCTCACTGTCGTAGCTGTCCCGTGCCAAGCATTTCGACGGGTCTGGAGACGGCTCGGATTTACCAGAACGACCTGCCTTTCTGTGGGTATTTGTCCGAATCAGTAAGTGGATGGCATCCGGCTACCCATTATGATCGGAACTTGTTCCTAGCGCGTCCGAGGCCTTCGATAATGCCACTTGCGGTGTAACGGGCGGCGCGGTGTACGCGCAGACTCGCCCTTGAGTTTAGTTCGTTGGTAAAATTTACGCGCCAAGGGAGATTTTGTGATACGGTGATTGAATACGATCTGTCTCCGATCTCTTGCCACTTTATCGACTGGCGAGGGACAATTGCAGAAAGGCGTTTGGACATGGCTGATCCGAAGGGTAAGTCCACCGAGTCGAAAACTCCGTCATCGCCTCTGCGTCGGGCGATGATCACTACAAAGACAGCCCAAGACATGACGCGCCTTCTTGAAGAACGCGAGATTGAGACTGTAGGCCGTGGTCCGCGTCAGGCCCCCGATGGCACGTTTATCGCAAATGTCATCGCCAAGAAGGCGGTTCTTGACGACCTGTCAGCGGATCTCGCCACGATCGAGATTCAGCCAGAGAGCAAGATCCCCGCCGAAGAAAAGAAATCTGCCAGTGGAAACCGGTACAAAGAAGAGGGCGCCATTCCGCGCGGTCTAGGCCGCAAGGAGTAAGCCGTTCTTCTTGTCGTCACTAAGACACGGAGTCGCGCAATGGCCTATTTGAACAGTCTTTCAGAGCTCGAGACGGGTATTGCGGCACTGGTGTCGGCCTATCCGTCCACATGCACCGCCATAAACCTTCCCAATACCACCGCGCAGGCCAACACCGTGCGCGCGATGCGGATCGGCACGCCCGGCGAGAAGATCGGCGTGGCCTTTCTTGGGGGGTTGCATGCGCGCGAATGGATGCCGCCCGAGATATGCCTGTCCTTCGCGGCCGACCTTCTGGAGGCCCATGACCTCGGCACCGGTTTGGGCTATGGACCGGTCAGCTACACGGCGTCACAGATTGCCTCCATATTCGAGACCTATCACCTGTTCTTCGTGCCCAGCGGCAACCCCGACGGTTTCGACTACTCCAAAGCGCATGACGCCGTGGGCGGCAACGGGGGCTGGCGGCGCAACCGCAACCCCGCGCAAAGTGGGGGCAATGACAGTTGCATCGGGGTCGATCTGAACCGCAACTTCGACGTTCTGTTCGACTTTCAGACCCTGCTGTCGAACGCGGCCAATACCGGCTACATCTCGACCGATCCCTGCAATAGTGATCAGGTCTATCACGGGCCATCGCCGATGTCCGAGCAAGAGACGCGCAATATCGCCTGGCTGCTGGATACGTATCCCGAGATCCAGATATTTTTCGACATTCACAGCTATTCCGAACTGATCCTTTATCCTTGGGGCCATGATCAGGTCCAGAGCAGCAATGCCTCGCAGAACTTTCTCAACCCTGCCTTTGACGGCCAGCGTGGTGTGGCCAACGACGCCTACTCCGAATATATTCTCGCGCCCGCCCTAACGGCGCATGCGGATCTGGCAGAAGAAATCCGCCAAGGAATTCAAGGCGTCAACGGGCGCAACTACCAGCCTGACATCTCGTTTGGTCTTTATCCCACGACGGGGTCTGCCTCGGACTATGCTTGGGCGCGACACTTGGTTAATCCCGCGCTGACACGGGTCTATGGTTATACCATCGAAACCGGTAGGTCTTTTCGACCACCTTGGTCCGAAGCCGAGGACGTGATCTGCGAGGTATCGTCAGGGCTGACGCGGATGCTGATCGCCGCGCCCTGCGCCGTGTGGCCGCTTACCGTCACGCCCCCCAGTCCGCTTGAGGTCGAGTTCGCTGACGTGCCCGAGGGGCTTACGACTTATCGTGCTGTGGTTTTCGATGTTACCGGCTGCAGCGCCACCACGGTGCGCATCATATCTGGACCGACAGTTACTTCGGGACCGGCGGGCACGGTATTTGGCACGCCCAACGGCATGACGAGCGAGGTTGCCGACCCGCGCCCCGATTTCGAGACGGCGGATCAGGCGCGAATCTGGATTTCTTATACTGGCACCAGCGACGGCGACACGGCCCAAGGCACGGTGCGCATCCGCTGTGACGATACTGGTCAAGAGTGGGACGTTCTGATCCGGGCCAACACGCGCGCCCGTCCCACAGTGGCGGTGATGTTGGCGCTTGACCAATCGGGCAGCATGGATGGCCCCGCTGGCGATCTGGGGGCCACCCGGGTCGAACTGCTGCGCGAGGCAGCGGTGCGCTTTGCCGAACTAATCCCAGCGGGCAATGCCGTGGGTATGATCCGTTTTGATCATAACGCCTATCCGGTGAACGACCCGACCTATCCCGGCTTGGCAATAACGCCGATCATGAGCGACGACATGTCCGATCCTAACCGGACCTTGGCTCGCGCAGCAGCAAACGCCCATGCGACCAACCCGGCCGGGTTTACCTCTATCGGCAATGGCGTTCTTGAGGCGCGTTCGGTACTCGACCCGGTGGGGGGCTATGATGAAAAGGCGATGATCGTCTTCACCGACGGCATCGAAAATCGCGCCGCCTTCATCGCCGATGTCCTGAGCCAGATCGACGCGCGCACCTTTGCGATTGCGCTTGGCACCGAGGCACAGGTTAGCACCGCTGGTCTGATGGCCCTTGCCGGGGTTCGCGACGGCTATTTGCTTTTGACCGGGCATTTGAGCAGCAGCACCGATGACTACTTCCGGCTTACCAAATATTTCCACCAAATTCTCGCGGGCGCCACGCGGACAGACATCGTTCGCGACCCAAGCGGTCATATTGGCCTTGGGCAAACGGTGAAGATCCCGTTCCAACTCAGCGAAGCCGATGTGGAGGCAACCGCGATCTTGCTGGTGGACTTCCCCGTCATTCGGTTCAGCTTGCAAACGCCCGCCGGTGATCTGATCGACCCGGGCGTTGCCGGGGCGGCGGGGGCCACTTTTGCGACTGGCACGCGGATGGCCTATTATCGCTTTGGCCTGCCTTTCCCGCTAAAGGATGCGGGCGCGCATGGCGGCACTTGGCACGCCGTGCTCGAGATCGACGAAAAGCTTTGGAAGCGGTATTTCGACACGTCTGATTATGCCGCCGTGAATGCTGCGCAGGGAACCCATCCGCTTGGCGCGCGCTACAGTGTGGCCGTGCAGAGCTACTCCAATCTGCGCATGCAGGCGCGCTGCGATCAAACCAGCCTTGAGCCCGGCGCGAGTGTCACGGTGCATGCCAGCCTGAGCGAATATGACGTGCCTCTTGAAGGGCGCGCCAAGGTTCTCGCCCGGATCGAACTGCCGTCGGGTGGCACGCTCGCGCTGGCGATGACCGAGCACCTGCCGGGGAATTTCGAGGTCACGTTGAACGCCTCACAAGCGGGGCTTTACCGGATACAGGTCGAGGCCGCTGGCACAAGTCGGCGCGGCCTGCCCTTCACGCGCGAGCGAGCGCTGACGGCGGCGGTCTATCGCGGCGGTGACACCCCGCCGCCCCGCTCTGATCCCGGCGACCCCGGTCATGAGGCGCTTTGCCGCTTTATCCATTGCCTGCTGGCTCAGGACAGCATCTTGCGCCTTCTAAAAGAGAAGGGCATCGAGCCAGAGGCCCTGATGAAATGTCTGGATGTATTTTGCCGCTCAGCCGACGACGGGAAGGGCGAGACCGGAGGCAAGGCGGGCAGCTTGTCGCTTGACGCAAAGGCGACTCTGTCGGATCTGCTTAAAGATGGTTCACACGACGCGGCCCTCGCCGAATTTCTGCGCGACATTCTGTTAAAACGCTAAAAAGCGCGCGAAATACGATGGCGATGGGGGAAGTTAGACGGTTGCGGCTGTGCGCCACGCGACGACCTCACCGTCGCCACACGCACCTCCGAAGCCGGGGCTGCGCGCCATATGCCGACATAGGGCCGTTCATCCGTCAGTGCGCTTGGTCCGACAGATCTTGCTCAGGCAGCGCGCCAGAGAATTCCAATCGACGTCGATCGCCCCGGTCGAAGATGTAGTCGCGTCCTTGGGGTCGCGCTGGGTTCGAACGATACAGTCCAGCAGATCGCAATAGTCGGGGCGGGTATTACCATTCCCCGGCTTGGTCAAACCGATAACCGCGGTTAGCGTTTGCTCGCGGGTAAAGGGGCGTTCGCTTGTCGTCATCCCGAAGGCGCGAATCCGGAACCTGTAAAGCCCCGCCGCGAATTCGCTTATCGTCGCGACGAAGCGGCCCGGTTCGTTTGCGATCAGCGGGATCGAGATGGTGGTGCCGTCCGGGCGGGTCATCTCGGCCCAGACGCTGACCCCGTCGCTTAGGGGGCGCGCATATTCCGTAAGAACAGCGCTGAGTGTCAATGTGGCTCCCGGTTCAAGCCCTGACTGGGTCAGGTGCGCGCGAAAACTCAGGGTAGAATAGGCATGCACCAGCAGGCTGAAAGGCATTTGTTGCAGATATGACTGGGCCGCGACAGCATCGTCTTGAACGGTACCCATAAGCCGCAGATGCGCCTTCCATTGTCCGGCATGACCACCCTCAACGCCCACAGGCAACCCGATCCGGTAATAGGCGACATTGGGTGTGCGGATGAGATCGACGTTCGGTTCCATAATGGCCACGTTGGCATCAATGATCGCACCCGACGGTGTTTCGAGCCTGAAATCAACGGCGCGCGGCTCTTTCGCCAATAAAATCACGTCGATGCCGTAATCGGCTTCGGTCACCGAAAACGGAATCTGAAGCGGATCTTTGCGGGTCAGGATGCCCGTTGGATCGACGATGACCTCGGAATTGGTGATCCCCGCAAGAATCTGCAGGAAATATTTCTGTAACCGGAACTGTTCGCCCGGCGTGATCGCTCCGGTGATCAAAAGATATCCCGAATGCGTTCCGGTCAGGATTTCCAATTTTCCAACATCGACATTGGCAGGCGTTCCAAAGCCAATGCCGAAGGTATTGGCCGTGATCAGCCCCGCGACATCCTCGATCAATTCCGCCCGGTTTTCCTTACCATCAGTCAGCACCACCATAGCCTTAGTGTCGTAACTGCCCGCAGCATTCAGCGCATCCGTCCCCGCGACAAGCCCATCCCCGACTGAGGTGTTGCCACCGGGATTGAAGTCGGCACTATCAACTGCTGTCTTCACCGTGCCGCCGATCAGGGCGACGTCGCCAATGGGCTCGACAATATTTGCATCGCTGCTGAAGCGAACCAACCCGATTCCGTCCCCCGGCAGCATGACATCGACAAACGTCTTCACCGCTTGGCGCAGCTTGCTAATCTTGGCGGTACCGTCGCCAGCATCCTCGTTCATGCTCCCCGACCGGTCGAGCACCAACGCCGCCGCCGCAGTAGGTCGCGCGACGGTATTGGCCGTGATCGTCACGACAAACGTCTCGCCGGTTTCCACGGCCTCGATGGTGACTGTGCCGCTGGAACTCGCTCCTGCGGTCGTGGAGGTATAAGAAACCCAGATCTTGCCCTGCGTCATCGCCTGACCCGGCGAGACGATGATATTGCCACCTACGGGAAGACCGAAGCCGCCCGTCGGTCCGCTGATGACCTGCAATTGCAACGGCGCGCAGGACCCGACATCAAAGATGATCGCGCGATAGGTTGTTACCCCTGCGCCGCCGATGCCTTCTGGAATGTCGTGGAAATCGATGCTCGGCGTTGCAAGCGTGACGGTCACCGGAGCAATATAGGTTTGCAACACCTCACGGATACGCCTTTCGCAGACCGCGCAGAACGGTTGGGCGAGTTCTCGCATCATACATGTATATTCGGGCCGGTATAACCCGCAGGGCCAATAGCCTGCGCCCTCGAACGCGCCGACGGTGCCATCGGCGACCGGACTCGCGTCTTCGTTTGGTTCGTTGCAATTGCCGTTCGTCTGGGTCGGGACCGCTGTCGGCCCTGCAATCAGATCACCCCATTTGATCGTATCCTTGTCGGCATTGGCGGTAATATTGACGCGTGTCGGCTCGCTTCCGCCATAGGTGCCGACGCTGTCATAATCATATTCGTCGGCAAGCTGGAACCCGGCATGGCCAAGCTCGTGGATGGCAATCTCGACACCGCCTTTGCCGGTGATCGGGCTGAAGCCCAACGAATAGGTTCCCACCGAGCCCCCTGTGCCGCCATAAACATCGCTGTTCACGATGACGATTGCCTCGTCATACTCTGGCAGAAGATCTATCACCTCCTGCAGCACAAGCGAGGAATTGACCGTAAGCGCACGCTGGATCCCGCCCGAGCAGAAGGTCGCGTCAAAATAAGTATCGCGAAACACATTCGCACCGGTGCACTCGCCCCCGCCCGGTTCGTCAGCGCCGCTATCGGTCGAGGATACGTCTAACTGGTAGATGTTGATCCCGCACCACATGTCGCCAAACGGAACGGTATTGAACAGCTTGTCGATGAACTTGCTAACCTCGTTGTGGAATTTCGGCATCTCTGCGGCCCGAAACCCTTCGGCCACCAACACGATGTTCCAGCGCTCCGTCGCAGGCCCATGATCGACGACCTTGCTCAGGCCGATGACGGCCCCATCATTGACGCCCATGGCTCGGCCTCCCTTCCTTGCTGCGCGCAAGCAGCTTGCGCAGTTCAATCTTGAAGACAGCGTCTGCGGGGGGCGCGGTTTTTCCGCGTGCGTCGCTGGCATGGACTGTCAGCGTTTTGGCGTCGTCCAACAGGGGCATCAGGAAGCTGATCACAGCCTGCGGCTCCTCTATTCGAACGCGGCGCATTTCCTGTCGCTCTCCGGTAAAGATCTCTCGCAGGTCCAGTGGATTGCTTACATCGCGCCGAAATAGTTGACGCCCGCTCCCGTCTTCCAACGCCACCCAGGCACCAAATTCACCGTCTGACGCTTCCAACGGTTCGGAGGGTTGAAGCACCTTGTCGATCCGTGTCGCAGATTCCAAGCGAAAGGAACTCCCCTCTTGGGTAAGTACAATACGCAACGCTTTCTGAGCTGACATGGCGCCTCCTTCCCGTTTATCAAAGAGCAAATGCTGTCCAAGAACCGTGATGGTCGCAGGCGGAATTCCGTTCGTTCCCTGCTTTTTCTGTGGGTCATCGCGCTATTGCGTCCGAAGAACGGACCCGTTCGCGCCGACCAAGATAGTAGCTTCACGGATTAATCAGCATCTCAACGGCATTCGATCAGTCCGGCGTCACTGACGCCCATCAACTGAGAAACAAGAAAGAGGACCGAAGCACACGCATAGCGGACATCCGTCGAAGTCACTCAACCATAGCAGATTGCGCGACGCCTGTCTAAACAAGCTTTTCATCGAACCCCGATGCGCAGATGCGCTTGCGACAGCAAACTCAAGGCCAACCGGGTGCCCTAGGCCGTATATCGGTGCGGTTGGTCGTGCTCCGCAAGCCTCAAACCCCTTGTCTGGCAAGGCTGCATGGCCTTGAATGCTACGATCATTAGGCAAGTAGGGGGCGCTGCCCCTCTTTGATTCGCAAATTCACCCGGGATATTTCGACCAAGAAGAAGCAAAGCCCGTAGGATCTTCCTCTTGACGAAAATATCCCGCGGGGGTCCGGGGGCGCGAAGCCCCCGGCGCGAGTCACTTGGCGATGCGATCCAGAATGCGCGCCCATGAACGGATCCCCTTGTGAAAGCTTTTCACGTCATATTTTTCGTTGGGCGAATGGATCGCGTCATCGTCATTGGCGAACCCGATCAGCATCGCATCCATCCCGAGGATCGATTTGAAGTAATACGCAATCGGGATCGAGCCACCCATGCCGGTGATGACCGCCTCACGATCCCATTCATCCGACAGCGCCTGACGGGCTTGTTCGAATTCGGGGCGGTCGGTGTTCATCACGGCGGCCGGTGCGCCATCAAGATCATTGTCCCATGTGATTTTCGCATCTGTTGGCAGGTGCGCCTCGACATGGGCGCGCAGCGCTTTGCGCACATGATCGGGGTCCATATCGCCCACAAGACGGCAGGTGATTTTGCAATGCGCCTCGGCGGGAATCACGGTTTTTGACCCCGCGCCCTGATAGCCACCCCAAAGACCGTTGATTTCCAACGTCGGGCGCGCCCATTGCTGCTCCAGCGCGGAATATCCCGTCTCGCCATGGGCTTTGGTCATGCCGACGCTTGACAGATATTCGTGCTCGTCAAAGCCGCAGGTTTTCCACGCCTCAAGCTGCTCGGGGGCCACGTCATGCACGCCGTCATAAAACCCCTTCACCGCGACACGGCCCTGATCGTCGTGAAAGCTGGCGATGATCTTGGAAATCTCGCGCAGCGGGTTCAGCGCGGGGCCGCCGTAATGGCCCGAATGCAGGTCGATGCGCGGCCCGTGCAGGGTGAATTCCTCTTTGAGCATCCCGCGCAATTGCCCCGCGATCGAGGGGACGCCGGGCGAGACCATCGAGGTGTCGCAGATCAGCGCCAGATCGCAGGTCAACTCTTCGGCATTGTCTTTCATGAACGGGATCAACGAGGGCGAGCCTGATTCCTCTTCGCCCTCAAGGAAGATCGTCAAGTTGCCGGGTAACGTCCCGTTCACGGTTTTGTAAGCGCGGCAGGCCTCGATAAAGGTCATCAACTGACCTTTATCATCGGACGCCCCGCGCCCACGGATCACGCGCCCCTTGGGAGTGTCTTGCACGGCGGGTTCGAACGGGGGGGTATCCCACAGCTCCAGCGGGTCAACGGGCTGCACATCGTAATGGCCATAAAATAGCAGGCGCGGGCCGTCGCCACGGTGATGCGCGACCACCATCGGATGACCGGGCGTGGGGCGCAACTCTGCCTCAAAGCCCAGCGAATTCAATTCCTTGACCATCCACTCGGCGGCATCTTTCGTTTCGGATTTATACGCGGGATCGGTGGAAATCGACCGGATGCGCAGCAATTCAAACAACCGCGTCATCGCGTCTTCCAGACCGGAATCGATTTCAGTTAGCACGTCGTTCAGATCCATTCGGACCTCCTTTATTTTTGCTATAGCGTAAGGCGCAACACGGCGCTGTCCAGAGCGGCTGACATCAAGGCGCGACAAATTGTGGTGCGACAAATTGTGCGAAATGAATGTTTGCTTTTCGCGCATCTTTTAGACATTTTCGCCCCTCGGGAGAGAAATTTGACATCAGTCAAAGTAACGCTTGTTTAGTCTCTCTAGGACTAACCCCAGCGAACGGAATAGCAAGGGATGCGCAAGATGGATTATGACAAGGGGCTCGATCAGGCGATTGGCAAACTGCACGCCGAGGGTCGCTACCGCGTCTTTATCGATATTGAGCGGGAAAAGGGTGCTTTTCCAAAGGCGGTCTGGACCAAGGAAGATGGTACCCAGAAAGATATCACCATCTGGTGTGGCAACGACTACCTCGGCATGGGGCAAAATCCTGTCGTGCTGGACGCGATGCATGAGGCGCTTGATGCCACTGGCGCAGGCTCGGGTGGCACGCGCAACATCTCGGGCACTACGGTGTATCACAAGCGTTTGGAAGCCGAGTTGGCCGATCTGCACGGCAAGGAACAGGCGCTGGTGTTTTCCTCGGCCTATATCGCCAACGATGCAACCCTGAGCACCTTGCCCAAGCTGTTCCCCGGTCTGATCATTTATTCCGACGAGCTGAACCACGCCTCGATGATTGAGGGGATCAAACGCAATGGCGGTGAGAAGCGTATCTTCCGCCACAATGACATTGCGCATCTGCGCGAATTGCTGGCCGCAGATCACCCGGACGCGCCCAAGCTGATCGCGTTTGAGTCGGTATACTCGATGGATGGCGATTTCGGCCCGATTTCCGAGATTTGCGATCTCGCCGAGGAATTTAACGCGCTGACCTATCTTGATGAAGTGCACGCAGTGGGCATGTATGGCGCGCGCGGGGCTGGCATTGCAGAGCAACTGGGCGAGATGGATCGCATCGACATTTTTAACGGCACGCTGGGCAAGGCTTTTGGCGTGTTTGGCGGCTATATCGCGACCAGCGCCAAGATGGTGGATGCGGTGCGCTCCTATGCTCCGGGATTCATTTTTACCACCTCGATTCCGCCAGCAATTGCGGCGGGCGCCGCAGCCTCGATCGCGTTTCTCAAGACGGCAGCGGGGCAAGAGTTGCGCGACAAGCAGCAGTTGCACGCCAAAGTTCTGAAAATGCGCCTGAAAGCGATGGGGATGCCGATCATTGATCATGGCAGCCATATCGTGCCGGTGATCATTGGCGATGCCAAGCACACCAAGGCGCTGTCGGACATGCTGCTTGAGGAATTTGGCGTCTATGTGCAGCCGATCAACTTCCCCACAGTGCCCCGCGGGACCGAGCGTTTGCGCTTTACTCCTTCGCCGGTGCATGACCTTGGGATGATCGATGGATTGGTCAAGGGCATCGATCAACTCTGGTCGCGTTGTGAGCTAAATCGCGCCGAAGCATCAGCTTAACCGATTTCTGCAGGTGCACGGCTCTCCTGCTTGTGATAGGTCTTTCTTAATCGAAGTGGCTATGTGCCGCGAATCGAGACAGGCTAAACGGGCAAAAAAATTGGGGCAGGGACAAGCGGCATGATCGGGCGGAGGGCGAAACCTTCGACGCAGGACGACGCTAAGCCGAAGGGCTTTGACGATTTCGAACTGCGCCTAGGCGATGTGATGCGAGGCGAGCGTGCAACGCTTGCGAAATCGCTTTTGGATGTTCAGCGTGAGCTGCGCATCAAAGCTGCCTATATTGCCGCCATCGAAAGTTGCGATATCGAGGCCTTCGATACGCCCTCGTTCATCGCAGGTTATGTGCGCTCTTACGCGCGCTACCTTGGCCTTGATCCCGAATGGGCGTTCCAGCGGTTTTCAACCGAATCCGGATATCAACCGATTCACGGGATGTCATCGGCGGCCTCTGGTCCCAAACCGCAACGTCACCCGACCGATGTGGCCCATGCTTTGGCCAATCCGAACGCGACGTTTATCCCCAAGAAACAGGCGTTTTGGTCGCAGATCGAGCCGCGTGCTGTTGGCTCGCTGATGGTGCTGGCACTGATCGCTAGCGGGATCGGCTATGGCGGCTGGACTGTTCTGCAAGAGGTGCAGCGCGTGCAGCTTTCCCCCGTCGATCAGGCCCCCGGTGTGGTGGCTGATCTCGACCCGCTTGATTCGGTGACGCAGGTCGCGCAAAACGACACGCTGCCGGACACGCCGCAACCCGAGGCAACCGATCGCATCTATCGCCCCGCCGCGCTGGATGCGCCCGTGCTGATTTCACGCGACGGCCCGATTGCCTCGATTGACCCGAACGCAACGAACAGCTTGCTGCGCCAAGCTGCGGGCGCGATTGCCCCCGATTTGACGCCGAATTTCTCGGGTGTCGCACCGACCCAAGTTGCGAGTGCCGCTGGCCCTGAAGGTGATATTCAATCGGCAGTTGCCAAAGCGCTTGGCGCAGATGCGCCGCAAGTGGTGGTGATGGCTGTGCGCCCGTCGTGGGTGCGTATCAAATCCGCCGACGGCGCCACGATCTTTGAAAAGGTTATGGATGCGGGCGAACGCTTTGCGCTGCCCAAGCTTGCCGAAGCCCCCAGTATGCGCACCGGCGAATCCGGCGCGATCTACTTCGCGGTCAATGGCGTGACGCATGGTCCGGTCGGCAAACGTGGCGAAGTGACTAAGAACATCACGCTCTCGCCGAGCAACCTAGATGAAAGCTATCCGGTCGCCGATCTGGGGCAGGATAAGGATCTTGCCAAGATGATCGCGGTCGCTGATGCAGGCCCGATCAGCGCCGAGCCCGACGCCGCGCAGCAGTAATAAGCCGCTCACAATTATAGCCCAAGCGTTGCGCCTGCGCAGGGCTTGGCCTATGTCTGGGGCGAAATCCGCAAAGGAGGGGGCGATGTCGCTCAACCCGGTGCGCCCTTGGCGCAATATATACCGCCGCAAATCTCGTCAGATCATGGTTGGCTCCGTGCCCGTGGGGGGCGATGCGCCGATCACCGTGCAGACGATGACGAATACCGACAGCTCGGATGTGCGCGCGACGCTTGATCAGATCATTCGCGCCACCGATGTGGGCGCTGATATCGTGCGCGTCTCGACGCCTGATGAATCGAGCACCCGTGCGCTGCGCGAAATCTGCCGCGAAAGCCCGGTGCCGATCGTGGCTGACATCCATTTCCACTACAAACGCGCGATTGAGGCCGCCGAGGCGGGCGCGGCTTGTCTGCGCATCAATCCCGGCAATATCGGCGATGCATCGCGTGTGCGTGAGGTGGTCAAGGCCGCCAAGGATCACGGCTGTTCGATCCGCATTGGCGTGAACGCGGGCAGTCTTGAAAAGCACCTGCTGGAAAAATACGGCGAGCCATGCCCCGAGGCAATGGTGGAAAGCGGTCTCGATCATATCAAGCTGCTGGAAGATAACGATTTTCACGAATTCAAGATCTCGGTGAAAGCATCAGATGTGTTCCTCGCCGCTGCCGCCTATCAAGGGCTGGCCGAGGCGACCGACGCGCCGATCCACCTTGGCATCACTGAGGCGGGTGGACTTGTCTCTGGCACCGTGAAATCGGCGATTGGTCTGGGCAATCTGCTGTGGATGGGCATTGGCGACACGCTGCGTGTCTCGCTATCGGCCGATCCGGTTGAAGAGGTCAAAGTCGGCTTCGAGATCCTGAAATCGCTCGGCCTGCGCACCCGCGGCGTGCAGATCATTTCCTGCCCGTCTTGCGCACGTCAGGGCTTTGACGTGATCAAGACCGTCGAGGCGCTGGAACAACGTCTGGAGCACATTAAGCAACCGATGAGCCTGTCGATCATCGGCTGCGTGGTGAATGGTCCGGGCGAGGCGCTGATGACCGACCTCGGCTTTACTGGGGGCGGGGCTGGTTCGGGGATGGTCTATCTTGCGGGCAAGCAAAGCCACAAACTCTCCAACGACCAAATGATTGAGCACATCGTTGAACTGGTCGAAAAGCGCGCCGCCGAGTTGGATGCTGCGCAGGACGCTACCGAATAAAACCGCACGCAAAAACCGCAGACCTTTGGGCCTGCGGTTTCTGATCGGGTATCCGGGGGGCTTGGCCCCCCGTTTTCGTCTCGCGCGTTACTTGGCGGCTGTGGCCTTACGCTCTTCGGCCACGATCTGCGCCATCGCCGCTTCGGGAGCATAGCCGCGCAGCAGTTGATCGCCGATGACAAAGCCGGGCGTGCCCGAAATCGCCATGCGCTGCGCGAGTTGGTAATTGGCGCGCAATACCTCGGTCACCGAATCCTCGTTCATCCGTTTGACGATCGCATCGGCGTCGAGCCCCTGATCTTTGGCCAGCTTGCTCAGGCTGTCCACCGTCAGATCGCCGCGCATGGTCATCAGCGCGTTATGCACCTTTTCATAGGCCGCGTCGCCATCAAGCTGCTGTACCGCCACGGCAAAGCGCGAGCCCAGTTCGGATTGCTGCCCAAGGATCGGGAACTCTTTGATAATAAATCGGATATTGCCGTCATTCTTGAGCAGGTCATTGACCTCTCCGAACGCTTTTTTGCAATAAGTGCATTTGTAATCGGTGAATTCCACGATGGTGATATCGCCATCGGGATTGCCGCCGACCCAGCTGTGACCGTCGTCGAAAATGTCCTTAGAGTTGGTTTGGATCAACTGCGCATCATTGTCGGCCTGCTCGGCGCGCTGTTTGGTTTCCAGCTCGTTGATCGCCTCGACGAGAACCTGGGGATTGGCCATCAGATAGTCACGCACGGCGTCACCGAACTGGGTTTTCTGCGGCTCACTCATTTTCGAGAAGTCGAAGTCCTGCGCGGGGGCGGCGCTGGCAAGCGCTGCGAAGGCCGTGGCGGCCATAAGGGTGCGGAGCATCGGGCGTTTCCTTTGTTCGGTGCTGTTGCGCGTCAAACTGGCCTCTTGCGCGCTCAGGTTCAAGGGCTTGTGAGAGCGGTTGGACGTTACAGCGCATTGACGGGGCAGGGCGCAGGGCCTAACCCGCCCCGGTCGGTCAAAAAATCGGGAGATATGATCATGCGGCAGTCGAAACGTGGACAGGTCGAACCTTTTCTCGCGATGGATGTGATGCGGCTGGCTGCCGAGGCCGAAGCGAGCGGGCGCGACATTGTGCATATGGAGGTCGGCCAGCCTGCAACTCCGGCTCCTGCTGCTGCGCGCCGTCGTCTGGCGCAGGCGCTGGAAAAAGACGCGATGGGCTACACCGTGGCGCTGGGGCTACCCGAATTGCGCGCCGGGATCGCGGCGCTTTACAAGCGTTGGTATGATGTCGATCTCGATCCCGCGCGGGTGGTGATCACCTCGGGGTCGTCCGGGGCGTTTCTGCTGGCCTTCACGGCGCTGTTTGATGCGGGCGACAAAGTGGGTTTGGGCGCGCCGGGCTATCCCAGTTATCGCCAGATCCTCAAAGGGTTGTCGATTGAGCCGGTGAGTATCCCGACCGAGGTGCAAAACCGCTATCAGCCCACGCCCAGCGAAATTCCCGACGATCTTGCCGGGTTGATCGTGGCTTCGCCGGGCAATCCTTCGGGCACGATGCTTGGCGCGGAGGAATTGGAGGCGCTGATGAGCCATTGCGCCGCGCGTGATATCGCCTTTGTGTCCGATGAGATCTATCACGGTCTGCAATATGATGCCCGAGCAGTCTCGGCGCTGGAAATTTCCGACGATGTTTTCGTGATCAACAGTTTCTCGAAATACTTCTCGATGACGGGCTGGCGCGTGGGCTGGATGGTGGTGCCGCAAAGCCATCTGCGCACGATTGAACGTCTCGCCCAGCATATGTTCATCTGCGCGCCCCATGCCTCGCAGATTGCAGCCCTTGGGGCACTCGAAAGCCTTGATGAGCTAGAGCAAAACCGCGCCGCCTATGCGCAAAACCGCGCGATGATGCTTGAAGAACTGCCCAAGATGGGGTTTTCGCGCATCGCACCGCCCGACGGGGCGTTTTACATCTATGCCGATGTGTCCGCGTTGACAGACGATAGCGCCGCCTTCGCCGCCGAGATATTGGAAAAAGCGGGCGTGTCGGTCACGCCGGGGATGGATTTCGACGCCGAGCGCGGCGCCACCACGATCCGGCTGTCTTACGCACAAGCGCCCGAGCGCATCGCCGAAGGGCTGAAACGTCTGGCCGCGTTCATGGCCGCGCGCTGAGGCTTTGCCCCTCGCGTGCGGCTTCGCTATAGTGGCGCGCAAAAGAGCGGGACGGCGTGAAGGCAGGGCGACGGGCATGATCAGGCGGATTCTTATTTTTCTTGCGGCAGTTTGCGCGCTGGCGGGGCCAAGTCTTGCGCAAACGCCTGCGCAGGGGCTGTCGGCGCTGGCGCAGTTTGATCCTGCGCGTTCCAAGATCAGCCAAGGCGGCGGGCAGACCGATATTGCGCTCGGGATCAGCCAGCCGGTGCCGTATCGCGCCTTCCTTCTGGCCGATCCCTATCGGCTGGTGGTCGATTTCCGCGAAGTGAATTTTACCGGCCATGACCCGAAGACGCTGCTGGGCAAGGCCAGCACGATCACCGATCTGCGCTGGGGCGCGTTTCGCCCCGGCTGGTCACGCATGGTGGCGGAATTGTCGCGACCGATGGTGCTGGTCTCGGCCGAGGAACGCAGCGGCGACACACCTCAAATCCAGCTGGCGTTGCGCGCGGTTCCGGCGGCAGATTTTCAGGCTGAAAAAGGCGCGGCCGATAGCGCGCTTTGGGGTTTGCCCCAGCCCGCCGAAGTCGCGCTGCCCCATCGTCGTCAGGATGGCTCGCGTCCACTGAAAATCGTGATCGATCCCGGTCATGGCGGGCTTGATCCAGGCGCGCAGGATGGTGGCTTGCGCGAGGCTGACATCGTTTTGGGATTCGCACGCCAGTTGCGTGACAAGTTGCGCCGCGCGGGGATGACGGTGGTGATGACGCGCGATCAGGATGTGTTCGTTCCTCTTGAGACGCGGGTGACAGTGGCGCGCGCCGCCGGGGCGGATTTGTTCCTCTCGCTGCATGCGGATTCGATTGCCGAGGGGGTCGCGACGGGGGCCACGATTTATCGGCTGGGCGATCACTCCGAGGATGAGGCCACGCGCAAACTGGTCGCGCGCCATGATCGCGACGATATTCTGGCAGGCGTCGATCTGGAGGGGCAGGGCGATCAGGTCGCGCATATCCTTGTGGATCTGGCGCGGCGCGAGACGCAGCCGCGCTCGGTTCGCTTGGCGCAGGTTCTGGCAGGATCGATCAAGCACGAGGGGTTGAGGATGCACAAACACCCCGTGCAAGGCGCGAATTTCTCGGTGTTGAAATCGCCCGATATCCCGTCGGTGCTGCTGGAGCTAGGCTTTCTGTCCTCAGCAGCGGATCGCAAGCGGCTGCGCGATCCCGATTGGCGCGCGCGCATGGCCGATGCGATCACGCGCGGTGTGCTGAGTTGGGCGCAATCGGATGCCGCCGAGGCAAAGCTGCTGCGCCAATAGCGGCGCAAAACGCTGCTTTACGCGCGGGCATCCGCGCATCGGACAAAGATTTGAACGCAGCCCCACTTCCCGATTGCGTGATCGCGCATTACTTTGACCGTCACGTAAACGCGATGTATAGGCAGGGCAAACCGGGGCGAACGGCGCCCCTTGCGAGGAATATCTCTTGGTCCGATTCATTCTTAGCTCCATTGGTGGTGTGTTTTCCTGGGTTGTGACCGGGCTGGTTTTTGCCGCCCTCACGATCGGGGCTATCTTTTGGATTTACTCGCGCGATCTGCCCAGCACCGACCAGTTGGCGCAATATCGCCCCAAGACGATCTCGCGCATCTATAATGGTAACGGCCGCCTGATCGACGAATTTGCCGAGCAGCGCCGCTTGTTTGTGCCAAGTCAGGATATTCCCGATCTGGTGAAAGGCGCGTTCATCTCGGCCGAGGATAAGAATTTCTACTACCACCCCGGTTTTGATCCGCGCGGCATTGCCTCGGCGGTGATTACGGCAGTGAAGTCAGGCGGGCGCGATGTGCGCGGGGCCTCGACGATCACGCAACAGGTCACGAAAAACCTGCTGCTGTCGTCAGATCGCAAGATTGAGCGCAAGATCAAGGAATTGATCCTGTCCTCGCGCATCGAGCATGTCCTAAGCAAAGACCGCATCCTCGAACTGTATCTCAACGAGATTTATCTGGGCCAGAACTCTTACGGCGTGGCGGCTGCGGCGCAGACCTATTTCGACAAAACCCTGTCGGAACTGACCCCCGGCGAGGCTGCCTATCTGGCAGCTCTGCCCAAGGCCCCCGCCGCGTTGCACCCTGTGCGCGATATCGAAAAGGCCCGTCTGCGGCGCAATTATGTGCTGCGCCGGATGTTTGAGGATGGCCGGATCGACAAGGCGATGCTCGATAAAGAGCAGGCCTCACCGCTCAAGTCTGTGCAAAATGGCGACTACCCGCCGTTCCGCGAGCAACTGCCGCCACGCGATTATTTCACCGATGAAATCCGCCGCCAGCTGTCCAAAAGCTTCGGGCGTGAGGAATTTTTCGGCGGTGGCCTGACAATCCGCGCAACCGTAAATCCCGATTTGCAGGCGCTCGCGGGCAAGGCGTTGCAGCGCGCGCTTGAGAATTATGATCGCGGCCTTGGCATCTGGCGCGGCACCGGCGCAAAGATTGCCCAAGACAAGCTGGGCGATGAGGCCAGTTGGCGTGCCGCTTTGGCCGATATTCCTACGAACAAGGCCCCGCGCGATGTCGTGGGTTGGCATCCGGCGGTGGTTCTGGGCTTTGAGGGTAACTCGGCGCGCATCGGCATTGAAGGCATCCAAGAGGACGAAGACGGCCATTGGATTGCACCCGAGGACGTGACTTGGGCGCGCAAGCTAAAGGATGATGGCAAACTGGGGCCGCGCGCGAAAAAGGCGCAGGATCTGCTGGAAACCGGCGATGTCGTCGAAGTGCGCGCGATGACCAAAGACAGCGATGGTTCGTTCATTCGCTGGACGCTGCGCCAAGTGCCCAAGGTCGAGGGTGCGTTCATGGCGATGGATGTGAATACCGGGCGCGTGCTGGCGATGCAGGGCGGGTTCTCGTATCAATCCTCGGTGTTTAACCGCGCAACGCAAGCCGAACGCCAGCCGGGCTCGAACTTCAAACCCTTCGTCTACGCAGCTGCACTGGATAGCGGTTTCAGCCCCGAAACGATTGTGGTCGACGCCCCGATTGAGGTGAACACGCCCCAAGGCATGTGGCGCCCGAAAAACGCCTCGAACCGCTTTTATGGACCCACGCCAATGCGCACAGGGCTTGAGCATTCGCGCAACCTGATGACGGTCCGCATCGCGCAGGAAATCGGCATGGATACGATTGCCGCTTATGCCGAGAAATTCGGCGTCTATGACGATATGCGCGAGTTCCTCGCCAATGCTTTGGGTGCGCAGGAAACCACGATGTTCCGCCTGATCTCGGCCTATGCGATGTTTGCCAATGGCGGTGAGCGGGTGGAACCGACGCTGGTGGACCGCGTGCAAGACCGCTACGGGCGCACGATTTACCGCCATGACACGCGCACCTGCGACACCTGTGACGACCCCAACCTCCCCGAGGGACGCGGCCCGCAAATCACCAGCCACCGCGAGCAAATCATCGACCCGATCACCGCCTATCAGATGATCTCGCTGATGCAGGGTGTGATCAAACGCGGCTCTGGCAGCGGGGTTAATCTTTCTGTCCCGGTCGCGGGCAAAACCGGCACGACAAACGACGCGAAAGATGTGTGGTTCACCGGCTTTACTTCCAACATCGTGGCCTCGTGCTACATGGGCTATGACAACCCGCGCTCTTTGGGTAAACACGCCTATGGCGGCACGCTTTGTGTGCCGGTGTTCAACGAGTTTATGAAAGAGGCAGTCAAGGATTTCGGTGGCACCAACTTCAAGGTTCCCCCGGGCGGCACTTGGGTCAAGTTCAACCGCTACACCGGCGAGCGTCTGTCTGACAGCGCCACGGGCGAGTTCGTGCAGGCCGAATATTTGCGCCCCGGTCAGGATATGTCGGGACTGGGCGCGCTGGTCGTGGATGGCGGGTTTGGCATGGGCGTGAACCTGCCGCTTTTCGCGCAAGGCCAAAGCGACGAGGGTGGCCAAACCATCACCACCTCGACGGGCAAAACCAAGGTGATCCCGAAAAAGGCCGATTTTGGCACGCTTAGCGCAGGCGGGTTGTATTAAGCGGCGCCCCGCGCAGGGCAACTTTTACGCCCGTGTCTTGATGGTCAGATCAAATGCCTTCCTTCCTCTTGATCGAAATATCCCGGGGGAGGCGCGGTACGCGCCGGGGGCAGCGCCCCAAATGCTCGCGCGCGGCGCTTGCGGCCTCGTCCCCGATTTCGTATCACCCAAGCCAAGAGTTTCAAAGGATGACCCATGCGCGCCGAGACGCAAAATATTGCTGATGCGATCCGCAAATCCCTGACGCTGCTGGGCCAGCGCATGGATCTGGAAACCGCCCCGCACCGGCTTGAGGAATTCAACGCGATGATCGAGGATCCCACTTTGTGGGACGATCAGGCGCGCGCGCAAAAGCTGATGCGGGACCGCCAGCAATTATTAGACAAGTTCGAGACCTACACCCGCATCGAACAAGAACTGACCGACAATATCGAGCTGATCGAGATGGGTGAGATGGAGGGCGATGACGAGATCGTCGCCGAGGCCGAGAAATCGCTGCGCATCCTGAAAGAAGAGGCCGACACGAAAGAGCTTGAAGCGCTGTTGGATGGCGAGGCGGACGCCAACGATACCTTCCTTGAAATCCACTCGGGCGCCGGTGGCACGGAAAGCTGCGACTGGGCCTCGATGCTGGCGCGGATGTATGTTCGCTGGGCCGAGAAAAAGGGCTATGAGGTCGAGCTGCAATCGGAAACTGCGGGCGACGAGGCGGGCATCAAATCCGCCACTTATAAAATTTCAGGGCCCAATGCTTATGGCTGGCTGAAATCGGAAAGCGGCGTGCATCGTCTGGTGCGCATCAGCCCCTATGATTCGGCGGCGCGCCGGCATACCTCGTTCAGCTCGGTCTGGGTTTATCCGGTGGTGGACGACAACATCGAGATCGAGGTCGCGCCGAATGACATCCGCATCGACACCTATCGCTCGTCGGGTGCGGGTGGTCAGCACGTCAACACCACCGACTCGGCAGTGCGCATCACGCACATGCCGACCGGTATCGTGGTGACAAGTTCGGAAAAATCGCAGCACCAGAACCGTGATATCGCGATGAAAGCATTGAAATCGCGGCTGTATCAAATGGAGATGGATCGGCGCAACGCCGCCATTAACGAGGCCCATGAAAACAAGGGCGACGCGGGCTGGGGTAACCAGATACGGTCGTATGTTTTGCAGCCCTATCAGATGGTGAAAGACCTGCGCACCAACTATGAGACCTCGGATTCCCAAGGCGTTCTGGACGGCGATCTCGACGGGTTCATGGCCGCCACCCTTGCGCTGGGGGTCGAGGGCAAGAGCCGCGCCGACGCGCAGGCGGACGAATAAGGCGATGGCGGCGCGGGTTCATATTACCGGCGCCGCCGGATCGGGCACCTCGTCGCTGGGGCGCGAACTGGCGCGCGCGCTCGATGTGCCCCATCTTGATACCGACCGCTATTTCTGGGCGCCCTCTGATCCGCCCTTCACCCAAAAACGCCCCGTTGACGAGCGTCTCGCCCTGATTGCTGCCGATCAGATGGCGCAGGGTGCGCAGGGCGGTTGGGTGCTGTCGGGCTCGCTGGATGGCTGGGGCGAACCGGCGCTTGGTGGGCTGGATGCTATCATCTTTCTAAGCGCGCCCACGCCACTCCGGCTGGCCCGGTTGCGCAAGCGCGAGGCCGAAAAATTCGGCGCGCGCGTCAAGCCGGGCGGCGATATGCATTACAATCACATCGCATTCCTGAAATGGGCCGCGAGCTATGACGAGCCGTATTTTTCGGGCCGCTCTCTGGCGCGTCAGCGCGAATGGCTGGCGGGTCGGTCTGAGCCGGTGATTGAGGCCTCGGGCGCGGAGGATCTCGATAGCCTTGTGGCGCGCTGCTTGCAAAACCTGCGATGAAACCAAGCGCGGTGGCCATGCGTATCCCTTGAGAACCAAGGGAGCTGCAGACATGGAATTCAACGGCAAACTGATCTGGATCGTCGGGGCAAGCTCGGGCATCGGGCAGGCGCTCGCGCGGGAATTGGCGCGGCGTGGAGCGCGGCTGGTGCTTTCAGCGCGCTCGGTTGAGCCGCTAGAAACGCTGGCCGGTGAATTGGGCCAGGGCGAGGTCGTGCCGTTTGATATTTCCGACCCTGATAGTCTGGATGATGCGCGCGCCGAGATCTTGGCCAGCGGACCGCTCGATTGCATGATCACCACCGCAGCGCTCTATGATCCGGGCTATGTCAGAGAAGTCGAGCGTGACGCGGCGCGCAAGCTGGTTGAGGTTAATCTGCTTGGCACGCTTTGGTTTGCCCAAGCCGCCAAGGGGCTGCTGCGCGAGGGCGGGCAGTTGGTGATCTTTGGCTCGGTCGCGGGCTATTTCGGGTTGCCTCGGGGTCAGCTTTATTCGGCCTCAAAGGCGGCGGTGATCAATCTCGCCGAATCCCTGCGCGTGGAATTTGCGCCCCGGATCGACGTGCGGCTGATCTCGCCCGGCTTTGTGAACACGCGCCTGACCGAGAAAAATGATTTCGACATGCCCTTCGTGATCGAACCCGAGGTCGCCGCGCGCCGCATCGCAGACGGGCTGGCGGGTCGCAAGTTCGAGACGCATTTTCCGCGCCGCCTGACTTGGGGGCTGAAATTGTTGCAACGCCTGCCGTATCGGCTTTCGCTATGGCTGACCGCACGGATGTAATGCTGCGACGCAGCGTTGATTTCCCTCGACAGATCACGGCTTCGTGACGCAACCTGATACCACGCGCTTTTGGGAGAGGGCGCGCGTAATCAGGGAGAGAAAAATGCCTCAAGTGATACCTCAGCCATCAGAACTACCGCAGTTCCGCGACATCTCGGTGTCGGAAATTCCACAAGTGTTGCGCGCAGGTCTGCGGGATTTCATGCGCGCGCCCGCCTTTGGGCTGGCATTTTCGGGGTTTTATGTTCTGGGCGGGATCATTTTGTGGATGGTGTTCGCCGCAGAAGGTCAGGAATGGTGGCTGATCCCCTTTGCGCTGGGATTTCCCTTGCTGGCGCCCTTTGCCGCAATTGGGCTTTATGAAATCAGCCGCCGGATCGAAGCGGGAGAGCCGCTGATCTGGGGAGAGGTGATCTCGTGCTGCATCTCGCAAAAGGATCGACAAATCCCTTCGATGGCGATGCTGATCCTGATGATGTTCATGTTCTGGGTCTTTGTGGCGCACACCACCTTTGCGCTGTTCATGGGGCTGTCGGCCTTTACCAATGTCAGCTCGTCGCCCGAAATCTTGTTTTCGGGACAGGGGTTGGTGATGCTGGCGGTTGGCTCAACAATCGGGGCGGGCTTTGCGCTGGTGCTATTTTCTTTCACCGTCGTCGGCCTGCCGCTGCTGATGGAGCGCGAGATCGACATCATCACCGCAATCCTGACCTCGATGCGCGCTGTCGCGGCCAATCCGGTTTCGATGGGCGTCTGGGGAATCGTGATCGCGGGTAGCCTGTTCATTGGCATGATCCCGATGTTCCTGGGGCTGCTGATCGTGCTGCCGGTACTGGGGCATGCAAGCTGGCACATGTATCGCCACCTCACCACCTGACCGAAACGGGCGCAGATATGACAAAGGGCAGCCCGAGAGCTGCCCTTTTTGCGTTCCGTGAAAGGAGGCGCTTATTTCGTTTCCGGTGCTCCGGGTGCTGCAGCCGCCTCGGCGCGCGGCGGGGCCAGCTTGGGCGTGCCCTGACCGGTTTGCAGCGGGTCGTCTTGACGCTGAACCGAGCCTTCGAAATGCGCACCGCTTTCGATCGCGATGGTTTTGTGGATAATGTCGCCTTCGACCCGAGCCGTCGAGGTCAGGCGCACTTTCAGACCGCGCACGCGGCCCACCACACGGCCATTGACGACAACGTCATCGGCGATGATCTCGCCTTTGATCGTGGCGCTTTCGCCGACGGTCAGCAGATGCGCGCGGATGTCACCCTCGACCACACCCTCAATCTGGATGTCGCCGCTGGTTTTCAGATTGCCCGTCACGGTCAGATCCGACGACAGCACCGAGGGCGAGGGTTTCACGCGCGGCGATGTTGAGGGGGCAAACTCGCTTGACGCAGGGCGCGGGGGCGGCGGCGGAGCGCTACCGGCGTGTTTGTCAGTTTCGGTTCCGGCTTTGTTGCCCGGTTCGTGGATTTTGCTTTTAGAAAACATTCTTGCCAGCCTTGATGAAGGTCATCGGATTGATTGCTTTGCCACTGATCCGAATTTCATAGTGGAGATGTGGTCCAGTGGAGTGTCCGGTAGATCCCATATCAGCAATCCGCTCGCCTTGCGACACCTTTTGACCGCGCTTCACGCGGATTTTGGATAGGTGACCGTAACGGGTGGTGATACCGAACTCGTGGCGGATCTTGATAAGGTTGCCATATCCGCGCTCCCACTCGGCTGCGATCACAACTCCGTCAGCGGGGGCATAGATCGGCGTTCCGGTGGGGGCGGCCATATCGACGCCCTCATGCATCTTGCCCCAGCGCCGGCCAAAGGGCGACGAAAAGCGAAAATGCGACTTGACCGGCATCGCAAAGGGCAGCTTGTCGACAGCGATGCGATACATGTTCATATCGTCAAGCTTGCGCAGGATATCTTCGGCGCGCGCAGTATCGCCACCCAGATCTGCCGTGCCCTTTGAAGAGAGCGAAATCGTAGTCAGTGGCCCGCCGGTGCCCGAATAGCCGCGCTTGATTTGCGCCAGCACATGATCGGGGTCCATGCCCGCTTGTTTGAACACCTTATCAAGCGGCTCCATCGAGATTTTGACGGCACCTTCCAGCGTGGTAAAGATCTCGTCGTTGCGTTCTTCCATCAGGCGTTTTTGCATCGCGATGCGGTCCACGGCGATCTGCGCAGCCTTGGCATCGGCGTTTGCGCTGTCGCGTTCCTGCGCGGTCTGGCCCAATGCGGCACTCAGGAAATCGACCGTTTTTGCCATATCCTGTGCGCGTGCAGCCTGCGTCGCGCCGCCATTGGCACCCGTGCCTTCGACCTTGGCCAGCTTGGTGCGCGCATCGTCACGCTCATCCATCGTGCGGCGCAGCGTGGACTGGATCACGCCGATCCCGGTTTCCAATTCGCGCTTGCGTTCCTCCGACGACAGGAGCGCCGACTGCATTTTCGACACCTGCGTCATCGCGGTTTGAAAACGATCCTGCGCGGCCAATGCCTCGGCGGCGCGCGTGTCGCGTTCTTTTGAGAGCGTATCGAGACGGCGTTCAAACGCGGCTTTGGCGATCTTTTCGTTCTGCGCAGCCCCGCCCGAGGAAATCCCGTCGATGAACAGCATCGACGTGGCCACTGTGGCCCAAGCAAACAGGCCCGCGCCAATCGCCAGCACACTTGCCTGCGTCAACGGTCGCAACCGCACGAAACGCGTCGCGCTGTCGGATTTCAAGAAGAGCCGCTGTTCAGGCAGCCAGCGCTCTAGGCGCGTATTCAGGCGGTCGAGAATGCGTCTGGGCAAGCCGTCGATCCTGTTTTCTGGTTTTCGTGCGAGATATGGCCCTGAGGCCGCGAACGGGGACAGCAAGGGGCGTCTCCGCCCTGTGGATGAACCACGCCGCCAATCTGCTTAGGGAAGTAGCAACTGCGACCGGATCGGGCAACCGCTTTCGCAGAGGCATCCAGTCACAGTTCCCTCGCGCGGGCGGGATCGGCGGTTTTTCGCCGAAAATCTGGCGTGTTTTGGCGTGTTTTTCCTGTGATCTCACGGGGTTGTCAGGTATGCGCGAATCCTTGCTGCCTCGTTCGTTACGCAGCCCTAGACCTCGGCTCGCACGGCTTCCAAAACCTCGGCGGCATGTCCTTTGACGCTGACCTTGGGCCAGACCCGCGCAACATGGCCTGCGCCATCAATCAGATAGGTTGCCCGAACTATGCCCCAGAAAGTCTTGCCATACATGGATTTTTCAGCCCAGACGCCGTAGTTTTCACACGTCTCGCCCGCGTCATCCGAGGCCAGATAAATTCCCAGATCGTGTTTGGCGCAAAAGTTCTGATGCTTCTTCAGGCTGTCCTTTGATACCCCGATAACTACCGCGCCCGCGCTTGCAAATTCATCCGCGAGACGCGTGAAATCAAGCGCCTCGGTGGTGCAGCCCGGCGTGTTGTCCTTGGGGTAGAAATACAAAACCACCGCTTTGGGGCGCGCCTGTGACAGCGTCAAATTCCCCTCGGGCGTGATCAGTTTGGCGCGCTCAAACGCCGCGCCTCCGGTTGCGGGAAGGGTGAAATCCGGCGCTTTTTTGCCAAGTTCGATCACGTCTCGATCCTCCGATGCAGGTTGGGGCTTACTTTTGAGCCGGGCTTGAGTGATTATTAACCACGAGGCAGGAAGGTGGGGCAAGTCATACACGTTCACCTGCGAACGCGCGCGCCGCGCGGCTTGTTTGAGGTGGATGCTAAGGAGACGCCCCGAAGAATGACGATGGAGCAAGACACGCCCCAGCCCCAAAAGCGGGAGTTGTCACGGGTGCCTGAAGGGCGCGCGCAGGGCGATCATGTCTTTGAAGGCGACATTAAAAACGCCGCGCAATTTATTGAGGATAAACTCAAAAACTCATCATATGGCCGAGGTCGTGGAAAGTTTGGCCTGACACTTTTGCTCCTCGGGCCCTTTGTGGCGCTCGCAGTCCTTTTTGCCTATCTCGCGATCACGCATCGCCCGCTTGCCGCGCCGCAATGGATCGTGAGCAAGCTGGAAACCCGCGCCAATGTGGCCCTTGAGGGGCGGTTGAAAATAGCGATCTCCGGCGGCATCGATATTGTTGTCACCGAGGGGCTTCGTCCCCGTATTCGCGCACGGATGGTGCAACTTGAACGCCCCTCGGGCCTGCCGATCGTCCTGCTTCCCGAACTGCGCGCAACACTTTGGAGCGAGCCCTTGTTAAGGGGCAAAATTGAGCCGCGTTCGTTTACCATTAGCGGCGCAAGCCTGTCGCTGCATCGCTTGCCAGATGGGCGGCTTGATCTGGATTTGGGCGGGGGCGAGATGTTCGGCTCGCTCTCTGCAAACAGCGCGTCCGAGGGCGTCGAGGCGCTGAAACGCGTCTTTGACGTGCCCGCTTTGCGCAATCTGCGCACAATCACCGCGCAAGATATTCAGCTTCGCATGATGGACGAGCGCCTTGATCGCGTTTGGCGGGTCTCGCAGGGCAATTTCAAACTGGTGCAGAACGCGCAGGAGCTGTCGGTCACGCTTGGCTTCGATCTGGGGGATACGGGGCAGGTGCCGGGGCAAAAGCCCGCGCAGGTGGCAGTTTCAATGACCGCGCAAAAACAGGGACTTGAGGCGAGCTTTGGCGCTGCGATCACCGGTTTGCCCGCCCGCGATCTGGCCGTGCAATCGCCCGCATTGGCCGCCCTTGGCGTGCTCGACGCGCCGATTTCGGGCGCGCTACGCTCGGGGTTGGATGACGCGGGCACGCTGACGGGGCTGAATGCGATGCTGCAGATCGGGGCAGGGTCGATCAAACCCGGTCCGGGCGTTCAGCCCATCCCGCTGCGGTCTGGCAAGCTCTATCTGACCTATGATCGCGCCCGCCAACGTATTGAGCTGACTGACCTCGCGCTGGACAGTCGTGCGGCGCGGTTGCGCGCCAGTGGTCAGGTGTTTTTGCGCGATATTGAAAACGGAATACCGCAATCTTTGCCCGGTCAGATCGCGATTTCCGATCTGCAGCTTGACCCCCAAGGCCTGTTTGAAACGCCCGCGCGGTTCTCGCAAGGGGCCGCAGATTTCAAACTGTCGCTTGACCCGTTCCGGATTGATCTGGGCCAGCTTGAGTTGACCGACGAGAACACGAAAATTTCGGCCAAAGGGTTTGCAGCGGCGCGCAGCGATGGATGGCGTGTCTCGCTTGACACCGGGATCGATCAGATTGATCAGACCCGCTTGTTGCAGCTTTGGCCGCCCGCGTTGGTGCCAAAGACGCGCGAATGGGTTGAGAAAAACGTTACCACCGGCCAGTTGCGCCGGGTGCATGCGGCGGTGCGTTTGCAACCAGGTGTCGAGCCGCGCGTCGCGCTGAACTACGAATTTCGCGGTGCGGATGTGCGTGTGATCCGCACCTTGCCTCAGGTGCAGCAGGGGCGCGGATATGCGACGATTATCGGATTTCGTCAGGCACTTAAGGTCGAGGAAGGCCACATTACCGCGCCCTCTGGCGGGCGCATCGAGGTGGCCGATACCCAGCTCGTCGTGCCCGACATTCGCATCAAGCCCGCGCCTGCCGTGGTCACGCTGATCACGCGCTCGCCGATTCCTGCGGCGCTGTCGTTGCTTGATCAACCGCCCTTCGAGTTTCTGAAAAAGGCCGGGATGGGCACGGATATTGCCAAAGGCTGGGCCGAGGCGCGCTCGGTGATCAAGCTGCCGCTCAAACCCAAAGTGCCCGCCGAGGAGATCGGCTTTGACGTCACCGCGCGCCTGACCGAGGTCAAAAGCGACACGCTGGTGCCGGGGCGACCGTTGCGCGCCGACAAGCTGCAACTGCGGGCCGACAATGCTGGCATGGTGATTTCAGGCAAGGGAACGCTGTCAGACGTCGCCTTTGATGCCGCTTGGGACCAACGCTTTGGGCCTGCCGCCAAGGGCCATTCCAGCGTCAAAGGCTTTATCGAGATCACGCCTTCCGCGTTGCAAGCCTTTGGGGTGGGTTTGCCCTCCGGGATGGTGCGCGGCAAGGGGTGGGGCTCGATTGCGCTGGATTTGACGAAAGACGCACCGACTTTGTTTGATTTCACCAGTGATCTCAAAGGGGTGCAGCTGTCGATTCCACAGATTGGCTGGTCGAAAAGTGCTCCGTCTCGGAGTAAGCTGACGCTGTCTGGTAGTCTTGGCAAGCCGCCAAAGATTTCCAAGATCGCCATGGATGCGCCGGGGCTTAGCGTTAAAGGTGCGCTCAGTTTGACCGCGGCTGGTGCCTTGGCGCGGGCGAAATTTTCCGACCTGAAGATCGGGAGTTGGTTTACGGGTAGCGCCGATCTTGTGGGGCAAGGCGCGGGGCGGGCTTTGAATGTCGAGGTGCATTCCGGGCAGCTCAATCTGGCCAAGGCCGATCTGGGGCAGGGTAGCTCTGGCTCTGGCGCGGGGGGGGCGAAAATATCGGTGGCGCTGGATCGCGTGCAGGTCACCGATGGGATCGCGCTGACCGGGTTTCGCGGCAATTTCACCACGCGGGGGGGCTTTTCGGGGCCGTTTCAGGCGCGGGTGAATGGCGCAAGCCCGATTGCGGGCACGGTGGTTCCTTCCAAGGGCGGGCGCGCGGCGGTGCGTATCCAAACGGGCGACGCGGGTGCCACGCTGGCGGCGACGGGGATATTTTCCAAGGCGCGAGGCGGACAGGGTGTGCTGGTGCTTACGCCGCTGGGACAAAAAAGCTACGACGGCCAAGTTCAGGTCAAGGATTTGCGCGTTAAAGACGCCCCGGTTCTGGCCTCGCTGCTCTCGGCGGCCTCCGGCGTTGGTCTGTTGGAACAGCTTGGCGGTGAGGGTATTTTGTTTAACACCGTGGACGGGGCCTTTCGCTTGACGCCCAACGGGGTCAGCGTCACAAGGGGCGCGGCTGTCGGGGCCTCGATGGGGGTAACGATGGCGGGCAATTACTATCCGCAAAGCGGGAGGCTGGAGATGAAGGGCGTGATTTCGCCATTTTATCTGATCAACGGGATCGGGCAGATCTTTGCCAAGAAAGGTGAGGGGCTGTTTGGGTTTTCCTATTCTTTGGGCGGGACCGCGACGCAACCCAAAGTATCGATCAATCCGCTTTCGGTGCTGGCCCCCGGCGCCTCGCGCGAGCTGTTTCGATCTGCGGCCCCGCCGGTGCTGAGCGAGTAAAACCGATGCAGCTAGCCGATTTCGACTTTGATCTGCCCGACGGGCTGATCGCGACGCGCCCCGCGCGCCCGCGCGATTCCGCGCGCTTGCTGTTGGCGCAAGGCGATGCGATTTCTGATCGCCATGTATTTGATCTGGTAGATATTTTTCGTCCCGGTGATCGGTTGGTTTTGAACAATACCAAGGTGATCCCGGCGCGATTGAGCGGCACGCGCACGCGCCAATCCGCCCAGGGCGAAGTGACTGCCAAGATCGAAGTCACGCTGCTCGAACCTTTGCCGGGAGGGCAATGGGAGGCGTTGGCCAAGCCGTTGCGCAAGGTCAAGCCGGGTGAGCGGATCGTGTTCTCGCAAACGCTGTCGGCGGATGTTGTTGCGATTGAGGATGGCCAGATGCGCCTTGCCTTTAACCTTGCAGGCGAGGATTTCGATGCCGCTTTGGCGCAGGCTGGTGCGATGCCCCTGCCGCCCTATATTGCCGCTTTGCGCGCGCCAGATGAGGCCGATAAATCCGACTATCAGACTGTGTTCGCACGCCACTCCGGTGCGGTGGCCGCCCCCACTGCCAGCCTGCACTTTACGCCTGAATTGCTGAAAAAACTGGCCGTGAAGGGCGTTGAGTTCAGCGAAGTGACCCTGCATGTCGGGGCGGGCACGTTTTTGCCGGTGAAGGTTGATGACGTGACCACCCATAAAATGCACGCGGAGTGGGGCGAGGTCAGCGCGCAAGCGGCCGCCGAGATCAACGCCACCAAAGCCGCGGGCGGGCGCGTCATCCCGGTGGGCACCACGGCGCTGCGCCTGATCGAATCGGCCGCGCGCGCACCAGGCGGGGGGCCGGGGCATATCGTGGCGTTTCGAGACGCCACCGACATCTTTATTTATCCGGGGTTCGCGTTTCGCATCACCGACGCTTTGATGACCAATTTCCACCTGCCAAAATCAACGCTTTTGATGCTGGTCTCGGCGCTGATGGGGCATGACCGAATCCGTGCGATCTATGATCATGCGGTGAAAAACGATTATCGTTTCTTCTCTTATGGGGATTCGTCGCTTCTGATCCCATAAGGTCGCAATCGGGCTTGTTACTTGCGCGATGCGGTCCTAGATGCCGCAGTTGGAGGAGCGTCTCGTTCACGCCTAACCCCGAGGGATCGTCATGCTGACAGTGCTGCGCCGGACTTGGCCCCTTCTTTTGGGGATTTTGCTGTTGATGGTGGGCAACGGGATGCAGGGCACCCTGCTGGGTATTCGCGGCCGCATCGAGGGTATCGACACGTTTTACATGTCGCTGGTTATGTCGGCTTATTTCGCAGGTTTTCTGTTTGGCTCGCGCATGGTGCCGGGGCTAATTGGTCGCGTTGGGCATGTGCGGGTGTTTGCCGCCCTTGCGTCGCTGATTTCAGCTGTGCTGGTGCTTTACGCCGCTATTCCGTCATGGCCGGCTTGGGTCTTGATGCGGGTGCTGATCGGGTTCTCGTTTTCGGGCGTTTATATCACCGCGGAAAGCTGGCTGAACGCAGGCGCTACCAACGAGACGCGCGGTCAGGCGTTGTCGCTCTATATGATCATGCAGATGCTTGGGATTGTCGTCGCGCAAGGCTTGCTAAACGTCGGTGATCCGGCGGGGTATTTGCTGTTCGTCATTCCCTCGGTTTTGGTGTCGATCTCGTTTACGCCGATCCTGCTGTCGGCATCGCCCGCGCCCAGCTTCGAGACAATCCAGCGCATGACCTTCAAGCGGCTTTGGGAGACCTCGCCGTTGGGGATAATCGGTATATTCCTGCTGGGGGGGGTGTTTTCGGCGATGTTCGGGATGGCCTCTGTCTGGGGCACCGCGGCGGGGCTAAGCGTGCGTCAGATCTCGGAATTTGTGGCCGCGATCTATGTCGGCGGCATGGTGCTGCAATACCCCATCGGCTGGGCGTCTGACCGCATGGATCGCCGCGTTTTGATTGCAGGCTCAGCGCTGATCGGCGGCGTTGTGACGGGGGCTATTTTCCTGTTCAACCCGCCGTTCTGGGTGCTGTTGTTCGCGGCGGCGCTAATCGGCGGCGTTGCGAACCCGCTGTATTCGCTGCTGATTGCTTACACCAACGACTATCTTCATTTCTCTGATATGGCGTCAGCTTCGGCGGGACTGATGTTCATCAACGGGCTGGGGGCGGTCAGCGGGCCTATTTTGACGGGTTGGTTAATGGGGATTGTCGGGCCGGGCGGGTTTTTCCTCTATATCGGCGTGCTCTTCTTTGCGATTGCGGGCTATGCAGGCTGGCGGATGACCCGACGCGATTCGATCGCAGTTTCGGACACCGGGGCGCATACGGTGATTTCGCCGACGGCTACTGCTGTCGCTGTTGAGGCGGCGCTCGAGGTCGCGCAGGAAGAGGCTGAAGCCGCTGCAGAGGATGTCGCAGAGGATGCCGCCGGGGCGGCTCCCCAAGAGGGCAAAGACGCCGCCGCATAACGCCCCTTTGCCCAAACGTTGCCTTGCTCTACCATTGTAAATAGCAATGGCAGGGGAGGGCCGCGACATGGACCGTATCGAAGAGATCCTCAGTTTTTGGACCAACGAGGTCGGACAAGCAAATTGGTATCAATCCAGCGAAGAGATCGACGCCGCAATTCGCCGCCGATATGCGCCGCTTTGGCAGGTGGCGGCCCAAGGGGCGCTGGCAGAATGGGATAGCTCTGGGCGCGGCGCGCTAGCGCTGATCCTTTTGCTTGATCAATTCCCGCGCAATATGTTTCGTGACGATCCGCGCAGCTTTGCCACCGATCCTGCGGCGCGACGACATGCGGATCGCGCAATCTCGGAAGGGTTTGATTTGCAAATCGGGCCGCCCTTGCAGCAGTTTTTCTACCTGCCGTTCATGCATTCCGAAGTTCTCGCGGATCAAGACCGTGCGATCGCCTGTTTTACCGACCGCTTGCGCGGCACCGACAATCTGCGCCATGCGCGTGCGCACCGCGCGGTGATTGAACGGTTTGGCCGCTTTCCTTGGCGCAATGCTGCGTTGGAACGCGAGACGACGAAAGACGAGGCCGCCTACATGCGCGAAGGTGGTTATCAAAAGGCGTTGCAAGCACAGGATGAGTTGAACGCTGTGGTCAAATAGTTTAACGTCAAACTAATTTCTATCCGGAGGGAAGACATGGCTTCGAAAAGCTACGATATGATCGTCATAGGGTCAGGGCCGGGGGGCTATGTCAGCGCCATCCGGGGGGCGCAACTGGGTCTGAAAGTGGCCATCGTTGAGCGCGAGCATATCGGGGGGATCTGCCTGAACTGGGGCTGTATTCCGACCAAGGCGCTGCTGCGCTCGGCTGAGGTGTATCACCTGATGGAGCGCGCCAAGGATTTCGGTCTGAGCGCGGATAAGATCGGCTATGATCTGGACGCGGTCGTCAAACGCTCGCGCGGGGTGGCCAAGCAGCTGTCCTCGGGCGTGTCGCATCTAATGAAGAAGAACAAGATCGACGTTGTGATGGGCACCGGCAAGCTGGCGGGCAAAGGCAAGGTTTCGGTCAAGACCGACAAGGGCACCGAGGAACTCACTGCGAAAAACATCGTGCTGGCGACAGGCGCGCGCGCGCGCAACCTGCCCGGCCTTGAAGCCGATGGCAAACGCGTTTGGTCCTATAAACACGCGCTGCAACCGCCCCATCAGCCGAAAAAATTGCTGGTCATCGGATCGGGTGCGATTGGCATCGAATTTGCGAGCTTCTTCAACACCTTGGGCGCTGATACGACGGTCGTCGAAGTGATGGATCGGGTGCTGCCCGTCGAGGACGAAGAAATCTCGAAATTCGCCAAGAAGCAGTTCGAGAAACAGGGCATGAAAATCCGCGAAAAGACCACCGTGACCAAGCTGGATCGCAAGGCCGACAAGGTGATCGCGACGCTCGAAGCGGGTGGCAAGACCGAAACGCTTGAGGTCGATACCGTGATCTCCGCCGTTGGCATCGTCGGCAATGTCGAGGATCTGGGGCTCGAAGAGGCGGGCGTGAAAGTCGACCGCACCCATGTCGTGACCGATGAATTCTGCCGCACTGGCGTGGACGGGCTTTACGCGATTGGCGACATCGCGGGCGCGCCTTGGCTGGCGCACAAGGCCAGCCATGAAGGCGTCATGGTGGCCGAGCTGATCGCGGGCAAACACGCCCATCCGGTCAAGCCGGGCGCGATTGCGGGCTGCACCTATTGTCAGCCGCAAGTGGCCAGCGTCGGGATGACCGAAGCAAAGGCGAAAGAGGCGGGGTTCAGCGTTAAGGTTGGCCGTTTCCCGTTCATCGGCAATGGCAAGGCGATTGCGCTTGGCGAACCCGAGGGCATGGTGAAAACCGTGTTTGACGCGAAGACGGGCGAGTTGCTGGGCGCGCATATGATCGGTGCCGAGGTGACCGAGTTGATCCAGGGCTATGTGATTGGCCGCCAGCTTGAGACGACCGAAGAAGACCTGATGAACACCGTCTTCCCGCATCCCACACTCTCTGAAATGATGCATGAATCGGTGCTGGACGCTTACGGGCGCGCGATTCACTTCTAAGGCGCGAACCATCGCCAGATAGCAAAAGGGGCGCTCGAAAGCGCCCCTTTTTAATGTCTAATGACGGGGAAGGCTTGCGCCTCAGGCCCCTGCGCGCGTGGCGCGTTTGCGCTCGTGCGGGTCAAGGTGGCGCTTGCGCAGACGGATTGCCTTGGGCGTGACTTCGACCAGCTCGTCATCGTTGATATACGAGATCGACTCTTCAAGGCTCATGCGCACCGGCGTCGTCAGGCGCACGGCCTCATCCGTGCCGCTCGCGCGCACGTTGGTCAGCTTTTTGCCCTTGAGCGGGTTCACCTCAAGATCGTTGTCGCGCGAATGCTCGCCAATGATCATGCCGGTGTAGATCTGCTCTTGCGCGCCGATGAACATCTTGCCGCGCTCTTCAAGGTTCCATAGCGCATAGGCCACCGAGACGCCGTTCTCCATCGAGATCAGCACGCCCTGACGGCGTCCGTCGATCTGGCCCTTGTAGGGTGCCCAGCTATGGAAAATGCGGTTGATGACACCATTGCCGCGCGTGTCGGTCATGAACTCGCCCTGATAACCGATCAGACCGCGCGAAGGTACTAGCGCCACGATGCGGGTTTTGCCCACACCTGCGGGGCGCATCTCGGTCAACTCGCCCTTGCGGGTCGAGGTGAGTTTTTCGATCACGACGCCGGAATATTCGTCATCCACGTCGACGATGACTTCTTCGATCGGCTCCATGCGCTGGCCGTCTTCTTCGCGGAAGATGACGCGCGGGCGCGAGATCGACAGTTCGAACCCTTCGCGACGCATGTTTTCGATCAAAACGCCCATCTGCAATTCGCCACGTCCCGAGACGACGAACGCCTCACCGCCGGGGGTGTCCTCGATCTTGATGGCGACGTTGGTTTCGGCCTCTTTCATCAGGCGCTCGCGGATTACGCGCGATTGCACTTTGGACCCGTCTTTGCCCGCCAGCGGGCTGTCATTGATGCCAAACGTAACCGAGATCGTGGGCGGGTCGATGGGCTGCGAGGGGATCGCGGCATCGACTTCAAGCGCGCAAAGCGTATCGGCCACAGTGGCTTTGGACATGCCCGCAACGGTTACGATATCGCCTGCCACGGCCTCGTCGATGGGCTGTTGACCAAGGCCGCGGAACGCGAGGATCTTGGTGGCACGGAACTGTTCAATCTTGGTGCCGTCGCGCGACAGCGCCTTGAGCGTATCGCCCACTTTCAAACGACCCGCCTCAACGCGCCCCGTCAGGATGCGCCCGATGAACGGGTCAGCGCCCAGTGTCGTTGCCAGCATCTGGAACGGCTCGTCTGCGCGGAATTCCTGCTTGGGCGGCTCAACATGTTTCAGGATCAGGTCAAACAGCGCGTCAAGATTTTTGCGCGGCCCGTCCAGTTCCAGATCTGCCCAGCCACCGATGCCCGAGGCATAGACATGGGGGAAGTCGAGCTGTTCGTCATTGGCGCCGAGATTGGCAAACAGATCGAACACCTCGTCAAGCGCGCGGTCGGGTTCAGCGGCGGGTTTGTCCACCTTGTTGAGCACGACAATCGGTTTCAGACCCAGCGCCAGCGCCTTGGAGGTCACGAATTTCGTCTGCGGCATCGGGCCTTCGGCCGCGTCCACCAGCAGACACACGCCGTCCACCATGCTTAGGATGCGCTCGACCTCGCCGCCGAAATCGGCGTGACCGGGGGTGTCGACGATATTGATGCGCGTGCCTTTCCATTCCACCGAAGTCGCCTTGGCGAGAATGGTGATGCCGCGTTCGCGTTCGATATCGTTGCTGTCCATCGCGCGTTCCGCGACAGCCTGATTTTCCCGAAACGCGCCGGATTGGCGCAGAAGTTGGTCAACCAGCGTCGTCTTGCCGTGGTCAACGTGTGCAATGATCGCAATATTGCGAAGGTCCATGAGAAACCGCCTGTTTTCTGAGTTGCCCCGCCCATAAGCGAAAAGCTTTGGCTTGGCTAGCCCCGGTGATCAGTTCGCGACATACCAATCGCGCCGGTGGTTCATCGCGATCACAAAATTCAGCACCAAAGCGCCCAGCAATGACCAAAGCACCTGCTCGGGGGCCAGAATGAAGCTGGCGATCACGAACAGCACCAGATCGTGGATTGCCTGCGTCCAGCCCGCGCGAAATCCGAACTTGTCTTGCAAGATCACCGCCACAATCGACACGCCACCTAGGCTGCCTTGGTGGCGAAACAGGCCCAACAAACCAACCCCGGCTGAGACGCCAAACAACAGTGCTGCGATGCCGGGATGGATGTGATCGACATGCAAAAGCGGCTTGAGCGCCTCGGCCATCACCGACACAAGACTAACGGTTGCAAGACTTTTCAGCGCGAAGGGCAGGCCGCGCGCGTAATAGGCAAAGGCGTAAAACGGGATGTTGATCGCAAAAAACACCACGCCAAAGCTGAGGCCGCTGACATAAGACAGGATCAGTGCCGTGCCCGCCGTGCCCCCGGTCACCAGCCCCGCCGCCCGCAGCAGATGGATACCAAGTGCGGCTTGCGCCGAGGCCACGAACAACCCTTGCAGGTCTTCGACAGGGGAGTAGCGGGGATGCTCTTGCACATTCAGGTCAATATCCATGACCTAATTATGACGCATCCCGCTGGAAAACCAACGTAGCTTTCGCGCAGAGCCGATATGATAGGGGCGAATAGCTGGAGGCGGTTCAGATCGCGATATAACGGTCGCGGCGGTGGTTGATCATGATGATTACATTCAGGACCATCGCGCCGAGCAGCGACCACAGCACCTTGTCCAGCGGCAAGACGAACACTGCGAACAGGAACACGCAGCAATCAAACAGGATCTGCGTCTTGCCCGCCTTGAAGCCGGTCTTGTCCTGAAGATACAGCGCGACAATCCCCACGCCGCCCAAGCTTGCGCCGTGGCGAAACAGGGCCAGCAGCCCCGCGCCCGCAGTTGCCCCTGCCAAAACCGCCGCCGCGCCAGGATGTAGATTGGCAAAGCTAATGAGATGCGGCCACACTTCGGTCATCGCGGATAGCAGCGCCACCGAGATCATCGTCTTGAGCGTGAAACGTAGCCCCATCCGACGGAACGCCAGCCAGTAAAACGGCAGGTTGAGCAGGAAAAATACCGCACCAAAGCTGTATCCGGACAGGTAGCTAATCACCAGCGACAGCCCCGCGATCTGCCCCGTAAATAACCCCGCGCCATGTAGAAAGACCACCGACAGCGACACAAGAACCGTGCCGCTGAGCAGGCCTTGGGTGTCTTCTAGCAGGGTGTGGCGGGCGGGGCCGGGGGCGGGGATATCACTCATGCGGATTGCTTTGCCACTTGGCGCGCGCCTGTGCAAGCGGTGGTGCAGTTGCGCCACGATCTGACAGCGATTTGCGCGAACATGCTCGTGCGAGTTGCATAGAATCACGGCATCGGGCGTTATTCTGGCATTCCGAAACGCCCCAATCAGAGGAGGGTAGATCATGTCCCATTATCTCGCCCCCGTCGCGTGTTTCGGAAACTGGTTCGCCGACCGCCGCTTTGCACGACGCCAAGGCTAAACGCACGCGCTGACCATTTGGGGCCACGCCCCATTCCCGCAACCCCGAGTCTGATATTACCGCCCGATTTCCGGCCGCACTGGTCGCAATCGCGCGCTAGGACTCATCTTAGAACCCTAGATGAAAGGCCGGTTGCGGGCGCATGTCCGTATGCCGGAAGTATCCAAATGATACAAACAGTTGAAACTCGAAACGACCCGTTCACGATTGACGCCGCAATCGCTAAATTCGGTGCGGGCAAAGTCCTGCGCACAGCTATTGTGGCGTTGCTGACACGCAGCCCGAAACCCGTCAATGTCGATACGCTCAGCAACCACTTGCGCAAGGACATCGGCTTGGGGCCAAACGAACCGCCACCTGATCCGTGGAGATTCATGCGGTAATCAAAAGGGCCGGGCGCATCCTGCGTCCGGCCCTAAAATTCACGACTAAAACGTGGCTTATACCAGCGCTTTGCCCAGATACTCGTCAACCTTTTCGAGATAGCCCATCGTGGTGAGCCATTTCTGATCGGGGCCAACCAGCAGCGCGAGATCCTTGGTCATGTAGCCGTCTTCAACCGTCTGCACGCAGACTTTCTCCAGCGTCTCGGCGAATTTGAGCAGCTCTGCATTATCGTCAAGTTTCGCGCGGTGCTTCAGACCACCGGTCCAGGCAAAGATCGACGCGATCGAGTTGGTCGAGGTTTCCTTGCCCGCCTGGTGCTGGCGGTAGTGACGCGTGACGGTGCCGTGTGCGGCCTCGGCCTCAACGGTTTTGCCATCGGGCGTCATCAGCACCGAGGTCATCAGACCGAGCGAGCCAAAGCCCTGCGCCACGGTGTCAGACTGCACGTCGCCATCGTAGTTTTTGCACGCCCAAACATAGCCACCCGACCATTTCATCGCAGAGGCGACCATGTCGTCGATCAGGCGGTGCTCATAGGTGATGCCAGCGGCTTTGAACTTATCGGCGAATTCCTCGTCGAAGACCTTTTGGAACAGGTCTTTGAAGCGGCCGTCATAGGCTTTGAGGATGGTATTTTTCGTGGACAGGTAAACCGGCCAGCCTTTGACGAGACCGTAGTTCATCGAAGCGCGCGCAAAGTCGATGATCGATTCGTCGAGGTTATACATCGCCATCGTCACACCGGCGGAGGGCGCGTCATAGACGTCTTTCTCAATCACGGTGCCGTCGTCACCGACGAATTTGATCGTCAGCTTGCCCTTGCCGGGGAACAGGAAGTCGGTCGCGCGATACTGATCGCCAAAGGCGTGGCGGCCCACAACGATCGGCTGGGTCCAGCCCGGCACCAGACGCGGAACGTTTTTGCAGATGATCGGCTCGCGGAAAATCACACCGCCCAAGATGTTGCGGATCGTGCCGTTGGGGCTGCGATACATGCGCTTGAGGCCGAATTCCTCGACGCGGGCCTCATCGGGGGTGATGGTGGCGCATTTCACGCCAACGCCGTATTTTTTGATCGCTTCGGCGGAGTCCACTGTGATCTGGTCGTCGGTCGCGTCGCGGGACTCGATGCTAAGATCGTAGTATTTCAGGTCAATATCGAGATAGGGCAGGATCAGTTTTTTCTTGATGAAGTCCCAGATAATGCGGGTCATCTCATCGCCGTCGAGTTCGACGACGGGGTTCGCTACCTTGATCTTGGTCATATTGCCCTCTTGGTTTTGGGTGACTTAAGAATTGAGCGCGTCATAGCCTATTCGCGCGGGCTTGGCTAGTCGGTATGCGATGGTATACGAAAGATTGCTCAGCGCCGCATCTCGAACCAAGGGGCGACGCGCGCGCGCACCCAGTCCCACACGCTGGGAAGGCCATTAGCAATCTTGGTGCCGATCCGGGTTTCAAGCTGCTCAAAACTGACATCATATTCAATCCAAGACCCGCCCCCCGCCTGCAGGTTCAGCATTACCGGCTGCGTGCGATCAAGCGATTTGGCATAGATAGAATCGGGAGTTTCATTGGCTTCGAATTCGGTCCAAAGTGTATGAAGTTCGTCTCCCAAATCATTGGGAAGTAGTCCGAAAATACGTTTTGCAGCTTGCGCTTCAGCCGCTTGGATTTCGGCGGATCCATGCGCCGCACCCCCTTGCAGATGGATCGGCACATCGCCCACGTCAATCTCGACCAGATCATGGATCAGCAGCATCTTGATCGCGCGGTTCAGATCAACTCCGGCAGGGGCCTGATCTGCCAAAATCAACGCATAAAGCGCCAAGGTCCAGCTATGCTCTGCCGAGTTTTCCGGGCGCGAGGCGTCGTGAATGGGGGTCGCGCGGGTGACGGATTTCAGCTTTTCCACCTCGGCCAGAAAGGCCATCTGCTCTGCCAGTCGCGCGCTCATTTTTGTCTCCACAGCCTTGGGATTGCCAAAAGTACCGCCAGAAAGACAAGAAACACCGCGATCCGCAAGGTCATCGCGTCATCGCTACGGCTGTCACAGGTAATGCGCGGGGCAATGAATGCATAAAAAGATACTGTGCCAAGGATCGAAACCACGACAACCCCCATCCCCAGGACGGGCGATATCGCGCGATTGGCTGCAGCCACCAACAGCAGCGTCCAGCCAACCCAAAGGGGACCGCCGACACTTAGCAAATGCAGCGGATGGCGCAGTAAATCACCCACGCCCGCAAGCAAAAGCGTACCTTTTCCACCGCCCGCTAACTTGGCGTCACAAATCAGATGCGTGCTGTGAAATCCGGTCGCCACAAGCAGCGAAAGAGCCAGCGCAAGCGCCGCGGCATAGACCCACCGCGCGCTTGCTGGACTCACTTGGGCGCACCATCGGTTGGCTCTGCGGCCTTGGCTTTGCGCCGTTCGCCCAGACGTTTCTCAAAATAGGTCCGCCCGCGCAATTCTGCCAGCCGCAGACGACAGGCGGTCATGAACGCTTCTTGCAGGGACGGGCTGGACGTGCCGATATAGTTGCCGATGTCGATATAGAACCGATCTTCATCCAGCTCTTTCTGCGCTTCAATCACGTCATGGGCAAGCTTTTCGGCAAGGTCGTCAATCAGCCCCATTAACGCGTGCCTTCCGTCAGGCGACGACGCACATAGGCCTGCACCGTTTCGATCATCGGCTTCATATGTTCTTCTTCATTCTTGAAGAAGTGATCCGCACCTTCCATGACCGTATGAGTGATCGTGATGCCCTTTTGCTCGTGTAGTTTGGCCACAAGCTGTTCGGTTTCCTTGGGCTGCGCGATACGGTCGTTCGAACCGTTGATGATCAGACCCGAAGACGGGCAGGGCGCAAGGAAGGAATAGTCGTAATTGCCCGGACCGGGCGAGGAAGGCCCCGGAGGTGCGACCGAGATAAATCCGGTGATTTCAGGGCGACGCATCAGCAATTGCATGCCGATCCACGCGCCAAAGCTGTGGCCAGCCACCCAGCAATGTTTCGAATTGGGGTTCATCGTTTGCAGATAATCCAGCGCCGAGGCGGCATCGGACAACTCGCCAATGCCCTGATCATACTCGCCCTGACTGCGCCCCACGCCGCGGAAATTGAACCGCAACACGGTGAAGCCCATTTTGTAAAACGCGTAATGCAGATTGTAGACGACGCGATTGTTCATCGTGCCGCCGAACTGCGGGTCGGGATGCAGCACGATGGCAATGGGCGCATCGGGTGCGGGCTGCGGGTGATAGCGCCCCTCAAGGCGACCTTCGGGACCGGGGAAAATGACTTCGGGCATTGTCTCTCGTTTTCGTTCATTCGCTGCCTTTTGGGCGTGCGGCGCAGGTGGTGCTTTTCTTGACGCACACGCGCGGCTGCCCTAGGAGGAAGCCACCCCCGGCATTATGCTGGAGGATCGGGTAAGGGTGGAGGTAATCGGCCCTCGCGCTTGCGTCAATGCTTTAGCAAAGATTGAGCGCACGCAGGGGCGATTTCGCCCCGGTTTGGGGCCGATAAGCAGGAGAGCGGCATGAAACTATCGACAAAAGGGCGCTACGCGATGGTCGCACTGGTCGATCTTGCGCTGGCAGGAGAGGGGCAACGCACCTCGCTGGCCGCGTTATCGGAGCGTCAGGATATCTCGCTGCCCTATCTTGAACAGCTATTCGTGCGCCTGCGTCGCGCGGGATTGGTGACATCGGTGCGCGGCCCGGGTGGCGGTTACCGCCTTGCGCGCGAGCCCGCCGACATTCGCATCTCCGAGATTTTCGAGGCGGTGGATGAAACCGTATCAGCCATGCATGTTGGCGCGGGCGCCTCTGGCGGGATTTCAGGCTCGCGCGCGCAATCGCTGACCAACCGCCTTTGGGAAAGCCTGAGCGCGCAGGTCTTTGTGTTCTTGCACCAGACCTCGTTGGAAGATGTTGTCAAAAACGGGCTCAAACCCTGTCCGGCGGTCACGCATCTGTTTCAGGTCGTGGACGAATAACCCCCAAGGCTTATCTGGCTGGGCGAAGATGAGTATTTTTAGCTAGATGAAACCCAAGGCGGCGCGCCCTTTCATCTAGCTGAAAATACTCCCGCCGGAGGCATCTGATCGCTCAACTCGCGAGGCGCTATGACATCTGCAACCTATCTTGACTGGAACGCGACCACGCCGCTGCGCCCCGAGGCGCGCGCGGCGATGATTGCGGCGATGGATGTGGTGGGTAACCCATCCTCAGTGCATGCTGCCGGGCGCGCCGCCAAGGCGTTGCTAGAGCGCGCGCGCGCTCAGGTTGCTGCGGCATTGGGTGCTGAGGGGCAGGATGTGATCTTTACCTCGGGCGCGACCGAGGCGGCGGCGCTGGTATTGGCGGGGCAGGGTTATCATTGCGCGGGCGTCGAACATGACGCGGTGCGCAGTTGGTGTGTCGAGGACATCGGGGTGGACTGTACCGGGCGCATTGCCATTCCCGATCCGGGGTGCGCTTGCGTTCAGCTCGCCAATTCCGAGACTGGCGTCATTCAGGATCTGCCCGAGGGGCTGGCGGTCAGCGATCTGACGCAAGGCTTTGGCAAGATCCCTTTCGCGTTCAACTGGCTTGGGCTGCGTGCGGGGATCGTGTCGGCCCACAAGCTGGGCGGCCCGAAGGGAATAGGGGCGCTGATCGTGAAACGCGGCACTGACATCGCCGCGCAGCTGAAAGGTGGCGGGCAGGAAATGGGGCGGCGCGCGGGCACCGAAAACCTGATCGGCATTGCCGGATTTGGCGCGGCTGCGCAGGCTGCCTCGCGCGATCTTGAGGCTGGAATTTGGGAAAACGTTGAAAAACTTAGAAGCGTTCTAGAAAACACCATTGCGGATCGGACAAAAGATACTATTTTTGTCGGGAATGAATCGCGTAGGCTCTCGAACACCTCTTGCTTTATCACGCCCGGCTGGAAGGGTGAGACGCAGGTGATGCAGATGGATCTGGGCGGGTTTGCGGTTTCGGCGGGTTCGGCTTGCTCCAGTGGCAAGGTGCGCGCCAGTCACGCGTTGCAGGCGATGGGCTTTGACGCCGAGGCGGGGGCCTGTGCGCTTCGGGTCTCATTGGGGCCGGACACGCGCGAAGAAGATGTGATGCGTTTCGCCGAGTATTGGCTGAAATGCGAAGGGAAACACCGCGCGCGGCGCGGCTGAGCGAACAGGAGAGCCGAGCATGGCAGAGGTTGATCAAGTGGAAGTTCGCGAGGGCGTGGACCGTGAGACGGTGGAAGCCGTTCAAAACATGGGCGCGTATAAATACGGCTGGAACACCGAAATCGAGATGGAGTATGCGCCCAAGGGCGTGAACACCGATATCGTGCGCCTGATTTCTGGCAAGAATGAAGAACCCGAGTGGATGACCGAGTGGCGGCTTCAGGGCTTTGCGCGCTGGCAGGATATGAAAATGCCCGATTGGGCGCTGCTGAACGTTCCGGGCATCGACTTTCAAGATATCTATTACTACGCGCGCCCCAAAAGCATGGAGGTGAAGCCGAAATCTTTGGATGAGGTCGACCCTAAGCTGCTGGCGACCTACGAAAAGCTGGGCATTCCGCTGAAAGAGCAGATGGTTCTGGCCGGCGTTGAGGGCGCAGAGGATTACGACCCCAACGAGCGTCAGGTTGCCGTGGATGCGGTGTTTGATAGCGTTTCTGTGGGCACGACCTTCAAGGCCAAGCTGGCCGAAGCGGGGGTGATTTTCTGCTCGATCTCCGAGGCGATTCAGGATCATCCCGAGCTGGTGAAGAAATATCTCGGCTCGGTCGTGCCGCAGGCGGATAACTATTTCGCCGCGCTGAATTCGGCCGTGTTCTCGGATGGCTCGTTTGTTTATGTGCCGCCGGGCGTGCGCTGCCCAATGGAACTTTCGACCTATTTCCGCATCAACGCCGAAAACACAGGCCAGTTTGAACGCACGCTGATCATCGCCGATAAGGGCAGCTATGTGAGCTACCTTGAGGGCTGCACCGCCCCCAAGCGTGACACTGCCCAACTGCACGCCGCCGTGGTGGAAATCATCGTCGAAGAAGACGCGGAAGTGAAATATTCCACCGTGCAAAATTGGTATCCGGGCGATGAGAACGGCAAAGGCGGGATCTATAACTTCGTCACCAAACGTGCCGATTGCCGTGGGGATCGGGCGAAAGTGATGTGGACACAGGTGGAAACCGGATCTGCGATCACGTGGAAATACCCGTCCTGCATTTTGCGCGGCAACGAATCCCAGGGCGAGTTCTACTCGATCGCGATCGCCAATAACTACCAGCAGGCTGACACAGGCACCAAGATGATCCATCTGGGTCGTGACACGCGCTCGCGCATTGTCTCTAAGGGGATTTCGGCGGGGCATGCGCAAAATACCTATCGCGGGTTGGTCTCGATGCATCCCAAGGCCAAGGAATCGCGCAATTACACGCAATGCGACAGTTTGCTGATCGGCGATCAATGTGGCGCGCATACCGTGCCCTATATCGAGGTGAAGAATAACTCGAGCCGGGTCGAGCACGAGGCGACCACCTCAAAAGTCGATGATGACCAACTGTTCTATTGCCGCGCGCGGGGCATGGACGAGGAAGAGGCCGTGGCGCTTGTCGTGAACGGGTTCTGCCGTGAAGTGCTGCAAGCGCTGCCGATGGAATTCGCGATGGAAGCGCAAGCGCTGGTCGCGATCTCGTTGGAGGGGAGCGTCGGGTGAGACAGTCCTCATTTCTCCCTGAGGTTGTCACCGATGTGCCCCAATTCGGGCGCAATCGGGGGGCAGTTTCGTATCTGTTGAATGACAGATCTGGGGTTGTAGATGTCCTTAGCCAGCACCAATTTCACCGAGCGCCTCTCGCGCATCGAATCGTCGCAAAAGCGTCTCAAGGGCGGCGTTGTGCTGCATGTCGGCGACGCCGAATTGAAGGTGCGCTCGATCGCCGAGTTGCGCCGCGTCGTCCCGCAAAAGCAGAAAAGCACCGGCTTTCGGCCCTTCGCGTTTCTTGGAGCAACGGTTCTGGGGACGTTCGGGGTTGTCGCGGCGTTGGCGTTGCGCGAACACTTTATGACACCTCAACTTGCCGATTTGATCAAGGAATATCCAAACCTCGCGCTATCTGGCAGCGCTTTGCTGATCACAATGATCGTGGGCTTTTTCCTGCGCCTGACGTCCACCAAACTGATTGCCTTTCAAATCGTCGGAATTTTTCTGGCGATGGCGACGCTACACAATCTTGCGTTCTGGCAACCCGAGATTGCCGCGCAGGTGTTTTCGCCCAATTGGGTGAGCGAGCAAAGCACCACGCACGCGCCGCGCACCGTTGTTATCGGACAGACCACGATTCCCTTCTGACCCTCGGGCGCGCGGCCCGCGTGGGTCGCAGCGCCGGAGGTCAGCTATGATCGTCACCACCACCCCCACAGTCGAGGGCCGCCCGGTCACCACCTATCACGGTATTGTCGTGGGTGAGGCTATCATGGGCGCCAATATCGTGCGCGACCTGTTTGCGAAGGTCACCGATATCGTTGGTGGGCGCTCGGGGGCGTATGAATCCAAACTGCAAGATGCGCGCGATACTGCGTTGCGCGAGCTTGAAGAGCGTGCCTTGAAATTGGGCGCGAATGCCGTTGTCGGCGTCGATCTTGATTATGAGATCGTCGGTCAATCCATGCTTATGGTGTCAGCGTCGGGCACCGCCGTGACGATTGCAGAGATGTGAGCATGGCACAGGGTTTACACCATATCGCAGGGCCGGGGGCGTTGATGCGCCCCACACTGACGCTTCCACCGGCTGAGGCTGAGGTTGTGCGCACAGTCTACGAGGCTGCGGACGTGATCTTGGAATATGGCTCGGGTGGGTCGACGGTGCTGGCCGCGCAGATGCCGGGTAAAACGGTGTTTTCCGTCGAAAGCGATGCAGATTGGCTGCAAGGGATGCGCGATTGGTTTGCCGCCAATCCTCCGGTTTGCGATGTGCACCTGCATTACGGCAATATCGGCCCGACCAAGGAATGGGGCGCTCCTGCGCGTGAAGGCAGCTTTCGTCGGTGGCCGTCCTATCCGATTGAGGTTTGGGACCGGGACGATTTTCGTCATCCCGACGTTGTTCTGGTCGATGGCCGCTTTAGAGCCGCGTGTTTTTTGACCACGCTGTTTCGCATCGCCCGTCCCGTGACCGTGCTGTGGGATGATTACGTCGGTCGCAAGCCCTATCACGAAATGGAAGACTTCGCCGCCCCCAGCGCGCTGGTGGGCCGCATGGCAGTGTTCGAACTGCACCCAACCACAATTCCGGCCGACAAGCTCGGTCAGATCGTAACAACCTACCTGCGCCAGCAATAACCCGGCGCGCGATAGAGGAATAACCAGATGCTAGAAATCAAAAACCTGCACGTCAAACTTGAAGAAGAAGACAAGCAAATCCTCAAGGGCGTGAACCTTACGCTTGAGGACGGAAAAGTCCATGCGATCATGGGGCCGAACGGGTCGGGTAAATCGACTTTGAGCTATGTTCTTTCGGGGCGCGATGGCTATGAGGTGACCGAGGGCGAGGCGCATCTGAACGATCTTGATCTGCTAGAGGCCGAGCCCGAAGAACGCGCGGCCGCTGGCTTGTTTCTGGCGTTTCAATACCCGGTTGAAATCCCCGGTGTGGGCAACATGACTTTCCTGCGCACCGCGCTGAATTCGCAGCGCAAAGCGCGCGGCGAGGATGAAATCTCGGCCGGTGATTTCCTGAAACTGGTGCGCGCAAAGGCGAAATCGCTGAAAATCGACGCCGAGATGCTGAAGCGTCCGGTGAATGTCGGCTTCTCGGGCGGTGAGAAAAAGCGCAACGAAATCCTGCAGATGGCGATCCTTGAGCCGAAGATGTGCATTCTGGACGAGACGGATTCGGGCCTTGATGTGGATGCGATGCGTCTGGTGTCCGAGGGCGTGAATGCGCTGCGCGATGGCACGCGCTCGTTCCTTGTGATCACTCACTATCAGCGCCTGCTCGATCACATCAAACCCGACTTTGTGCATATCATGGCCGATGGTCGCATCATTGAAACCGGTGGGCCGGAACTGGCGCTTGAGGTCGAGAAAAACGGCTATGCCGATCTGCTGGCCAAGCACGGTATCGCGCAGGAGATGGCGTAATGTCAGCTGTCGAAAAAATGACCCCCGCCGAGGCGCGCCTTGCCCGCGTCACCTTGCCCGATGGGATGGGCACTGCGCGCCGTGCAGCACTTGACCGTTTGGTCGCGATGGGCCTGCCGGGTCGGCGCGACGAATATTGGCGCTGGACCAACCCGACCGATCTGATCGCTCCGGTTCCGGTGCCCGCTGCGCCGTTCGTGGATGACGAACCCGATCTGTTTGGCGATGTTGAGCGGCTCAAAATCGTGTTCCGCGATGGTGTGTTTGACGCTGAGGCGTCGGATGATCTCGCATTGTCAGGCATCGAAATTTCGCGTCTGGCCGAAGCGCGCGATCTGTCTTGGGCCAATTCGCTCTATGGCGCGCTTGAAACCGCAGGTCAAACCCCGGTCGAGCGCCCCTTTGCAGCGCTCAATACCGCGTCAGCCGAAGATGGCATCCTGATCCGTGTGACGGGCAAGGTCGAGATACCCGTTAATCTGATTTATGCCCATGAATCAGATAGTTCCGATGCGATCCTACACCATCTTGTGAAGCTTGAAGAAGGTGCTGAGATCACTGTTTTGGAAAACGGCCCCGCAGGTGCGCGCGCCAATTTGGTGATGGAAGTCGATGTCGCCAAATCCGCGCGTTTCCACCATATCCGCGTGCAGGGGCGCGATCATGAACGCCGCATGCTGACGGGTATTTTTGCTCGCATTAACGAGGGCGCGCTGTTCAAAAGCTTCACGCTCAGCTCGAATGGCGTGCTGACGCGCAACGAATGTGTGCTGGATATCGTGGGCGATGATGCCAATGCGCATGTCGCGGGCGCGGCGTTGGGCGATGGTAGATCTGACCCCTTCCACCATGACGACACGATCTTCATCACCCACGGGGCCGAGCGCGGTGAAAGCCGTCAGGTGTTCAAGAAGGTGCTGAAAAACGGCGCGCAGGGCATTTTTCAGGGCAAAATTCTGGTGAAACCCGGCGCGCAGAAAACCGATGGTTACCAGATCAGTCAGGCCTTGCTGCTGGATGAAGACAGCCAGTTCCTCGCCAAGCCCGAACTGGAAATCTACGCCGATGACGTGCAATGCTCGCATGGCTCGACCACCGGCGCGATTGACGAAACGGCGCTGTTCTACTTGCGCTCGCGTGGCATCCCAACCGAGGAGGCGACGGCGCTTCTGGTGCTGTCTTTCCTTGCCGATGCGATCGAGGAGATCGAGCAAGAGCGGTTCCGCGATGAGATCGTGACCCGGCTGGAAGGCTGGCTCGCGCGGCATCGCAGCTAATATGGCTGCGACCGATGACATCTGGCGCAGCTATCGCCGCCCGCGCGTGGTGATGCGCGAACATCTGGCGCGCGCACGCTCTGAGCCGCGCGCGCTGGTGTTCTTGCTGCTGGCGCTGACGGTGATTTTCATCGGCCAATGGCCGCGCTTGTCGCGTCTGGCCTATCAAATGCCAGACCAGCCAATGGTCGGGCTGATGATGGGCACGCTTCTGGCGCTTTTGGCGATGATTCCGGTGTTTTACGCCTTGGCGGCGCTTGGTCATCTCGGCGCGAAACTGGTGGGCGGGCAGGGGAGTTGGTATGGCGCGCGCGTGGCGTTGTTTTGGGCGCTGCTGGCGGTGTCTCCGCTGATGTTGCTGCAAGGGCTGGTCGCGGGGTTTATCGGGGCGGGGCCGCAACTGGCGCTGGTTTCGGGGCTTGTCTTTATCGTCTTTGTGGTGTTCTGGATGGCGGGGCTGCGCGTGGCCGAGTTCGAAACGGAGGGCTCATAATGCCCGATCTCAAGGATTGGTTGATCCGCAGTTTCTCTGAGCCACAAGTGGTCGCGCGCGAGTTGATGGCGCTGCGCCTTGATATGCAGACCCGCCTTCTTGCGATGGTTCTGGTCGTTGTAATGACGGCGATCTTGGGCACCTTGGCGCAGATGGTGTTCGTCGTGATTACCAAGCTGGATCTGGGCGAGTTAACCGCCCCGGTCGCCGTGGTCGGCCTGCAAATCGCGTTGATCCTTTATGGCGCGGTCGTGCTTAGCTTTGTCGGGCAACGCTTTGGCGGGCAGGGCAGCTTTGCGGATGCGCTGTTGCTAATCACCTGGATCGAGTTCGTCCTGATGGTCGGGCAGACAATTCAGGTAGTGCTGATGGTGTTCTTTCCAATCTCGGCCACGATCATGTCGATCCTGTTGGTCGGGCTGATGTTCTGGCTGATGGTGCAGTTCACCATGGCGCTGCATGGATTCACCAACCCGTTCGCCGTGGCGGTGGGGGTTCTGCTGACCTTCATAGGATCGGCGCTGGTCGCGGGGTTGGTGCTGGTCTCGACAGGCCTTTTGCAAGTGCCCGCAACGGTGTGAGGAAAACTGATGTATGATATCGCAAAAATCCGCGCCGATTTCCCGATCCTGAGCCGCGAAATCAATGGCAAGCCTTTGGTTTATCTTGATAACGGGGCGTCCGCGCAGAAGCCGCGCGTGGTGATAGACGCGATGAGTGATCTCTATCTCAACGACTATGCGAATGTGCATCGGGGGCTGCATACGCTCTCCAATATCTCGACTGAGAAATACGAAAATACCCGCGCCATCGTTGCGCGGTTCCTTGGCGTGAAGGATGAGGACGAAATCGTTTTCACCACTGGCGCGACCGAGGGGATCAATCTGGTCTCTTACGCTTGGGCCGCGCCCAATTTGCAGCCCGGCGATGAAATCCTGCTCTCGGTAATGGAGCATCACGCCAATATCGTGCCGTGGCATTTCCTGCGCGAACGCCAAGGCGTGGTGCTGAAATGGGTCGAGCCGGACGCGGATGGCTCGCTGCCTGCTGAGAAAGTCCTCGACGCCATCACGGATCGCACAAAGCTGATCGCAATATCTCATATGTCCAATGTGTTAGGTACCAAAGTTGATGTGGAGACCATTGTTAAGGGCGCGCGCGAAAAGGGCATTGTAACCCTCGTTGATGGCTCGCAAGCGGCGGTGCACGGGCCGGTGGATGTCGATGCAATTGGTGCGGATTTCTATGTCATCACTGGGCATAAGCTTTATGGTCCGTCGGGGTCTGGCGCGATCCATATCCGCTCTGATCGCATGACTCAGATGCGCCCGTTTTTAGGCGGCGGCGATATGATCGACACAGTCACGCGCGACAGCGTCACCTACAACACGCCGCCGATGAAGTTTGAGGCCGGAACCCCCGGCATCGTGCAGCAAATCGGCATGGGCGTGGCGCTTGAATACTTGATGGACGTCGGGATGGGCAACATTGCCGCGCATGAGCGCGAGTTGCGCGATTACGCGCAAACCAAGCTGGCGGGTTTGAACTGGCTGAGCCAGCAAGGCACCGCACCCGACAAAGGCGCGATTTTTTCTTTCACGCTGAGCGGTCCCGCCCATCCCCATGATATTTCAACGATTCTTGATAAGCGCGGCGTGGCAGTGCGCGCCGGTCAACATTGCGCAGGACCGTTGATGGACTGGCTTGGCGTTTCGGCGACCGCGCGCGCCTCGTTCGGGATGTATAACACCCGCGACGAGGTCGATGCGTTGATCTCTGCGCTTGAGCTTTGCCACGATCTGCTTGGCTAAGCCTTGCAATTTCTCGAAATACACCAGGGGAGACTGTCAAAGCCGCCGCTTTGACAGTTGGGGACAGCGCGCCTTTCCGACCTGCTGAAATATTGCGCAACCGCCCGCGAAACGAGATGTTTTCGCCAAAGAGCGCATTTTGCGGGTTTCGCCTGCGCGCATCCCGCTTAGTCTGGTTGCAACCAACACCCGAGGGGGCGCACAGATTATGGCGATTCATGCCAGTATTCACCATCTGACACATTACACCTACGATCGGCCCGTAACGCTTAGCCCCCAGTTGATCCGGCTGCGACCCGCGCCGCATTCGCGCACCCGTGTGATATCGCACTCGCTTAAGGTTTCGCCCGGCGGGCATTTTGTGAACCATCAGCAAGACCCTTACGGCAACTGGCTGGCGCGGTTTGTCTTTCCCGAACCCGTGCGTGAGTTCAAGATCGAAGTCGATCTGACGGCAGACATGACCGTCTACAACCCGTTTGATTTCTTTGTCGAGGAATCGGCCGAGCACTGGCCGTTTGAATATCCCGAAGAACTGCGCGACGACCTTTCGATCTATCGCACCCCCGAACCCGAAGGCCCGCTGCTGGCGCAATTCGTCGGTGCGATTGATTTTCAGGAAAACCGCACCGTCGATTTCCTGATCGCGCTGAACGCCAAGATTTCGCAGGTCGTGGGCTATACGATCCGCATGGAGGCAGGCGTGCAGACGCCAGATGAGACGCTCTCCAGTAAGATGGGATCTTGCCGGGATAGCTCGTGGTTGCTGGTGCAAACCCTGCGCCATCTGGGTTTTGCGGCGCGGTTTGTTTCGGGCTATCTGATCCAGCTTAAACCCGATCTTGAGGCGCTCGATGGTCCCTCGGGGACCGATCACGATTTCACCGATCTGCACGCGTGGTGTGAGGTATTCCTGCCCGGTGCAGGCTGGATCGGGTTGGACCCGACCTCGGGGCTGCTGACCGGCGAATCCCATATTCCGCTGGCCGCGACGCCCCATTATCGCAACGCCGCGCCGATTTCGGGCGGTTATGCCGCCAATGGCACGCCTGAGGTCAGCTTTGATTTCGACATGTCGGTGACGCGCGTGGCCGAGCATCCCCGCATCACCAAGCCGTTCTCTGATGAATCTTGGGCGCGACTCAACGCACTTGGGCGCAAGGTCGATGAAAGCCTCGCGGCAGGCGATGTGCGCCTGACGATGGGGGGCGAGCCGACCTTTGTCTCGATTGATGATTTCGAAAGCGATGAGTGGAACACTGACGCCGTTGGCCCGCAAAAGCGCGCGCTGGCCGATACGCTGATACGCAAACTGCGCGACCGTTTTGCGCCCGGCGGTTTCCTGCATTACGGGCAGGGCAAGTGGTATCCCGGCGAAAGCCTGCCACGCTGGACGTTTTCGCTATATTGGCGGCGCGATGGCCAGCCGGTCTGGCGCGATGAATCGCTGATTGCCTTTGAGGGTGATGACACTGGCGCAGGGCCGGAACAGGCGGGCACGCTGATGCGCGGCATTGCGCAGCGTTTGGGGCTAGAGCCGGAAAACGCCCAGCCCGCATTCGAGGATCCCGCCGAATGGATGCTCAAAGAGGGCAATCTGCCGGAAAATGTCACTCCCGAAGACAGCAAGCTGAAAAACCCCGAGGATCGCGCTCGTTTCGCGCGTGTCTTTGATCGTGGTCTGGACAAGCCGACCGGCTTTGTGCTGCCGATCCAGCGTTGGCAATCCAAGGCGATGCCGGGCCATCGTTGGCGCTCGGAAAAATGGAAAACGCGGCGCGGCAAGCTGTTTCTGGTGCCCGGCGACAGCCCGGCGGGGTTCCGTTTGCCCTTGGGCGCGCTGCCCCATGTGCCGCCCAGCCAATACCCCTATCACTACGTCACCGACACCTCGCTGCCCAAAGACGAACTGCCCGATTTCCACGAACAGGTCGAACGCGCCGTGGCCGATGGCTTGGTGGCCGCAGCCAGCAAAGAGCGCAGCCAACCCGTGTCCGAGGCGCAATCGTCGGACGGGGCGCAGCAGATCGTGGAGCAGGAATTGGGCGCGATTGACGGCGTCGTGCGCACGGCGATTTCGGTTGAGCCGCGCGATGGTCGGCTGTGCGTGTTTATGCCCCCAACCGAGGATCTTGAGGACTATCTTGAGCTGATCGCCGCCGCCGAGGAAAGCGCCAAGGAAATGGGTCTGCCGATCCATATCGAGGGCTACGCACCGCCCTCGGACCCGCGCCTGAACGTGATCCGCGTCGCTCCCGATCCCGGCGTGATCGAGGTCAACATTCACCCCGCCCATAGCTGGGAAGAATGCGTGGCGACCACCGAGGCGATCTATGAAGAGGCCCGCCAATCGCGGCTCGGGGCCGACAAATTCATGATCGACGGGCGCCATACTGGCACCGGCGGGGGCAACCATGTGGTGGTCGGCGGGGAAACCCTGCTTGACAGCCCGTTCCTGCGCCGCCCCGATTTGCTCAAATCACTGATCCTGACATGGCAGCGCCACCCCTGCCTGAGCTACCTGTTCTCGGGGCTATTCATCGGCCCGACCTCGCAGGCCCCGCGCATCGACGAGGCACGTCATGACACGCTTTATGAGCTGGAGATCGCGCTGAGTCAGATCAACGCCCCAACCGAGGGTGCCGTGCCGCCCGCGTGGCTGGTGGACCGGCTGCTGCGCAATATGCTAACCGATGTGACCGGCAATACCCACCGCGCCGAGATTTGCATCGACAAGCTGTTCTCGCCTGACGGGCCAACAGGCCGCCTGGGTCTGGTCGAATTCCGCGGCTTTGAGATGCCGCCAGACCCGCGGATGTCTTTGGCCCAACAATTGCTGTTGCGCGCCATCATCGCGCGCTGCTGGAATGCGCCGATCTCGGGCAAGCCGGTGCGCTGGGGAACGGTGCTGCATGACCGTTTCATGCTGCCGCATTTCTTGTGGGAAGACCTGCTTGATCTACTGTCGGACCTGCGCGCGCATGGCTTTGATCTTGATCCACAATGGTTCGAGGCGCAGGCTGAGTTCCGTTTCCCCTTCTGTGGCCAGATTGAGGCCGAGGGCGTGCATCTGGAAATCCGTCAGGCGCTGGAGCCGTGGCATGTGCTGGGCGAAACCGGCGCGATTGGCGGCACCGTGCGCTATACCGACAGCTCGGTCGAGCGGCTTCAGGTGACGATGACCTCGCTGCATCAGGATCGCTACAAGATCATGTGTAATCAACGCCCGGTGCCGCTGGCCAAGACGGCGACGTCCGGCAAATCGGTGGCGGGTGTGCGTTATAAGGCGTGGCAACCCGCCGAGGCGTTGCACCCGACCTTACCGGTCAATGCGCCCTTAACCTTTGACATCTATGATACTTGGACGGGCAGGGCGATTGCGGGCTGTGTCTATCACGTCGCCCATCCCGGCGGGCGCAGCTATGACACCTTCCCGATCAATAACAACGAGGCAGAGGCACGACGACTTGCGCGCTTTGAACCCCATGGTTACACGCCGGGCGATTACCGACCCGCGCCTGAACAAACGCATCCCGAGTTCCCGCACACGCTTGACCTGCGCCGCCCCATCGGGCTGAGTTGATCCGGTAAATTTCGGAGACCCGATGGAGCAAGCCAATCGCCAGATCGAACGCCACCCGCTTTTGGCGCGCTATCGGCCTGCGCCGGGCGTGTCGGATGAATTGTTTGATACCTCCGGCATGATGCGTCCGGTTTGGCGCCCCTTTGTCGAAAAATTTCTCGCGCTGCCGCTGAATGAGATCGCGCAGCGGTTCGAGTGCGGCGATCAATATCTGCGCGATGCAGGGGTGTATTACCGGCGCTACTCCAACGACGCGTTGGGCGAGCGCGAATGGCCGCTAAGCCATATTCCGGTGATCCTGCACGAAACCGAATGGGGCCGGATTTGCGACGGGCTGGCGCAGCGCGCTGATCTGCTAGAGGCGGTGATGGCCGATCTGTATGGCCCGGGCCGGCTGGTTTCTGAGGGGCATTTGCCGCCCGAACTGATCGCGGGCAATCAACATTGGTTGCGCCCGATGGTCGGCGTGCCTCCGCGCGGCGGGCATTACCTGCACTTCTTGGCGTTTGAGATCGGGCGCTCGCCGGACGGGTCGTGGTTTGTGCTGGGGGATCGCGCGCAGGCCCCATCAGGGTCTGGTTTCGCGCTGGAAAACCGCATGGCGACGGGGCGGATCTTCCCCGAGAGTTTCCCGCGCGATCACATCCATAAACTCGCCGCGTTTTTCGGTGATTTCCGCACCGCGCTCGAGGAACTGGCCGCGCAAGGCCACGAGGGCACCCGTCGCGCCGCCATCCTGACGCCCGGTCCCGCCAATGACAGCTACTATGAGCACACCTATATCGCGCGCTATCTTGGTCTGCCGCTGCTTGAGGGCGAGGATCTGCTGGTCGAAAATGGTCAGGCGATGGTGCGCACGATTGAGGGGCCAAAGCCGCTGGGCGCGTTGTGGCGGCGCATGGATGCGGGCTTTGCCGATCCGCTGGAGTTTCGCCCCGAAAGTCACATCGGCACGCCCGGCCTGATGGAGGCGGTGCGGCTGGGCAACTTGGCGATGGCCAATGCTTTGGGCGCTGGCGTGCTGGAAACGCGCGCCCTGATGGCGTTTTTGCCCAAAATTTCGCGCGTTCTGACGGGCCAGCCCCTTGCGATGAGCAATATCGCGACGTGGTGGTGTGGCAGCGCGAGCGAGCGCGAACATGTGCGCAAGAACGCCGCCGAGATGATGATCGGCCCCGCGATGGCGGTCGATCTGCCCTTTGATCTGGACGCGACCACGGCCCTTGGCGGCGAATTTCGGGGCGCGGCGCAGGACTCGATTGCGCATTGGCTTGAGGGCGAGGGCGGGCAGCTTGTGGGCCAAGAGGCGGTCACGCTCTCGACGACCCCAGCTTGGCGCGACACGCCCGAGGGCGGTGCGTTGCAGCCCTGTCCGATGACGGTGCGGGTGTTTGCGGGGCGCACGGCGGATGGCTGGACGTTCATGAAAGGGGGCTATGCTCGGATCGGCCCCGAGGGCGATACGACTGCTCTGTCGATGCAGCGCGGCGGGGCGGTGGCCGATGTCTGGATCGTCTCAGATCGCCCGGTGCCTCCGATCACGCTGGCAAGCCCGACCGGAGCCGAATTTCGACGTGAAAAAACCGGTATTCTGCCAGCGCGCGCGGCGGATAATCTGTTCTGGCTGGGGCGCTATATCGAGCGCTGCGAAGATGCGATCCGGCTGATCCGGGCCTATCATCTGCGCCTTGCGGCAACCGGCAGCGCCAATGATCCACGCCTTGAGCGCATGGCCGAATTCCTGAAATCGAGCGGCGTTGATGTCACCGATCCGATCCCCGAGGCGCTGATTGCGCGCCTTGATGCAGCGCGGTTTTGCGCCTCGAAAGTCAGGGACCGCTTTTCAACCGATGGCTGGCTTGCGTTGCAGGATTTGGCCAAGACCGCGCGCCAGATGACGCAAACCGCGCGTCCGGGCGATGACACGGCGCGCGCGATGGGGGTTTTGCTGCGCAAGATTACCGGGTTTACCGGCTTGGTGCATGAAAACATGTATCGCTTTGCGGGCTGGCGGTTTCTGTCGATCGGGCGCGCGTTGGAACGCGCCGATGCGATGGCGGCGCTGCTGGCGCAATTTAGCGATGCAGATGCGCCCGAGGGTTCTCTAGATCTGGCCGTGGAGGTGGGTGATAGCGTGATCACCCATCAGCGCCGCTACCGGGTGCGCACCAATCGCGATACGGTGGTGGATCTGATGGTTTTGGATGCCGACAACCCTCGTTCAATAATGTTTATGATCAATGACTTAAAGTTCATACTTGACGAACTTCCCAAGGCGCGGGTTGATGGTCGGCCGGGGCCGATCTTACGCGCGCTTTTGCCCTTGTGCACGGAATTGTCGGTAGCAGACCCCAGCAGGATCACGATTAAATACCTGTCGGAGCTGCGCGGGCGGCTGTATCGGGTCTCTGATCTGATTGCAGATCAATACCTGAGGTAGGTGAATGCGTTACGAGGTGAAGTTAAAGTTGACCTACGTCTATGATGCGCCCTCGGATCATGCGCGCAATCTGTTGCGCCTGTTGCCCTGCGATATTGCGGGGGTGCAACTGGTGCGCTCACGTTTGTTGCAGTTTGATCCACCCCCATCTGAGCGCCATGACAGTCGCGATTTTTTTGGCAACGTCCTGACCTCGGTGGCGTGGCATCGCCCCGTGGCGGAAATTGGCGTCACGCTGAATGCGCAGATTGATCGCGAGGCGGCCTCGGCAACCTTTGATCTGTCAGGGCCGCTTGCGCGCTTGGCAGATGAGATCGCGCAGCAACGCGATCTTGGTCCCGCCAATCCGCATCACTTTCTGGGCGCGTCGCGCCGCGCGGCGCCGGACCCGGCAATGACCGAGTTTGCGCGCGCGCAGGTGCAGCCGGGCATGACAACGTATCAGGTAATCACCGCCATCGGGCGCGCGCTGTTTCACGAGATGCGCTTTGACGCCGAGGCCACCGATGTCGACACCCCCGCCGCCGAGGCCTTCGCCAATCGTCACGGCGTGTGTCAGGACTTCACCCATATCATGATCTCGTGCCTGCGCGGGATCGGGGTTCCGGCGGGCTATGTTTCGGGCTTTTTGCGCACCTATCCGCCCCCCGGCCAGCCCCGTCTTGAAGGCGCAGACGCGATGCATGCTTGGGTGCGGGCTTGGGCTGGCGTCGATATGGGCTGGGTCGAGTTTGACCCAACCAACAATCAAGCCGCGGGCGAAGATTACATCACCGTCGGTTACGGGCGCGATTATGATGATGTGCCGCCGTTGCGCGGCGCGATGCGCGGCACCGGCGGGCAGCAAAGTGAGCAGGCGGTGGATATTCTTGCGTTAGAATAAGGGCACCAATGCCTCGTGACAGGCGACGTCGCGGCATTTGTTGACCAAACAATCAAATGGCGTTTTACTCTTTCACCAGTTCGTGTCGAGATTTGACCACACAAGATGGTGAGTCGGCACAGCCCCAGACCAACCAACAGGAAGGACAGATAATGAAAATTCGCTCAATGCTTCTGGCATGTTCCGCAGCCGTCATGATGACGGCAGGCGCGGCCGGGGCCAAAACGCTGGTTTATTGCTCCGAGGCGTCGCCCGAGGGCTTTGACCCCGCGCCCTACACCTCTGGCACAACCTTTGATGCATCCTCGCACCCGGTTTATGACGAGCTCGTCGAGTTCAAACCCGGCACGACCGAGATCGAACCGGGCCTTGCCGAGACTTGGGACATTTCCGATGACGGGCTGACCTATACGTTCCACCTGCGTCCGGGCGTGAAATTCCACTCGGTCGACGGCTTTACCCCGACGCGCGATTTTAACGCCGATGACGTGATTTTCTCGTTTGACCGTCAGGGCAACCCCGACAATCCGTATTTCCAATACGCGCCTGGCATCTCGTATGAATATTACAACGCGATGGACATGCCCAAGATCGTGAAGTCGATTGAAAAAGTCGATGACATGACCGTCAAGTTCACCCTGACCGAGCCGAACGCGCCGTTCCTTGCCAATATGGCGATGGATTTCGCGTCGATCCTGTCCAAAGAATACGCCGACAAACTGGCGACTGAGGACAAGAAGGCCGAGATCAACAACGTGCCCGTGGGCACGGGGCCGTTCTCGTTCGTGTCCTATCAGAAAGACGCCGTGATCCGCTACAAGGCGAACCCGGACTATTTCAAAGGCAAAACGCCGGTCGACGACCTGATCTTTGCGATCACGCCGGATTCGGCTGTGCGCGTGCAAAAGCTGCAAGCTGGCGAATGTCAGATCATGCCTTATCCGGCACCCGCTGACATTGCGGCGCTGAAAGGCGATAGCAATCTGAACGTCGAGGAACAGCCCGGTCTAAACGTCGCCTATCTGGCCTATAACACCACGCAAGCGCCGTTCGACAAAGCCGAGGTGCGCAAAGCGCTGAATATGTCGATCAACAAGCAGGCGATCATCGACGCGGTGTTCCAAGGCGCAGGTCAAGTTGCGAAGAACCCGATCCCGCCGACCATGTGGTCCTATAATAACGACATCAAGGACGATGCTTATGATCCCGAAGCGGCCAAAAAAATGCTGGCCGATGCCGGTGTCAAAGACCTTGAGATGAACATCTGGGCGATGCCCGTGCAGCGGCCCTACATGCCCAACGCACGTCGCACGGCTGAGTTGATGCAATCCGATCTCGCGAAAGTCGGCGTCAAGGTCAACATCGTGTCCTATGAGTGGGGTGAATACCTCAGCAAATCCAAAGACCCGAACCACGACGGCGCGGTGATTTTGGGTTGGACGGGTGACAACGGCGATCCCGACAACTTCTTGGGCGTGTTGCTTAGCTGTGCGGGTGCTGAAAGCGGCGCAAACCGTGCGGCTTGGTGTGACAAGGATTTCGACGCTTTGATCAACAAGGCCAAGCAAACCTCGGATATGGCCGAGCGCACCAAGCTGTATGAGCAGGCGCAAGTCGTGTTCAAAGAGCAGGCACCGTGGGACACGCTCGCACATTCCACCGTGTTCATGCCGATGTCGAAAAAAGTTAGCGGCTATGTGATGAGCCCGCTGGGTGGTCATGACTTCTACGGGGTGGACATCTCGGAGTAATCCTGACCCACTGACACATCCTTTAGGGGCGTCCGGTTTACCCGGGCGCCCTGACATATGAACAGGCTCTCATGATCAAATTCATCCTTGGCAAGATTTTATGGCTGATCCCGACCTTGATCGGTATCACCATCGTCGCGTTCGGTTTCGTGCGGGTGCTGCCCGGTGATCCGGTGCTGCTGATGGCAGGTGAGCGCGGGCTTAGCCCCGAACGCTACGCCGAATTGACCCATCAGCTTGGCTTTGACCGCCCGATCTGGGTGCAATATGGCGAGTTCGTCTGGCGCGTGCTGCATGGCGATCTGGGCGACAGTCTGGTCACGCACCGCCCCGTTTTACACGAATTTCTCACGCTGTTCCCGGCCACGCTGGAGCTGGGGTTTTGCGCGATGTTCATCGCCATCGTGATCGGCGTGCCTGTGGGGGTCGTCGCGGCAATCAAGCGCGGTTCATGGTTTGATCAGGTCTCAATGACGACCGCGCTGGTGGGCTATTCGATGCCCATCTTTTGGTGGGGCTTGCTGCTGATTATTCTGTTCTCGGGCGTGCTGCACTGGACCCCGGTTTCGGGGCGCATTTCGCTGATGTATTACTTCCCCAATGGCACGAATTTCATGATCTGGGATGCGATTGCTTCGGGTCAAAAAGGCGCGCTGAGTTCGGCGTTAAGCCACTTGGTGCTGCCCGCGATCGTGCTGGCGACCATTCCGCTGGCGGTGATCGCGCGCCAGACCCGCTCGGCGATGCTGGAAGTGCTGGGCGAAGATTATGTGCGCACTGCACGTGCCAAGGGCATGCCGCCGCGCCGTGTGATTGGAATTCACGCGCTGCGCAACGCGATGATTCCGGTGATTACGACGATCGGCTTGCAGGTTGGCATGTTGATGGCAGGCGCAATCTTGACCGAGACGATCTTTAGCTGGCCGGGCATCGGCAAATGGATGGTCGATTCAATCTCGCGGCGCGACTACCCCTCGGTCCAAGGTGGGTTGTTGATGATCGCGGTGATCGTGATGGTCGTGAACCTGATCGTAGATCTGCTTTACGGTCTTATCAATCCTCGCATTCGGCATAGGTGACATGATGGCTGACACAACAATCACGCCGGGAACCCGTCGCGCTCAACTGGCCGAATTCTGGTTTTACTTCAGCGAGAACCGCGGCGCTGTCATAGCACTGGTGGTCTTCGTGCTAGTCCTATTGGCCGCAATAGCCGCGCCGATTCTGGCGGCGCACGGCCCCGATGTGCAATTTCGCGACGCCCTTTTGGCCAAGCCGATGACCGATACGGCGCACGGCCATTTCTGGCTGGGCACCGATGCGGTGGGGCGCGATATCTTGTCGCGATTGCTGTTTGGGGCGCGCTATTCGCTGTTCGTGGGCTTTTTTGTGGTTGTGCTGGCGCTCTCCGTCGGGGTGATCCTGGGGCTGCTGGCGGGCTGGTTTGGCGGCTGGGTTGATACCGTGATCATGCGGGTAATGGATGTGATCTTGGCGTTCCCGTCGCTGCTGCTGGCGCTGGTCTTTGTGGCGGTCCTTGGCCCCGGTCTGATCAATGCGATGATCGCGATTGCGGTGGTGTATCAACCCCATTTCGCGCGCTTGACCCGAGCCGCCGTGATGGGCGAGAAGAACAAAGATTACGTCATGGCCGCGCAAGTCGCCGGCGCGGGCAATATGCGGTTGATGTTTCGCACCGTGCTGCCCAACTGCCTTGCGCCGCTGATCGTTCAAGGCACGATGAGCTTTTCCAACGCGATTTTGGATGTGGCAGCACTTGGCTTTCTCGGCATGGGCGCGCAGCCCCCGACGCCGGAATGGGGCACGATGCTGTCTGAGGCGCGCGAATTCATCTTGCGCGCGTGGTGGGTTGTGACCTTCCCCGGTCTTGCGATCCTGATCACGGTGCTGGCGATCAACCTGATGGGTGACGGGCTGCGCGATGCGCTCGATCCCAAATTGAAGCGGAGCTAAGCCCATGTCCTTGCTGAAAATCCGCAATCTCACCGTTGAATTCGACACCGCCGCAGGACCGTTCCGCGCCGTAGATTCCATTGATGTCGAGGTCAGCCAGCGCGAGGTTTTGGCTATCGTCGGGGAATCCGGCTCGGGCAAATCCGTCTCGATGTTGGCGGTGATGGGGCTGTTGCCCAACACCGCCACGATCACCGCCGATCTGATGGAATATGACGGGCGCGACATGCTGAAAATGTCGGATCGTGAGCGGCGTTCAATCATCGGGCGCGAAATCTCGATGATTTTTCAGGAACCAATCTCCTCGCTTAACCCGTCGTTCACCTGCGGCTATCAGATCGAGGAAGTGCTGCATCGCCACCTTGGTTTGAAAGGGGCGGCGGCACGTCAACGCGCGCTGGAGCTGTTTGAGCAGGTCGGCATTCCCGAACCGGCGAGGCGGCTGAAATCCTATCCTCATCAGCTGTCTGGCGGGCAATGTCAGCGCGTGATGATTGCGATGGCGATTGCGTGCAAACCCAAGCTGTTGATCGCAGATGAGCCGACGACGGCATTGGATGTGACGATCCAGAAACAGATCCTCGATCTGCTGATGAGCTTGCAGGAAGATTACGGCATGGGGCTGATCATGATCACCCATGACATGGGCGTTGTGGCCGAAACCGCCGACCGAGTGAGTGTGCAGTATCAGGGTAAAAAGATGGAAGAGGCCGATGTGCTGAGCCTGTTTGAAAACCCCAAACACCCCTACACCCGCGCGCTGCTGGCCGCTTTGCCCGAAAACGCGACCGGGGACCGATTGTTGACCGTCAGCGATGGCTGGGAGGGGGCGATATGAGCGTGATCCTAGAGGTGCGCAATGTGACGCGCGACTACACAGTCTCGGGCGGGTTTATGCGCCCCAATCGCATCATTCGCGCGCTGCATGGAATTTCATTCGCGCTAGAGCAGGGCAAAACGCTGGCGATTGTCGGTGAGTCTGGCTGTGGCAAATCCACGCTCGCGCGGATTTTGACGCTGATTGATCCGGCCAATTCCGGTGAGTTGCTGATCGAAGGTGAGCGCATCGACATCACCGCGCAAAAGGTCACTCCCGAACTTCGCGCGAAGGTGCAGATCGTATTTCAAAACCCGTATTCCTCGCTCAACCCGCGTCAAAAAGTGGGAGAGGTGCTGACCGAGCCGTTGATCATCAACACCGACATGCCTGCCGCCGAGCGACGCGAACGTGCTGAGTCGATGTTGGAAAAAGTCGGGCTGGAGCGGAGCCATTACAACCGCTATCCGCACATGTTTTCGGGTGGTCAACGCCAGCGCATCGCGATTGCGCGCGCGCTGATGCTGAACCCGAAAGTGTTGATCTTGGATGAACCCGTCTCGGCGCTTGATCTGTCGATTCAGGCGCAAGTCTTGAACCTTCTCAAAGATTTGCAGGACGAATTTAACCTAACTTACGCCTTCATCAGCCACGATCTGTCGGTGGTGCGCTATTTCGCCGATGAGGTGATGGTGATGAAGGATGGCGAGGTCGTGGAGCACGCCCCGCGCGATGCGATTTTCGCAAATCCGCAGCACGAATACACCCGCACGCTGCTGGCGGCAACGCCGATCGCCGATATCGAAAAAATCCGCGCCCGTCAGGAACGCCGTAAGGCGCTATTTCAAGACGCCTGATCTAAAGCGGGTGGTAACAGGCCACCCGTTGATCTGCTCCGATTTGCTCTAGCTTTGGTGTGGTTTTGCGACAGATATCACTGGCACGCGCGCAGCGCTTGGCAAAGGCGCAGCCGGGCGGTGGGTTCAACGGGTTGGGCAGTTCCGCCTGCGTGTTTTCGGGGTCACTGATTGGACGGCCCACGACCGGGGCGCTCTCGGCCAGCAATTTAGTGTAAGGATGGCGGGGATTGGCGAAAATCTCCTCGGCGCGCCCTTCCTCAACGACCGAGCCGAAATAGAGCACGGCAATGCGGTCAGACACGGCCTCGACCACCGCCAGATCATGGCTGATGAACAGATATGTCAAGCCAAATTCACGTTTAAGATCAGCGAGTAAGTTCAAAACCTGCGCTTGCACCGACACATCCAGCGCGGACACTGGTTCATCCAAAATCAGGATGCGCGCTTGGGCGGCAAGGGCGCGCGCGATGCCGATACGCTGCGCCTGACCGCCGGAAAACTCATGCGGATAGCGATCCAGAAAATCGGCGCGCAGGTTCACGCTCTCGAAAATATCAAGGATGCGTTTTTCGCGCGCGGGGCGATCCATTTTATGCAGCAGTTTCAGCGGGGTATCCATGATTTTGTGGATCGTCTTGCGCGGGTTGAGACTGCTGATCGGGTCTTGAAACACATATTGGATGCGCTTGCCAAATTCCGCCGGATCGGCAGTGTTGAGCGCTTCGCCCTCGATCTCGATCCGGCCCGTACTCGCCGGAAGGAGCCCCACCAGCATGCGCGCCAAGGTGGACTTGCCGCAGCCGCTTTCGCCCACAATCCCCAAAGTTTCGCCAGTTTCGACCGAAAGCGTGATCGGATGCACCGCCTTGACCGCCCCCTTGGCACCGCCGAACAGTTTCTTTCCAACCGGAAATATTTTCGACAGATCAGTGACTTGTAATGCGATACTCATGCGGTTTCCTCCGCTAGATTTGCCTCGGGGAACAGGCAGCGCACGGCGCGCGGGCCGGGCCCCTCCAGCGCAATCTCGCCTTGCTTGCAAGCGTCTTGCGCCTTCAAACAGCGCGGGGCAAAGGCGCAGCCCATGGGCAGATCATCAACCGAGGGCGGCAGGCCCGCAATAGCCTCGAGCTTGCGCTTGCCTGCGCCCAGTTCGGGCACGCAAGCGATCAGTCGCGCGGTGTAGGGATGCGCGGGCGCATTTAGGACCGCCATCGTCGGTCCGGTCTCAACAATTCGGCCTGCATACATCACCGCCACGCGGTCGCAAAGCTGCGCCACAACGCCGAAATCATGGGTGATAAAGATAATTGCCAGCCCACGTTCACGGCGCAAATCGTTGAGAAGCGACAGGATTTGCGCCTGCACGGTGACATCAAGCGCCGTGGTCGGCTCATCAGCAATAATCACGTCAGGATCGTTGGCCAGCGCCATCGCTATGCCCACGCGCTGGCGCATTCCGCCCGACATTTCATGGGGGTAGCTGTCGATGCGTTCCTCGGCATTGGGGATGCGCACCGATTTCAGCAGCTCGATTGCCTTGGCGCGCCCGTCGGATTTTGAGATCGCGCGATGACACGAGATCGCCTCGATCAGCTGGTCGCCGACCTTGTAAAGCGGATGCAGCGTGGCAAGCGGATCTTGAAAGATATAGGCCACACGACGTCCGCGCAGACTGCGCAATTCGGAATAGGGCGCGCCAATCATATCGCGGCCCTCAAGGCGTGCCGCGCCGCCGGTGATCACGCCGGGCGGCGAGGCCACCAGCCCCATGATCGACAGCGCCGTGACCGATTTCCCCGAGCCGCTCTCGCCAATCACCCCAAGGCATTCTCCCGGTTTGACCGACAGGGATACGCCTGAAACGGCCTTGTAGATGCGGTCTTTAACTTGGAATTGGGTGTGCAGGTTCTCAACGCTGAGCAGCCCATCGGTCTGTGCTTTGGGCGCGGGTTTGTCGTGGCGATCCACCCGCGTGGCGGCCATCGGTCGGCTCAGCGCACCCGATTTGAGGCGCGGATCCAGCGCGTCGCGCACGCCATCGCCCAGCAGGTTGATGCTCATCACGATGATCAGGATCATGATGCCGGGAATGACCGAGGTATGCGGATTGGTTATCAGCGCCGAGCGCGCTTCGCCCAGCATAGATCCCAGATCGGCCTGCGGCGGTTGGCTGCCAAGGCCGAGAAAGCTAAGACCCGCGGTTTCCAAAATCATCCAGCCGATGGTGGTGGACATCGCGATTACGATGACGGGAATGACGTTGGGTAGGATCTCGGAGAGGATGATTCGCGCATTCGACATGCCCGCCAATTTCGCCGCATCGACGAATTCCTTATGCGCAAGACCCACCGTGATGCCGCGAATGTTGCGCGCGAAAAACGGGATATTGACGACCGACACCGCGATCAGCGCGTTGACAAGGCCGGGGCCAAGGGCTGCGACAATCGCCAGCGCCAGCAAAATATAGGGGAACGCCATGAGCATATCGATGCCGCGCATAATGATGTTGTCGGTGCGCCCGCCGTAAAATCCCGCGATAATGCCCACGGCCGCGCCCGCCACAGCGGCAAACAGTGCGGCAGCAAAGCCCACGGCCAGCGAAAGCCGCGTGCCCCAAAGCAGCCGCGACAGCAGATCGCGCCCAAGCTGATCGGTGCCCAACAGATGACCTGCCGAGAAGGGCGGTAGGTAGCGCTCAGCGGTATTGGTCACATCGGGGTCAATCAGCGGCAAAAGCGGCGTGATTAGCGCCAGCGTCACCACCAGCCCCATCACCACTAGACCGCCCAGCGCCATTCGGTTGCGCGCAAGCAGTTTGAAAAACGCGCTCATGTCTTGATCCTCGGGTCCAGCAGACTTTGCGCCACATCGACGATGATGTTGAAGATCACATAGCAGGCCGCGACGAACACCACGCCGCCTTGGACCAGCAAAATGTCACGCTGCAAAATGGCATCGACCAGCATCCGCCCAATACCGGGCCACTGGAACACGATCTCGATGTAAACAGCGCCCGACAGCACGAACCCCGCCTGAATGCCCAGCACCGGGATGATCGAGACCATCGCTGCACGCAGGGCATGGCCCCAGATCACGCGGCTTTCCTTGACGCCTTTGGCGCGCGCCGTGCGGATGAAGTCCTGACGCAACACTTCCAGCATGGCCGAGCGCGACAGCCGCGCCACAACCCCCGTCGCCACCACCGCAAGCGCAAGCGCGGGCATCGTGAGATGGCGGATCAGATCGGGCAAATCGCCCCCACCATAGATCGCATACATCCCCGAAACTGGCAGCCAGCGTAGATCGACGGCAAAGAAAAGGATCATCATCATGCCAAGAAAAAATGACGGGATCGAGATACCCAGCAGCACGACAAAGGTGATCGCCTTATCGGCAAAGCCATATTGGCGCGCTGCCGAAATTGAACCTGCGATGATGCCCAAAACGGCGCACATCACAAAAGACGTGCCTGCAAGGATCAGGGTGTTGTTGAACCGCTCCAGCACCTCATCGATAACCGGACGGTTAAGCGAAAACGAGGTGCCGAAATCGCCATGCAGCATGTTTCCCAACCAGATGAAATAGCGCGTGACCAGCGGCTTATCGAGCCCCAGATCACGATTGATCTTGGCCACGTTGTCAGGCGTCGCGTAGCTGCCCAGAATGGCCGTGGCCGGATCACCGGGGATCATCGCCATGATCAAAAACACGATCACCGTGATCTCGAAAATCACCGGTATCGCCAGCAAAAGCCGTTTGAGGATATAGCCACCCATTGCCGCTCCGCTTGGTTCGCGTCTCAAAAACAAAGGGCAGGCCAATCAGCCTGCCCTCTAAACCCGCTTAGGCCTTTTTCACGTCCTTGAGCAGCAAGAAGAAGGACGGCTGCAGGGTAAAATCGCTCACCTTGTCATTGCTCACTGCGTTCTGTTTCCAATTCGCGACAAAGACCCAAGGCGCGTCATCATGCACGATTTGCTGCATCTTCTTATACAGCTCGGCGCGCTTGGCTTGATCGGTCGAGCTCCGGGCCTCGTTCAGCAGTTTGTCCACCTCGGGGTTGGAATAATAGCCCGAGTTGAAGCCGCCCTTATCGGGCCACGCATCGGTGCGCAGCGCCAGATAGGGCAGGGTGTCGGGATCGTTGGTCATCCATGCCATCTCGGCCATATCGACATGCGTATTGTTGGCATCCAGACCCGGATTGACCTTGCCCAAGAAGGTGTTCCATTCAAAGGTCTCGATTTTGGCGTTCAGCCCCACGGCCTTCAAATCCGCTTGAATGGCCGTGCCCATCGGCACCGGGTCAAGCATTCCCGAGCCGCCATCGGTGACATAAAATACCACCTCCGCGCCCTCGGCCCCGGCTTCTTTGATCAAGGCTTTGGCCTTTTCGGGATCGTAGGGATAGGGCTGCAAGCTGTCATCATGCGCCCAAGCAAAGGCGGCAGGCGTCGGGCCCGCCGCGACGGTCGCGGTGCCCTCCAGCACATCGTTGACCAGCGCCTCTTTGTTGATTGCGTAATTGGCGGCCTGACGCACGCGCTTGTCCTTGAACGGCCCCGAGGCGCAGTTCAAGATTAGGAACCACAGATGCGGGCCGGCCTGTTCGACCAGCTTGTATTGGTCGTTCTGGAATTCCTTGAGTGCGACGGGCGGCACCTCAACCATCAGGTCGATCCCGCCTGCCAGCATCTCGGCCACGCGGGTATTGGCGTCGGTGATGGGACGGAAGATCACCGCCTTGAGGTTGGTCGGGCTGTCCCAGTAATCGGGATTTCCTTCGACCACCACGGCCTCATTGGCGCGCCATTCCTTGAACACGAACGGTCCCGTGCCCACTGGATTGCGCCCGTAATCCGCGTCGAATTTTTTCACTGCCGTAGGCGAGACGATCATCCCTGTCGGATAGGCGAGGTTGGACAGGAAGGGCGCGTAAGGTTCTTTCAGCGTGAAGGTCACGGTGGCGGGATCGGTGGCCTCGACTTTGTCCACGCTAGAGAAAAAAAACGCTAGCGGGAATGGCCCGGTGTGATGATATGGGTGGGTGTCATCCAGCATCCGCTGGAAGTTGAACACCACCGCGTCGGCATCAAACGCGCTGCCATCATGGAATTTTACACCCTCACGCAGCTTGAAGGTATACGTCTTGCCGTCCTCTGAAATTTCCCAGCTTTGCGCCAGTGCCGGTTCGACCTCGAGCGTACCCGATTTGTAGCGCACCAAACCGTCATAGATATTCATCAGGATGCGGAAATCGTTCACTGCGGTAACCGCAGCCGGGTCCAGCGCCTTGGGTTCGGCAATCTGGCCGACGACCAGAACGCCGGCAGGCGTTTCGGCCATAGCGGCTAGGTTCGTGCCCATAAGAACGCCGCTCGCCACGCCTGAAATCAGTAGCGCACGCCGCGTGAGGGTGAGTTTTGACATTGTGACCTCTCCTGTTCAGACATGGTTGATAGTTTCTTATGATAATTGCATCAGGCCAAATTATCATGATAATTGCAAGTCACAGATTTTAGGAGACGCGCGCATGACGGTTTCGATCCTCGCATATGACGAAAAAACCGGCAGTTTTGGTGGGGCGGCGATGACGGGCAGCCTGTGCGTGGGCGGCTGGGTTCTGCGCGGCGGGGCCGAAACCGGGCTTTCGGCAAGTCAGGGCACCGCGCCTTCGACACTTTGGGGCGAGGATGTCTTGCGGGCGATGGCGGCGCGAAAGACGGCGGCGCAAGCGGTAGCAGAGGTAACGGCACCCGATACCGGGCGCGCGCACCGTCAATTGGCCGCGATTGACCCGCGTGGGCGCACGGCCCATTTCACCGGCGATCAAAGCGTGCCGGTCTGCGGCGCGCTTGAGGGGGCGGGCGTAGTGGTTGCGGGCAATATGCTATCTGCGCCCGAAGTGCTTGTCGCGACGCGCGCGGCCTATCTGGCCAGCAGCGGGGCGATGCCGGATCGCTTGATGGCGGGTTTGATGGCGGGCGCACGGGCAGGGGGCGACAGTCGCGGCTTACTCTCGGCGGCGCTGTTGGTGGTGTCGCGCAGCCAAACGCCGCTAAGCTTGCGCATTGATCGTTCGGCCCAGCCCCTGGCCGATCTGTCAAACCTGCTGGCGGCGGTACGCACCGAGCCCTATTGGGGGTGGACCCGCGTTGTGCCCACGCTGGACGATCCCTATCGCGCGCCCAATCTGGTTACGCCCGAGCCGCTGCCGATCCCCAATGATCGAGACGGGGCTATTCTGCGATGAAGCGTTTCAGAACCTCGGCCTCTTGCGCCTCCATCAGGCGTTGCGCCGTCTCCATATGGGTTGCCATGATCTGGCGCGCATCCTCGGATCGCCCCTCGCGCAGCGCCGCGATCAACTGGATCTGGTGATTGCGACCACTCTCCCACAATTCGCGATTGGGCGGGGCGTAGAGTTTGCGATAGACGGTCAGATCCGACAGAATCTGTGCCATAAAGCCGATCAGAAACGACAAAAGCGCGTTGTCGGACTGGCGTGCAAGGCGGGCGTGGAACTTCAGCGACTCGATATGCTGCTTGCGCTCTTCCTCGGGCGATTGCGCGGGCGCGGCGTAATGCGAGACCAGCTCTTCCAGCTCAGCCAGCGCTTCATTAGACAGGGTGCCCGCCAGCTGCGCGGCCAGTTCCGGTTCAAGAACGCGGCGTAGATCATAGATGTTCGCCACCGTCAAATCTTTGAAATAAAAGTAATTCCCCAACAACGAGCGCGCGCGCTCCTCGCTAACCTCGCCCACGAAAGACCCGCCTCCCGGCCCCGTGCGCGTCTCGATCAGGCCTTGGCCCTCAAGCAGGCGCATCGCCTCGCGGATCGTGCCTTTGGACATGCCAAAGCGCGAAATCATCTCGGCCTCGCCGGGCAGACGGTCGCCGCGTTGCAGGCCTTGGGCGACGACCCAATCCTTGATCTGATCGGCCACCCTTGCGGGGCGGCGGCGTTTGGGCTCGGTGTCAGGTTTGCGGGGCATCGGCGTCATTCTGCTAGGAAGGTCTTTTTTTCTAGACCATAGCGGAGGGAAAGAGTAGTCAGATAATTATCATGATAAATGAAAGTGCCCGCATGACCCATTGGGGCGATATTGCGCGTGAGCGTCTTGAGATTATCTCGATGGCCTCGGAGGCCGGTCCGGGCGTCACCCGCTTGCCCTTTAGCGAACAGTATGAGGCGGCGATCGGCTTCATTACGAGCTGGATGACGGCAGCAGGCTGTGCAGTCCATCTGGACGCGGCAGGCACGCTGGTGGGGCGGCGCGCGGGGCCTAAGGGGGCGGGCACGCTGCTGATCGGCTCGCATCAAGATTCGGTGCGTCAGGGGGGCTGTTTTGACGGGATTATGGGCGTGGCTTTGGGCTGTCTGGCGCTGGAAAAACTGGCGCAGGACAGGGTTGAATTGCCCTTTGCGGTCGAGATTTTGGCCTTTGCCGATGAAGAGGGCGTGCGCTTTCCCACCGCGCTGATGGGGCCGCGCGCGCTGGCGGGCACGTTGGACCCGGCGGTGTTTGCGATGACAGATAACACGGGGCAAACCCTGTCTGAGGCGCTTGCGCAGATCGGCGGCAATAGCAAGGTCGCACTGAAATTAACACGTGATAACAAAGATATATTTGGCTTTCTTGAGGTGCATATCGAGCAAGGCCCGGTTCTGGAATCGCTGGATGCGCCACTGGGCGTGGTCACCGCGATTTCGGGAATTGAGCGTCATTCGGTTCAGATCTTTGGCGAGGCGGGCCATGCAGGAACGGTGCCAATGACGCTGCGAAAAGACGCGTTGCGCGCGGGGGCCAAGTTGGTCGAGGCGGTGCATGATCTGGCGCTGCGCCATGATCTGCGCGCGACGGTGGGGGCACTTACAGTCAGCCCGAATGTGGTGAACGCAATTCCCGCGCAAGTCGATCTGACGGTCGAAATTCGCGCCCCGAATGATGAGACACGCGAAGCGGCTGGGGTGGAATTGGCCGAGATTTGCGCACAGATTGCGTCTGAAACTGGCACCCAGATCGAGCAGTCGCGCAGCTACGCCCAGCCCGCCGTTGCCTGTGATCCAAAGTTGCGCGCGCTTTTGTCCAACTCGGTTGCGCAAGTCAGCGGGCAGGCACCAGACCTGCCCTCGGGGGCGACGCATGACGCCTCGGCAATGGCGGATCTATGCCCGGTGGCGATGCTGTTCGTACGCTGTCGCGGCGGTATCAGCCATAGCCCGGCGGAATATGCAAGCAATGCGGATATGGGGGCGGCCGTCGATGCGCTTGCCTTGACATTGGCAACCTACAATCGCGCTCCCGAAGCCGAACCCGTTCATGTGTGAGCGCTATTTGATACCCGCTTCTTTGGCCTGATCCCAAAGCGCATCCATCTCGGTGAGATCGCTGTCTTTGGGAGCCTTGCCACGCGCCTGAAGCTCGCGCTCTATATAATTGAAACGACGAATAAATTTTCCATTGGCTGCACGCAGGGACGCTTCGGGGTCTAGCCCCAGGTGGCGGCCCAGATTGACCATCACGAACAGTAGGTCGCCATATTCTTCGGCCAACTCATCTGGGCCTAGCTCATCGCGGGCCTCTTCTAATTCGCGCGCTTCCTCGGCGATCTTATCAAGCACCTGATCGGTCGAGGGCCAGTCAAATCCAACCCGAGCGGCGCGATTTTGCAGCTTGATGGCACGGCTAAGCGCGGGCAGCCCATGCGCCACGCCATCCAGCACCCCCACGCGCTCGGATTTACCCAAAGCCGCGCGCTCGGCGGCCTTGATCGCCTCCCAATCTGCGGTTTGCTGTTCGGGTGTTTTATCGCGGCTCTCGTCACCAAAAACATGCGGATGGCGTGCGACCATCTTGGCGTTGATCGCGCCCAGCACGTCGGAAATGTCGAACTTGCCGCCCTCATCCGCCATTTGCGCATGATAGACGACCTGCAAGGCCAGATCACCCAACTCGCCGGGCAACTCGTTCCACGCTTCGCGTGCGATGGAATCGGCGACCTCGTGGGCCTCTTCAATGGTGTAGGGCGCGATGGTGGTAAAATCCTGCTCGATATCCCACGGGCAGCCGGTATCAGGGTCACGCAGCGCGGCCATGATTGCTACCAACCGCTCAAACTGGCGCAGATAGCCCCCCGTTGCATCAAAGATCAGGGCAGGGTCATAGGCGGGCATGGCAGGCGCTCCGGTTCAACTTATATCGGGGCGCATCATCCACGCCGCGCGCGCAAAGTCCACCATCTGCGCACGCCGTCACGTCATGCCTGCGTGAACAGCCCCGAAAGGCGCGTGCCATTGCTTGCCAACCAAGAGAGGCGCGGATAGTGTGCGCGCCGACAGGCGGGGCGATCTGCCCCCAAGGCCCAAAGACAAAGGACCACAATATGTTCGCAACTCCCGCATTCGCACAAGCCGCAGGTGGCGCTGGCGCCAACCCCGTTGCCGCCCTCGGTCAGTTTCTACCGCTGATCCTGATTTTCGTGATCGTCTATTTCCTGATGATCCGCCCGCAGCAGAAAAAAGTCAAAGATCACAAAGCCATGGTCGAGGCTCTGCGCCGCGGCGACAAGGTCATCACGCAAGGCGGGATTGTCGGCAAGGTGACCAAGGTGCTCGAGGATGGCGAGCTTAAGGTCGAGATCGCGCAAGGCGTTGAAGTCAACGTGATTAAAAGCACCGTCGTGCAGGTTCTCTCCAAGACCGAACCTGCCACAAGCGCCAAATAATTAGCCGAAGGCCTATCGCCCATGTTGCAGATCTCGCTGTGGAAGCGCGTGCTGATCCTTGCCGTTATACTGGCAGGGATCGTTTTCGCCGCGCCGAACGCTTTTTACAACCGGGTTGAGGGGCATAATGATGCGCTCACGGCCCTGACAAAAAACGGCGCGATGACGCCAGAACAACAGCAAGCGCAGGCCGGATGGCCCGATTGGCTGCCCTCGGGTCTGGTCAATCTGGGCCTTGATCTGCGCGGTGGTGCGCAGCTTTTGGCGCAGGTGAACGTGGCCGATGTCTATAAAAGCCGTGTGGATTCGCTGTGGCCCGAGTTCCGCAAGGCGCTGGCAGCCGATCGTGCCACCCTTGGGGCCATCCGGCGCGTGCAGGCCGATCCGGGCATCTTGCGCATCCGCATTGGCAACGCCGATCAAATGCAAAAGGCGATGGCGGTCGCGGAGACTTTGAACACGCCGGTCACGTCGCTGACAGGCGTCGGGCAGAAAACCTATGCGATCACCAGTGAGGGCGACCAGCTTGTGATCCAGCTATCGGATGCCGAAAAGGCCTCGACCGATGATCGCACGGTGCAGCAATCGCTGGAAATCGTGCGCCGCCGGATCGACGCGGCAGGCACGCGCGAGCCCAGCATCGTGCGCGAAGGCGCAGACCGGATCCTGATTCAGGTGCCGGGGCTGAAATCGGCGCAAGAGCTGAAAGAGCTGATTGGCACGACAGCCAAGCTGACCTTCAACTCGGTGATTTCAACCACGTCGAACCCCAATGAGGCGGTGGGCGCGGGCGAGGAAATCTTGCCGTCCTCCGATCAGCAGGGGCTGTATTATGTGCTAGATACAGCGCCGGTCGTCACCGGTGAGGATCTGACCGATGCACGCCCCGATACCGATCAGAACGGCTATCCGGCGGTGGCGTTCCGCTTCAATGTCTCTGCGGCGCGCACCTTTGGCGATTATACGCAGGCCAATATCGGCAAGCCGTTCGCGATCGTGCTGGATGACAAGGTAATTTCGGCGCCTGTGATCCAGTCGCATATCGCGGGGGGCTCAGGCATCATCACCGGGCGTTTCACCGTGAAAGAAGCAACCGATCTGGCGCTGTTGCTGCGTGCGGGCGCGCTGCCGGCCTCTATGACGTTCCTTGAGGAACGCACCATTGGACCGGAACTGGGCGCAGACTCAATCAAGGCAGGTAAACTGGCCGCCGCCGTCGGGGCTGTGCTGGTTGTGGTCTTTATGATCGCGTCTTACGGCATGTTTGGCTTCTTTGCCTCGATTGCGTTGGGGATCAACATCGCGCTGATCTTCGCGATCATGTCGGTGATTGGCGGCACGCTGACGCTGCCCGGCATCGCGGGGATCGTGCTGACGATGGGCACGGCGGTGGATGCCAATGTGCTGGTATTTGAACGCATCCGAGAGGAGCTGAAGATTGCCAAGAAACCTGCCCGCGCCATCGAGCTGGGCTATGAGCGCGCGATGTCAGCAATCATCGACGCCAACGTCACCACCTTCCTCACGGCGCTGATCTTGTTCGTGCTGGGGGCAGGGCCGGTGCGCGGCTTTGCGGTGACCTTCTTGATTGGTATCGTGACATCTGTGTTTACCGCGATTTGGGTGACACGACTTTTCATCAGCTTCTGGTTCGCACGCAAGCGTCCCAAAGAGCTCATTCTGTAAGGGAGCAAAGATCATGGCATTCCGTCTGAAACTGGTCCCTGAAGAGACCAAACTCGACTTCTTCAAACATCAAAAGCTGACTTTCGGCTTTTCGCTGATGATGGTGCTGACATCGCTGGTGCTGGTCCTCACGATGGGGCTGAACCTTGGGATCGACTTCCGGGGCGGCACCACGATCCGCACCGAAAGCGATATTGCGATCAATGTCGGGGATTATCGCAAAGCGATTGCGCCGCTCGATCTGGGCGACGTGGCGATCACCGAAGTCTATGATCCCAACTTCCGCGCCGATCAGCACGTCGCAACGCTGCGTATTCAGGCGCAGGACGGGCAAGAGGCGATCTCGCCCGAGACCCAGTCCCAGGTGCTCGCTGCGCTGCAAACGGTGAACAAGGACGTCAAGATCACCTCGACCGAATCGATTGGACCGAAAGTATCGGGCGAGTTGGTCTGGACGGCGGTGTGGTCGGTGCTGGCAGCAGTGGCCGCGATCCTGATCTATGTCTGGCTGCGCTTTGAATGGCAGTTCTCGATCGGGGCGGTGGCCGCCCTTATTCACGATGTGACGGTAACGATCGGGATTTTCTCGCTGTTCCAGCTCAAGTTCGACCTGTCTATCATCGCGGCTTTGCTCACGATCCTTGGCTATTCGATCAACGACACGGTGGTGGTGTTCGACCGGCTGCGTGAGAACCTCGTGAAATACAAGAAGATGCCGCTGCGCGAGGTGATGAACATCTCGGTCAACGAAACGCTGTCGCGTACCGTGATGACCTCGGGGACCACGCTGCTGGCGCTGATCTCGCTGCTGGTGCTGGGCGGCGATGTGATCCGCAACTTCGTGTTTGCCATGACTTGGGGCGTAATCGTGGGCACCTATTCCTCGGTTTTCGTCGCCAAAAACATCGTTTTGTTTATCGGCCTCAATCGCAACAAGGAGAAGAAGGACCCTTCCGAGAAGTTCTTCGACAAAACCGATGTCGCTACTGACTGAAGCCAATTTTGGCGCCTCGCTGCCCATCGACGGCTATGGCCCGGGATTTTTCCGGGTCGCAGGTGAGGTGCATTACGGTAATCTGTGGCTGATGGCGGATCAAAAGGGCGACTGGGGCGGATTGGACGATTTCGCACCGCTCGAGGCGCTATCGGGCCAGATTGACCTGCTGTTCGTCGGCACGGGTCCACAACTCGCGCATCTGCCCAAAGCGCTTGTCGATGCGCTTGAAGCCAAGGGGATCATGTGCGAGCCAATGGGCACGCCGACGGCGGCGCGCAGCTATAACGTGCTGCTATCTGAAGGGCGGCGCGTGGGCTGTGCGCTACTCGCGATGCCGGCAAAGGACTAGCGATATGGCAATGCTCAGCGTGAGCAATCTGGCAGTCTCACGCGGCGGGCTACCCGTTCTGGAAAACCTGTCTGTCGCGGTGGATGCGGGGCAAGCGCTGGTGGTGCGCGGCCCCAATGGGATTGGCAAAACGACGCTGTTGCGCACTTTGGCTGGGTTGCAACCCGCGCTGGCGGGAACGATTTCGATGCCAAGCGAAAGCATGGCCTATGCTGCGCATTCCGATGGGTTGAAATCGACCCTGACCGTGAGTGAAAATCTGAAATTCTGGTCCTCGGTCTATGCTACTCAAGACATCGAGTCCGCGCTAGAACGGATGAACCTGCGCGGGCTTGCCAACCGCGCCGCCATGAGTCTGTCTGCAGGGCAAAAGCGCCGCCTTGGATTGGCGCGTTTGCTGGTGACCGGGCGTCCCGTCTGGGTGCTCGATGAGCCGACCGTATCGCTTGATACCGCCTCGGTGGCGCTATTTGCCCAAGCCGTGCGTGGTCATCTTGCCACCGGCGGCGCAGCGCTTTTGGCAACCCATATTGATCTGGGGCTTGAGGAAGCCAAAGTGCTGGACCTTGCCCCTTTCAAAGCCTTGCCGCCGGAAGAGGGCGGCATGCTGGGCGCATTTGACGAGGCGTTTTTATGAGCGAGCGGCGCGCATGTGGATGTGGCCAGAGCCTCCGGCGGGAGTATTTAGAGCTAGATGAAAAGGGCAGGGCGGTGCCTTTTCATCTAGCTCTAAATACTCGCCGCGCAGCGTCCCGACGTTGCCACATAGTCCGGGGTCGAGCATGATTGCGTTGTTGATACGCGATTTGCGCCTTGCGGTGCGCGCGGGCGGCGGCTTTGGCTTGGGCCTTGCGTTTTTCCTGATCGTGGTAACGCTGGTGCCGTTTGGGGTTGGGCCGCAGGGGGATATTTTGGCGCGGATTGCACCGGGAATTTTGTGGCTTGGGGCGTTGCTGGCGTGCCTGCTGTCGCTTGACCGGATCTTTGCGCTTGATTTCGAGGATGGCTCGCTGGATCTTCTTGCGACGGCGCCGATGCCGCTGGAAGGCGTTGTGTCGATGAAGGCGCTGGCGCATTGGCTGACGACGGGGTTGCCTTTGGTGATTGCCGCGCCGGTGTTTGGCATCTTGCTGCATCTGCCCGCAAGCGCGCAGGGGTGGCTGGTGATTTCGCTGTTGCTGGGCACGCCTGCGCTGTCGGTGTTGGGCACGTTTGGTGCGGCGTTGACGGTTGGCCTGAAGCGGGGCGGGCTATTGCTCTCGCTGCTGGTCTTGCCATTTTACGTGCCCACACTCATTTTTGGGGCCGAGCTGATCCGGCGGGGCGCGCAGGGCATGGCGACCGAAGTTCCACTGTTGATGCTGGCGGGCATTACCGCCGCCACCGTGGCCCTTGTTCCCTTTGCGTCAGCCGCCGCGATCCGCGTCAATCTGCGCTAGGGTCTCGCGCGCGAAACATGTTAGAGACAGAGCAACAAGCTAAGCAGGACAAAACGAGACAATGTCACTCTGGGAATATGCAAACCCCGTAAAATTCATGAAGACCTCGGGTTTTCTGTTGCCGTGGGTCGTGGGACTGGCGGCGATTACTTTGGTGAGCGGGTTGATCTGGGGCTATTTCTTTGTCCCTGCGGCGGAAAATTTCGGTGGTTCGGTCAAGGTGATTTATGTCCATGTGCCCGCCGCGATGATGGCGGTCAATATCTGGGGGATGATGCTGGTCACCTCGTTGATCTGGCTGATCCGTCGCCATCATGTCAGTGCGCTGGCCGCCAAGGCGGCAGCCCCGATCGGGGCGGTGATGACGTTGATTGCGCTGATCACCGGCGCGGTCTGGGGGCAGCCTATGTGGGGGACGTGGTGGGAATGGGACCCGCGGCTGACCTCTTTCCTGATCCTGTTCTTGTTCTACCTTGGTTATATCGCGCTTTGGGCTGCGGTCGAGGACCCCGATACGGCGGCCGACTTGACCAGTGTTCTGGCACTTGTGGGCGCGGTCTTTGCGGCGCTGTCGCGCTATGCGGCGAATTTCTGGAACCAAGGGCTGCATCAGGGTGCAACTCTGTCGCTCGATAAAGAACAGCATATCGCGGATGTCTATTGGTTCCCGCTTTTGCTGTGCATGGCCGGGTTTGTGCTGTTTTTCGTCGCCCTCGTTCTGGTGCGCACGCGCACCGAGATCCGCACCCGTCGTTTGGGTGCCTTGCAGCAACGTGAGCGTATGGCATGACCGAGACAACAACGACCGGAACCACCATCACCGAAGGCGGCGTTGTTCTGGTGGACCCGTCAACGAAATCTTACACTTATACGGTGAATATTGCGTGGGCTGCGACCATCGGGTTGCTGGTGGTGCTGGTTCTGGTAAGCCTGTGGCAAGGCGCGCGCGTCAAGCGTACGCTCGCTGAGGCCGAGGCACGAAAAGGACAAAAAGCCAATGGTTAAGCCGCTGATGTTCATCCCGCCACTCATCTTCGCAGGGCTTGCCGGAATGTTTATCTGGGGCATGCAACGCGAAAACCCCAGCCAGTTGCCCACCGTGTTCGCAGGCAAACCCGCGCCGCCCGTGCAGCTGGAACCGCTTGGTGCGTTCGAGCCGTTCACCGATATGGAATTGCGCGATGGCAAGGTTAAGTTGGTGAATTTCTGGGCCTCGTGGTGTGCGCCGTGCCGTATTGAACATCCCAATCTAGAAGCCTTGGCCAATGAAGGAATTCCGGTTTACGGCGTGAACTACAAGGACACACCGGCCAATGCGCAGAAATTTCTCTCCGAAATGGGCAATCCCTATTCAGAGCTGGGTGCCGATCCAGAGGGTAAGATGGCGCTGGACTGGGGCGTATATGGCGTTCCGGAAACCTTTGTCGTGAATGGTGAGGGCAAAGTGCTTTACCGCTTTGCCGGGCCGGTGACCGAGAGGGTGATCGCCTCGGATTTGCGCCCGTTGCTTGAGGGGAAATCCACCGCGCCTGCGCAGTAAACCACGCGCAGGGCTAGGGCCGCATGCGGCGCATCGCCTTGGGGTCGAGGCGCGCCCATTCGGGCCAGTATCCGGTTTTGCCAAGCACCACGATGACGATCGCCAGCGCGATGACGACCGCCACTATTTTGACCTGCAACATCGAGGGCGGGCGGCGCACCCAGCGCGCCATCCGCAGCAACCACGTCATATTCACGACGCATCCTCGGTGAAGCGGACCTTGCCGATATAGGGCAGGTTGCGGTTGCGTTGCGCGAAATCAATGCCGTAACCGACGACGAACTCATCGGGGATTTCAAAGCCGGTCCAGGTTGCGCGCACATCCACCTCGCGCCGCGAGGGCTTGTCCAGCAGCGCGCAACATTCAATCCGGCGCGGATTGCGCGCGCGCAGCAGCCCCATCACGTGCTTCAGCGTGAACCCGGTATCGACGATATCCTCAACCACCAGCACATCGCGCCCTTCGATGCCTGCGCGCAGGTCTTTCAAAATCCGCACCTCGCGCGAACTTTCCGTGCCATCGCCATAAGACGAGGCCTCAAGGAAATCGACCTCGATCGGCAGTTCGATTTCGCGCACCAGATCGGCGATGAACACGAACGAGCCGCGCAGCAGCCCGACGACCACCAGCTTGTCGGTGCCCGCATAGCTTTGCGTGATCTCGCTTGCCAGTTCCTCGACGCGTGCGGCGATTTGTTTGGCGGAAATCATCTGATCAATCACATGAGGGCGCTGCGGCATGATGTCGGGCCTTTCGGGCTGGGGCAGGGCTTGCCTTTGCCCCCTGCTTTATCGCATCAAGGGCGGCAAGAAAACGGCCAAGAAATCGGAAGTGATATGCCGCAGCACCGCGAAAACCGGGTCATGCCTTATACGGCCCAGCAAATGTACGGCTTGGTGGCTGATGTCGAAAGCTATCCGCAATTTCTGCCGTGGAATTCTGCTGCGCGCATTCGCGCACGCAAACCCCAGGCAGATGGGTCGGAAATTCTTGAGGCGGATCTGGTGATTTCGTTCAAAGTGTTTCGCGAAAAATTCGGCTCACGTGTGACGTTGTTTCCCCAGACCCACCGGATCGACACCGAATATCTCGACGGGCCGTTTAAATATCTCAAAAGCTATTGGCAGTTCGAGGATATCCCCGAGGGCGGCTGCAAGGTCGCGTTTTTCGTCGATTTCGAGTTTAAGAACCGGATCTTGCAAAGCGTGATTGGCGTGGTGTTCAACGAGGCGATGAACCGCATCGTCAAGGCGTTCGAAACGCGCGCAAAGGCGTTATACGGGGCGAAGGCGTAGTCTTAGCCCGCGAATGCGAGCTGTAGGGGAAAACCGTGCGTTCCAACCGCCACTGTTTCGAGATCACATTATAATTCTACCGAATTGTTTCCGTCGCTTCCGCGATTGGTCACGTTTCCCGGCGCACCGCGCGTTGTGAATTGACGCTGGACTGACTTCTCAAAGACAGTCAGCGAAATTTTCGACGGCAAACATATGTTGGGCTTTTTATTTTTCCTTGGGCTTTTGCCTGCGGCATTCATGCTGGATGATCATTCAAGCCATCACAGCTACTCTGACGAGCCTGGCGCAGATGAGAATGGCGATCACAATGATACCCAAAACGGTGGCGGCGATTTGCTGGATGACAATCATGATCTGATTGGCACGTCCCACGCGGATTCGCTGAGCGGCAAGTCGGGCGATGACACGCTTTCGGGCTATGGCGGCAATGATACCTTGCAAGGAAACGCGGGCAACGATCTGCTTTATGGCGGGCCGGGGGACGATCTGCTGCATGGTGGTTCGGGCGATGACACGCTTGATCCCGGTCTTGGGGCCGATAGCGCCTATGGGGACGGGGGCGATGATGTGTTGCGCGCGGGCTCGGATGGCCAAGATCTGCTGGATGGCGGCGCGGGCAATGACAGCCTGAGCGCCAATGGCACTCAAAACACGTTGATTGGGGGGGAGGGCGATGACTGGCTCAACCTTAGCAGCGGCGATGGCAATACGGCCCTGGGCGGTGCGGGTGATGATAATATTCGCTTTGAACCGGGCGCGGATTTCACCGATCAACCGGGCGCGCAGGCCTCGATTGATGGCGGCACCGGGGCGGACACGATCTCGTCGATCTCGCAGGCGCATGTCGATCTGGGGCAGGGCGCGGACACGAGCGTTGCGGGCGACGGTGCGGCCGATATGTTGAATGTGACGCCAGTCGTTGACCAAGGTGCCGATGCTGCCCAACATGGCAGCACCGTCATGACGGTCGATGATTTTGAACCCGGTCTCGATCAGCTTCACCTTGATGGTGTGGCAGATGCGGGCATTACGGCGCATGATGATGGCAACGACCTTGTGCTTACCTCGCAGGGCCAGTCGATTGTCCGCTTTACCGGTCTGGCGGGCACCGATCTTGGCGATATCTATCCAAGCGCGCCGACGGCGGACGATGCGACGGGCTACAGGGCCGAGACGGGTTTTTCGGGGCAAGATCTGTGGGGCGGCTTTGGCGATGACACGCTTGATGCAAGCTATGTCGGCAGCGCGGTGTTTGGCGCGAGCGGAGACGATCTGCTGAGCAGCGCGGGGGGCAATACGCTGGACGGTGGCAGCGGCGATGACACGCTTATCGCGCTCGACCCGAGCAACGCCAGCGATCTGAACGGCGGGGCCGGGGATGACACATTGGCCGCGACGGGCAATGCGACGCTTAGCGGGGGCGCGGACAAAGATGAGTTCGTCGTCTTTGACACCAGCCATGTCACGATCTCGGATTTTCAGGACGGTGAGGTGATCCAGCTTGATGTGCAAAACCCATTGGGAGAGGGCGGAACGCCATCTGCGGTTCCCGTGACCCAGCAGCTCAGCAGCGCGGGCTTGGCGATTTCGGCCAATGGTGCGCAGGTCGCATTCTTGCCCGGCATGACGCGGGTGCTGACGGATTCCGAGCTGCCCCAAGCCTATGGCTGAGATTGCGCGGCGCGCAGCAATAGCCCCAGCGCGTGATCGCGCGCAGCTTCGCGCACCTGCGCGCGGCCCAATGCGCCGAACTCGACGGTTTCGGTGGTGACGGGCGCGCCGGCCATCGCCAGCGCAAAACAGACGCGGCCTTCGGGCTTGTGCTCGGACCCGCCGGGGCCTGCGATGCCGGTGATCGCGACCGCGATTTGCGCGTGAGAATGGGCGAACGCGCCTGCGGCCATCTCGCGTGCGACGGGTTCAGAGACCGCGCCATGGACCTGCAGCGTGCCCTCGTTCACCTTCAGCATCTCGCGCTTGGCGGCATTGGTGTAGGTGACAAAGCCGCGCTCTACAACAGCGGAAGACCCCGCGATATCGGTCAGCGCGGCGGCGACCATCCCGCCCGTGCAGCTTTCAGCCGTCGCCACCATCAGCCCGCGCGATTTGCAGGCATCGAGAACGTCGCGCGCAAGGCTCATTGCATCATGCCCAGAAAGACCGCGTGATAGAGGCCCGCGAGAATGATCGTGACGATACCGGCGAACACCCCCGCCCAAAGGTCATCAAGCATCACGCCCTTGGCGTCGTGACGGCGATCTGCGCGCCCGACCAGCCACGGCTTCCAGATGTCAAACAGGCGAAAGCACAAAAACGCCGCGACCGGGCCCGGCCAAACCATTGATGTGTCGCGCATCCAAAACCCCATTGCCGGGAACAAAAGCGCCAGCCACATGCCTGCGACCTCGTCGATCACGATCTCGGAAGGGTCCTCGCCGGGGCGATCCTTTAGCTCGGCCTCGACAGACCAGAAGCCAAGCACCGTGACGGCGACAAAAGCGATCACCAGCGGGATGAAGCCGAGGTAATGCTCGATCGCCCAGCCTACCAGAACGGCGGCAAGCGAGCCCCAAGTGCCCGGTGCTGGGCGCAACAGCCCGACATAGAAGACGGTATTGATGATTTTCAACATGGGGTTACTCCGCAATCAAAGTGGCTGTGGCAATCGCCGCGATGCCTTCTTCGCGCCCGGTGAATCCCAGACGCTCGGATGTGGTGGCCTTGACCGAGATCCGCCCCGGCTCCAGCCCGATGATGCGTGCCAATTCCTGCGCCATTGCGCTGGCATGCGGGCCGATCTTGGGCTGCTCGCAAATTAATGTCACATCAACATTGCCGATCCGAAATCCGCGCGCCTCGGCCAGTTTTGCCGCGTGATCGAGGAAGATCTCGGACGCAGCCCCTTTCCATTGCGGGTCCGAGGGTGGGAAATGGCGCCCGATATCGCCCTCGGCCAGCGCGCCATAGATCGCGTCCGTCAGCGCATGCATTCCGACATCAGCATCGGAATGACCCTTGAGCTTGCGTGTATGGGGCACGCGCATACCGCAGAGAATGACGTGATCGCCCTCCTCAAACGCATGCACATCATAGCCATGGCCCAGTCGAATATCCATTTATGCCCCCAGTAGCCGTTCTGCCCGCGCGAAATCTGCGGGGTAGGTGATTTTCAGATTGTCTTCGCTGCCCGGCGTGATTGCCACGCCAACACCTGCCGCACGCACCACTTCGACATCATCGGCCGCGCCGCCGGGATGGGCGCGATGCGCGGCCAAAATAGTATCAAAGTCAAAGCCCTGCGGGGTCTGCGCACGCCATAGATTGCTGCGATCTTGGGTGCCTGTGACCTCGCCGTTGGATCCAATCCACAACGCATCGCTTACCGCAAGCGCGGGGGCAGCAGCGCGGTGGGTGTCAAGGGCCGTCAGCACGCCCTCAATCACCGCGCGACTGACCAGCGGGCGCGCGCCGTCATGGATCAAAACGCGCGTCACGCCTGACCCTCCAAGCATTTCAAGGGCGTTGCGCACCGAGGCATCCCGCGTTTGCCCCCCGGCACATAGCACGACCGAGCCGCAAAACAACGTCACACCGCGCGCCATATCCTCGGGGTGTAGAACAACAATGATCCGCCCCACACCCGCAAAGCGCGCCACCGTATGGGCCAGCACCGGCTGTCCAGCCAGCAACTGCCATTGCTTGGGCGCATCCCCGCCCGCGCGCGTGCCCCGTCCAGCGGCTACGATGATAACGGCTGTGTCCATGCGTCCCCCGTTCCTTCGCCACAGGCTTAGGCCATGGCGTGAAGCGGCGCAATATATGCGCGCCGGGCGCAAATTTGCGCAGACTTAGCCGAAATCCGCCAAATACGTGATTAAAAAATGGGCATATGCAAATATTTCCGTCAAAAATGCATGTTCACAAATTGTGATTTCGGGTTCAAACGCGTAGCCATAACCAAAGAGGAACAGGAAGACTCGTGCAAACCACTGTGCCAATCGGCCAAACGACCCTGAATATGCCTGTGCTACTCGCACCGATGGCGGGAATCACCGATCTGCCGTTTCGCCAGATCGTGGCGCGCTTTGGCGCGGGGCTTGTGGTGTCGGAAATGGTCGCCTCGGGCGAGATGATCACCAAGCTGCCCTCGGTGCGTGCCAAGGCGCGCGTTGAGCTGGGTCTAGACCTGCCCACATCCGTGCAGCTTGCCGGGCGTGAAGCCGCACCGATGGCGCAGGCGGCTAAACTGGTGGCGGATATGGGCGCGCGTATTATCGACATTAACATGGGCTGCCCGGCGAAAAAGGTGACGGGTGGGGCATCTGGGTCGGCGCTGATGCGTGATCCCGATCACGCGTTGCGTCTGATTGAGGCCACGGTGAAGGCGGTCGATCTGCCCGTGACGCTGAAGATGCGGCTGGGCTGGGATGACGATAGCCGTAATGCGCCGTTAATCGCGCGTCGTGCCGAGGACGCTGGCGTGCAGATGATCGTGGTGCATGGGCGCACGCGGATGCAGTTTTACAAAGGGGTTGCTGATTGGGAGGCCATTGCGGCAACCCGCGCGGCCGTCTCGATCCCGGTGATTGCCAATGGCGATATCGTGGACGCAGCGTCAGCGCGCGCAGCACTCGATCAGTCTGGCGCGGCGGGGGTGATGGTCGGGCGTGGGGCGCAGGGTGCGCCATGGCGGTTGGCTGAAATCGGACATGCGATTTATGGTACGCCCGCGCCGAACGTGCCCGAAGGAGATGCTCTTTGTGACATCATATCAGAGCATTACGAGTCTATCTTAAGTTTTTACGGACGCAATCTTGGCTTGCGTTTGGCGCGCAAACATCTGGGTTGGTATACAGATGTTGCCAACGCGCCGCTGCGCGCGCAGATGATGATCAGCGCCACGCCAGAGGCCACGCTGGGCCTGATCGCGCGCGCGTTTGGTGAAAGGATTGCAGCATGAGCTTGCCTGCTCCCGGAGTTATCTGGAATTCGCTCCCAACGCCCGCTTTGCTGATTGATGGCGCCGATCTCGTCTCGGAGGTGAACCCCGCCGCCGAGCTGTTCCTCAACATTTCGGCCAAATCCCTGCGTGGGCAGGCGATTGGCGAGCGGCTGGCGATTTCAGCGCCGCTGGAAGAGATTTTCGCACGTGTGCGCGCCAATCGCGCCTCGCTTTTCGTCAATGATGTTGAGGTGACGACGGGCGAGAAAGCCCCGGTGCAGTGCAACTTGCAAGCCGCGCCTGTGGGCGAGGAACCAGATCGTGTGTTGCTTGTGATTGAGCCGCGCGAATTGGCGGATCGCTTGGGACGCGCGAGCATGGTGAAATCGGCGGCACGTTCTGCCATCGGGATGGCGGAAATGTTGGCCCATGAAATCAAGAATCCCTTGGCGGGGATCGCGGGGGCAGCGCAGCTTATTAGCATGAACCTAAGCGGTGAAGATCTTGAACTTACAGACTTAATTGTCGATGAGACCCGGCGCATCGTAAAGCTGCTTGAACAGGTCGAGCAGTTTGGAAACGTGCGCCTACCCGAGCGTAAACCCGTCAATATCCATGATGTTTTGGAACGCGCGCGCAAATCGGCAATCGTCGGGTTTGGCGCACATATGGTCATCGAAGAAGAGTATGACCCTTCGCTGCCCGCGACCTATGGCGATGCCGATCAGTTGACACAAGTGTTCCTGAACCTTCTGAAGAATGCCGCGCAAGCCTCAGACGGCAAAGGAAAAATAAAAATCCGCACCTTCTATGAACACAGCCTTCGCCTGCGCCGCGCCGATGGCTCTGGACAGCCGTTGCCGTTGCAGGTCGAAATCATCGACGATGGCCCCGGCATCCCGCCCGCTATCGCGAATGAAATCTTTGAGCCCTTCGTTTCAGGGCGCGAGAATGGCACCGGCTTGGGGTTGGCGCTGGTGTCCAAGATTATCTCTGAACATGACGGCTGGGTCAGCCTTGATTCTGTGCCCGGCAAAACCCGTTTTCGTATTTCCCTGCCAGTTGCGCCGAAGGAGAGTTAAGCCATGGACGGCACCGTACTTGTCGCCGATGACGACCGCACCATCCGCACCGTTTTGACCCAAGCGCTGACACGCGCGGGCTGTAAGGTGCATGCCACAGCCTCGCTTGTGACGCTGATGCGTTGGGTCGAGGAGGGCAAGGGTGATCTGGTGATTTCCGATGTGATGATGCCCGATGGCAATGGCCTAGAGGCGCTGCCGCGCATCGCGCAGGAACGCCCCGGTCTGCCGGTGATCGTGATCTCGGCGCAAAACACCATCATGACCGCGATTCAGGCCGCCGAAGCAGATGCCTATGACTACTTGCCCAAGCCCTTTGATCTGCCCGATCTGATGAAGCGGGCGCAAAAGGCGCTGGAGCAAAAGCGCCGCGTAACGCCGGTTGTGGTCAAGACCGCTGAGGGCCTCACCAGCGATAAAGGCGATCTGCCGCTTGTCGGGCGTACGGCAGCGATGCAGGAGCTTTATCGGCTGGTCGCGCGAGTGATGAATGCTGATCTCTCGGTGTTGATCGTGGGCGAAAGTGGCACAGGCAAGTCTTTGATTGCGCGCGCCATTCACGATTTCTCGGACCGTCGATCATTGCCCTTCATCGTTGCGCAAGCGGGCGATTTGCAAGGCGCAGATGGCCCCGCAGCCTTGCTTGCGCGCGCCAAAGGCGGCTCGCTCGTCTTTGATGAGGTGGGCGATTATGATGATGATACGCAGGCGCGCATTGTGCGGATGCTTGATGCTTTGCCCGACCCCGCGCCGCGCATCATGGCAACAACGCAAGCCGATCTGTCAGCTTTGATGGAGGCGGGTCGCTTTCGCCAAGACCTGTTTTACCGCCTCGGCGGCGTGACCCTGACGGTGCCGAGCCTGCGCGAACGTGTCGAAGATATTCCGCTTCTGGCCGATCATTTTCTGATCCGTGCCGAGCGTGACGGGCTTGGGACGCGCCGCTTTACCAATGACGCGCTGCAACTGGTGCGCGCTTATTCCTGGCCCGGCAACGTGCGCCAGCTTGAAAATACGATTCGTCGTTTGACCGTGACCTCGCCCGAAGACGAGATCACGCGCGCTGAAGTGGAATTCGTGCTAGGCAACCAGCCCGCGATTGAGCCGCTCCGTCAGGGGGGCGAGGGCGAAAAGCTGTCGGCCTCAATCGGGCGTCATCTGCGCCGCTATTTCGATTTGCACGGTGGAAATCTGCCGCCACCGGGGCTTTATGATCGCATTCTCAAGGAGATGGAGGCCCCTTTGCTGGAAATCGCGTTGGATGCGACGGGCGGAAATCAAGCCAGATGTGCCGACCTGCTTGGCATCAACCGCAATACCTTGAGAAAAAAGATCACCGATCTGGATATTCAGGTGACACGGCGGCGCAAACTGATGTAAACCCGCAACAGAGACCTGTGACTTTTCCGTCGAGGCGGATTTGTCACGCTCTGTGTTGAGGGGGCATCGGTGCAAGGCAGCACGGCATATCGTTCAGGCTGGGATCGATTGGCGCGTTTTCGGCGTCAACGGCGGGTGCGCAATATCCTGACTTTGGGATTGGTTGTGCTAGGCCCGGCGCTGGCAATCGCGACCTTTGTCGTGCTCGGGCCATTGGGGCAGGGTGCCGATAGCGCCGCGCTGCGGCTGATCCTGCTGGCCGATTTCGTCTATTTCCTACTGCTTGCCGGGCTGATCATGATGCGGCTGGCCCAGATTATCGCGGCCAAACGCGCGCGCTCGGCCGGGTCGCGCCTGACCTTGCGGTTGACCGGTGTGTTTGCGGGCATCGCGCTGGTGCCAACCGTGTTGGTCGCGCTGTTTGCCGGGCTGACGGTGAATATCGGGCTTGAGGGCTGGTTTTCCGACCGCGTGCGCTCGGTTGTCAGTACGTCGCTCCAAGCGGCTGAGGCCTATCAAAGCGAGCATAAACAAGATCTCGTGCAAGATGTTCGCGCGCTTGCGGCGTTCTTGAACCTGCGCCGTCAGGCCTCGACATTCATGTCAGATGGGGAGCTGCGCGAATTGCTCATCACGGGGCAATCCAGCGTGCAGCGCGGCGTCAAAGAGGCCTATGTCATCGACGGCACCGGCAAGATCGTGGCGCGTGGGGATCGCTCGTATCTGTTTGATTACGAAGAACCGGCCCCCAAGGATATTGTCGAGGCGCAAAAGGGCGAGACCGTGCTGATCGAGGATTGGTCGAACTCGGAATTGCGCGGATTGATCCGGCTGAATGCGTTTGTGGATCGCTACCTGTATATTTCGCGCAAGGTCGATGGGAAAATCCTGTCACTACTGGATCAGACGCGCGAAACAGTGTCGCTGTATCAACAGCTTGAAAGTGCGCGGGGGCGGGTGATTTTTGAATTTGGCTTGGTCTATTTCGGCTTTGCGCTGATCCTTATTCTGGCGGCGATCTGGATGGGGCTGTGGTTTGCCGAGCGGCTTTCGCGCCCTATTGGGCGGCTTGCAGCCGCAGCCGAACGCATCGGCGCGGGTGATCTGGATGCGCGCGTGATCGAGGCCGAGGGCGATGACGAGATCGCCACTTTGGGCCATAGCTTCAACCGCATGACGAGCCAGCTTAAGGGGCAGCGCGCGGCCCTGATCGAAAGCCACCGAGAGACCGAAGAAAGCCGAAGACTGTTTGATTCCGTGCTGTCCTCGGTGACCTCGGGCGTGATTGGGTTGGATGCCGAGGGGCGCGTCGATTTCGTGAACCGCGCCGCGATGCAACTGCTCGCGCTTGACGCCGCTCAAGTCCACTCAAAGGAACTTTCGACGATCGTCCCTGAGTTTACCGGCCTTTACAAACGCTTGCATGACGGCTTTCAAGAGGTCGTTCAAGAAGAGATCCGGGTGTCGCGCGACGCCCGTCTTGAAAGCCTGCTGGTGCGCATGGCCGTGCGGCGCAATGATGACGGCGAGGCCGAAGGCTATGTTGTCGCCTTTGAAGATGTAACCGAACTGGTCTCGGCGCAGCGGATGGCGGCTTGGGGCGATGTGGCGCGTCGTATTGCGCATGAAATCAAGAACCCGCTGACCCCAATCCAGCTATCGGCGGAACGGATCAAGCGCAAATTCAGCAAGCTCACGAGTGGAGAAGATACTGAAGTTCTCGAAAGCCTTACGGGCGTTATTGTGCGCCAAACGAATGACTTGCGCCGCATTGTTGATGAGTTTTCGCGCTTTGCCAGAATGCCCGAACCCGACCGCGCCGATCACGATCTCGCGCAGCTCTTGCGGGATGCGGCCACTTTGCAGCAAGATTCCCTGCATGGGGCGAAATTGATATCTGACATTCCCGATATGCCGGTGATTGTCGAACTGGACGCGACGATGATTTCACAAGCCGTCACGAACTTGATTAAAAACGCAGGTGAAGCTATTGAAACATATGTGGAAAAAGGCGCTCCGGAGGGGTTTGAACCTGAGGTGCGCGTTGCAATGACCGCTACGCCCGAATTGGTCACCATCCAGATCGCGGATAACGGGCTGGGCTTGCCGCCTGACCGCGCGCGCCTGTTTGAGCCTTACGTCACGACGCGTGCAAAGGGGACTGGTCTGGGTCTGCCGATCGTCAAGAAAATCATCGAGGAACATGGCGGGACGCTGACACTCAGCGACGCGCCTGCCTTTAGTAGTGGGGCGCATTGCGGTGCGCTTGCCGAAATCCGTTTGCCACGCGCCCGCGCGGCACATCGGGCCATCAAAGAGAGGGGCGAGCCCCCCGGAGACGTGACATGAGCGACATCCTGATCGTCGACGATGAAAAAGACATCCGCGAATTGATAGCTGACATCCTGCGCGATGAAGGGTTTCAAACGCGCATGGCGGCCAATTCCAATGAGTGCATGGATGAGATCAACGCCCGTGAACCGGCCTTGATGATCCTCGATATCTGGCTGAAGGACAGCAAGATGGACGGGATCGACATTCTCAAAACGGTCAAACGCGACAACCCGGATGTGCCGGTGATCATCATTTCGGGCCATGGCAATATCGAAATCGCGGTCGCCGCGATCAAGCAAGGTGCCTATGATTTCATCGAAAAACCCTTTAATATCGACCAGTTGATGGTGGTGATCGGCCGCGCGATGGAAACCGCGCGGCTGCGGCGGGAAAATTCCACGCTCAAGCGGCGCGATATCGGCTCGGGCGAGATGATCGGCGAGGCGGCTGCCTTCCGGCGCTTGCGCGAGCAGCTTGACAAGGTGACCAAATCCAATGGGCGGGTGATGCTGTCGGGCGAGCCGGGCTCGGGCAAGGAAATGGCAGCGCGCTTCATCCATCAGAATTCGACGCGCGCGGCGGGGCCATTTGTTACCGTCAATTCGGCCTCGATCGAACCTGACCGGATGGAAGAGGTTCTGTTTGGGCGCGAAACGCTGGAACGCGGCGTTGAGAAAGGTCTGCTTGAGCAGGCCAATGGGGGCGTGATCTATTTCGACGAGGTGGCTGAGATGCCGCCGGGCACGCAATCCAAGATCCTGCGCGTGCTGACCGAGCAGCAATTCATGCGTGTGGGCGGGGCCGATAAGGTGCGCGTTGATTTGCGCGTGATTAGTTCCACAACGCGCGATTTGACCGCGATGATCCGTGCGGGCAGCTTCCGTCAGGAGCTTTATGATCGCCTTAACGTCGTGCCCATCGAGGTGCCCGCGCTTAGCGAACGTCGCGAAGATGTGCCCCTGCTTGCGAGTTATTTCGTGCGCGGGTTTAACGAAACCCAAGGCCTGCCGCTGCGCGAATTATCCAGCGAGGCAGCGGCCTTGATGCAAACGATGGACTGGCCCGGCAATATCCGTCAGTTGCGCAACGTGATCGAGCGCGTGCTGATCTTGGGCGAGGGAACAGGCCCGATTGAGGCGCGCGAGTTGCCCGGTCAATCGGTTCCCGCAGAAGAGGGGCGCATCGTTCTGGGCGGGGCGCTGCCCACCTTGCCGCTGCGCGAGGCGCGCGAGCTGTTTGAACGTGAATACCTGCTGACCCAGATCAACCGGTTTGGCGGAAATATCTCGCGCACGGCGAATTTCGTCGGCATGGAGCGCTCGGCGCTGCATCGTAAACTCAAGACGCTGGGCGTTGTGACCTCTAATAAGGCTGGCGCGCGCGTGGCGCATGTCGAAGATGATGACGAATGATCTGAGCAGTCGCTGGGGCAAGGGGCCTAGTCCGACCGATAGAGGTTGCCGCGTGGAATTGCCCCTTGGGCTAGGTAGAGAAAAAAGAAGGATGCGGGTGTGAAACCGCGCGCTTGTGTCGCTTTAAGCTGCGTGGGGCGACGTCACTACGATGCAATGTCTATGCGCTGCGTGTCGACAGCGTGGACGGCCTCAACCTTTATGAACACTGTTTGGTTCAGTTGGGTGCCCGGTTTCAGTATGCGCCTTCAATCGGTGGTAGTCGCTTCTGCAATCCCAATCCACATTTCAATGTCTTCAGAAACGGGCACGCCATAGACAGAACCGGCTGCGCCGTTAATCCGGTGGTGGATTTGTCCGTTAGCTTAGGCGAGGAAACGCGGCTGTTGGCCCGCGGCGACTACGGCGTCCACATCTTCTGCACCCGAGATACGCACCAACGCGGCCGGTTCGAGAACCTCGATCTCGTCGGTATCCTTGCGCAGGATGACGCCGTCTTGTTCCCATTCGGTCAGCACGCGGCTGATCGTCTCGGGCGTGGTCCCCAGATGATGCGCAAGATCACGACGCCCAATCGGGATATGCACGATGGTATGTTTTTGGCGTTGCTCCTTTAAGAGTGTCGTGCGCAGGTTGCGCCGCAACAAGATTAGCAGAAACGACGCCAATCTCTCCGAGACCTTGCGCGCGCTCATCAGCAGCACCCATTCACGCGCAGAATCAAGCTCGTCAAGAACACTGACCAGAAAGATGCGCTCGAGTTCTGGGAAGTCGCTGAGGATTGCTTCGAAACGGCTTCGCTCAAAATTCAGGATGCGGCAGTCGGTAAGCGCGACGATGTCATAGACGCAACCGCCATTAAAGAGGCGCCCGAACATATCGGTGGGCACCAGAACGCCGATGATATGCCTGCGCCCGTCGGCCAGTGTCTTCTCCATCGCCAGCGCGCCGTCCAGAAGATAGCTCAATTCTGTCGAATGATCGCCTTCAGAAATAAGGCAGGTGCCGCGCGCCACTTGCGTAATGCGCGCCGCAGAGGCAAGCGCCTGCTGGGCCGTTTCAGGCAGGGCGTGAAGAAGCGTCTCAATGCGACCGTGTGCGAGCGACTCGATTTCAGAAAAATGGCTGGTCTTCAAATTTTTGGTCACGAACAATCTCCAACTGGTCGTGCACCTTGGGCCGAACCCAGAGTGGCAACGCCAGTTTGCGTATTATTGGGGCTAAACCTAGCACACATTGATCGCGATCAAAGCGTTTTAGGCAGATTTAAGATAGTCTTAACTTTCGTCTTGAGGCCGGGTGCGAGCCTTTGTGGGGCCGTGGCGCGAAAGGGGTGCGCGCGCGGTCGGTTCTTGGCGAGTTTGTTTTTTTCGAGTAAAGCGGCCGGGGGGCTTTATGAAAGATTTTCTTTTTACATCCAAGACCAGAGATGACTTGCATTGCGCCGAAATAAAAGCCCATCTGCAAAAGTCGATTCCGAAGCAAGTCTTTGAAACACTTTGTGAAACTGCGAAAACCCAGCGATTTGCGGCAGATTCTGTCTTGTGGGAAGACGGTATGGAGAGGCCCGGTATCGGGATTCTGTGTCAGGGGTATTTACGCTTTCAGCGCAACGGACTGGACGGGCGACGTCAGATTATGGGGCTCGTCGTGCCGGGCGACATTGTTGGCGACCGCGTCTCCGGACGCCCGGATCTAAGCCTTGAAGCTGCGAGCGACGCCACGATTTATTGGTTTGATCGCAAGGTTTACGATGATTTTATGTACTCCGACAGCATGCTGAGACGGAATCACTACCTCAACAACATGGCGCAGGTGGAACGGCTGAGGTGGCTGACGGTGATTATTGGGGCGCTGCGTCCTGACGAGCGTCTTGCGTGCTTTCTCCTTAGCGGTAAATTCACCATGTCGTGGCACGCGCAAAGCCATGATCGGGGCGTTTTGACGCTTGCGATCAGTCGGCGTGACATTGCCGATTTGCTGGCGACCACACCGGAAACCGTTTGCCGCACGCTCAAAAAGTTCGAGCAGGAGGGGCTGATTGAGATGATCGACCCCGTCCATGTCAGGGTGATTGATCGTGCGGGTCTGATCCAGCGCGCGGCGCTGATCAACGAGCCGGTCAGCCTAGCCTATATCATGCAGACTGATCGCAAGATTATGGCCAGCGTCGCCTGACGGATGCGTCATTCAACGCTCTGCCTCCACATGGAAACACCGCGAAAGTCCGCGTTTGGTCTTCGTTATGTCGCGGTGTCCGACGGTGTCCCTTCGATCCCATAGGGAAAAGCACCCCGCGTCAGGTGTAACGTGTTGACGCATCGCTCGGAAATGATCGTCGCAGCGAGCCGTGGTGAGAGTTCTTCATGCAACAGCGCAAAGACCGATGGGGCGAGGAACAGGACAAGCTGGTTGAAATCCTCAGCAAGCCTGTGGCTTTCGAGAAGCGCTACGATCTGGCGCACGAATTCCTGCAAATCCTGCGTGACTCTGCTCTGTGCGTCACTTGCACGCGCACCCGAACGGACCGCGCCCAACGTCTCATCGGTTTTATGCGTCATGAGTGACTCGAGATGCCGGTGCGGAGCGCGCATCACCAACTCTGGCAGCCGATTTTCCCCGAGACAGTCTGCATTGCGCAGGATCCGTGCCCGTGTCGCGTCGGCCACCACCACCCAGATATGACCTTGTGTCATTTTACAGCTCACATACTGATCAGAGTTCGTCCATGAAAGCATAAGATAAAAGGCCCCGCATTGACCAACGTCAAAGCGGCTGGTCCCTTGCCCCAGCCCCATGCGACGTCCTGCCACACACCAGTTCACAAACTGTTGATAGCCGTCAATGCGACCCCCTCCCAAACCCAATAACCCTTGGGTTGTGCACGGTTGGTGCGTGGTATGACAGGAGGGAAACGGCAATGGCCCGCGGAACAAATGGACTAATGAAACAACTCATAGAGCCTCTGACCGGCTCACTACCATCCTCAGCGACGACCAACTTTCTGGACATCGTTCCGCTGATGGACACAGCAAGCACAGCCTTGGGCACGATCAGTGGTTTTGCCACTGGGGGCAATTCCTCACGGGGTGGTGTGGGGCTTGGCTTTGGTTCGGGCGGGAATACGTCCCGCGGCACTGGCAATAACAGCGATAGCTCTGGCGAAAGTGCCAGCAGCGGCACCGGATTTGGCAGCGGTGGCAACAGCTCCAGCGGTAGCAGCGGCATTGGCTTTGGCAGTGGCGGCAACCCTGATCGCGGAACCCATTCCGGATCTGGGTTTGGCAGCGGCGGCAATCCCGATCACGGTGCTGGCAGCGGTCAGGGCAATGGCGAAGGTGGCGGCGATGGCACCCCTGATCATGGCGACGATACGGGCAATCCCGGCAGCGGCAATGGTGATGGCTCGGGCGACGGCGACGGTGTTTCTGACAAGCCAGATGCAGCGCCGACTCCGCCCGATGTTCTTGTGCAGGATCCCGCAACGGCGGATTGGGTGTCGAATTACACCTTCACTCTGGACGACATCACGCTGAACTATGATGGGCTAAGGCTGGGCGATTATGCCGCTGGCATGGACATGACGACCACGCAAGTGACCAAGGATGGCGTCGAACTCCATCCGCTAGACAGCGCTTTCGGCTTCCACGTCACCGACTTTGTCGGCGCAGTCGACAAGGAAATTGACGGTGACTACTCTGAAGGCTGGGCTGGTGAATTGGCGGGTGGCGGCATCTCTGTTGCAGATTCGCGCACCGATACCTTCTCGACCCCGGCCCGTATGGGAACTTGGCTTGAGGGGATTGGCGGCGACTTCGTAAAAGCCTCGACCGAGCATTATTCCGTAATGCAGGCCGTGCTGTCCGATCAGGCCTATCCGGGCGACGAAAGTGGCTATTACCACCTTGATGACGATCTGTGGATTGTCGATTATCTGGCGGGGGCCGATGGCATGCCCGTGGACGCCGACGGAAACCCGAGCAGTTCGCTCGTCGAAGGCAATATGAACCATTTCTATCTCAAGGAATTGGTTGAAGCGCTTGGCGAAGCCGAGAGCAACACCGCGCCCACAGAGATGTTCAAGGACTTCGACCGTGACGGTGTGGACGATGTCTACAGCGCCTATATGGCTGATGTCGAAATCGACGGTGTTGTGCGCAATGTTGCGGCGGTCGATATCGGCAACGATGGCACCATCGACTATCACGACGATGCATTGAACGGCTTTGGCACCTATGGGGTTCAGGACGTTCTGGTGCCCAACGAAAGCACGATCATCGAGAATATCGCGGTTGGTGACGACTATTCGATCACCGTGAAGGACGATGGCAAACTGCTGTATCGCTGGGGCAACGCGATCAAGCGTCCAAACGACATCCGCATTGATGCGAAGATGGAACTGCCCGACGATTGGTCGCAAACCGATCCCGAGACCGGGCTGAATAAGCTCTATCACGTCACGGCAGCGGAACTTGTTGTCAACCATACGGTCACAAACAACCCCAACGACCAGATCCGGCCCGAAGATTTCGAGAACGAGGCCGCAATCGGTCAACTTCCGAGCTTTATCGCCGTGCGCGATCCAATGGACGCATCTGGTTACGAAGATGCCAGCGGCGCTTGGGTCGGTAACGTTCTGTGGGTCGCAACTGGTGCCTATTACACAGGCGACGGAGACTTCTTGGCAGCTTATCTTGACCCTGATGCCACGTCAGGCACTGTGGTCGAAGGGCTGGATGGGGCTCCGGTGGGCTATCTCAACGTTGATGCGGCTGGCGATGCGATCGGCACCGTTCTACGGGACTTCTCGCTGATCGACGCGGCTGCGGATTCGACGCTGGCCGACATTGGCGCGCAATCCGCTGATCTCACCGATGGCTATACCGAAGCTTGGTACACCACCATGGACCGCGAGCCCTTCACGGCTGTGCTCAATGAAGATGGCGACTATGAGATCGGTCCGCGCTGGCGGCTTCAGCCGGATAAATACGGCCAGGATCTTCCGAGTGTGACCATCCCGCAAGACCCGAGCGAGCCGTTGCCGATCTCGAATGGCGACGAGAAATACGAAACCGGGGTCGATACCACAACGGTGTTGAACCTGCTCGACTGGGACGGGACTTCGCCGCTTTCGCTAAGTGCTGGCTGGATGAGCAATTCCGGAGAGGTCTCGATCAACGGCGTGAACATGACCGAAGACTTCGATCTCGCCTATTATGTGAAAGGCGATACCAAGCCGGTGAACCTCTATGACGCGCAGCTTGTGATCTCTTATGACGAGGTTGCGGTATCGGCGGACGGTGCGACAACTTCGGGCTCGATCTATGCGGATGTGCTTGCCGGTTTGGGTAACAACACGTTCTATCTGAGTGGCGAGAGCTACGATGATACCGACGCGCAAAGCGACATCGTTGTGATCGGTTATGGTGCGGAAACTGCCGCCGATATGGGCAGCAACTCGGTCTATAACTTTGGCCTCGAAGAAGACGCCATCGGTATTGTCGGCTTTGATTTGGACCCTGACAACTACAGCGTCCACATCACGCAAGAAATCGTCGACGAGGATCTCTTACTTAGCCTCGACGGAACCGAGATCGCAACGCTCTACAACGTTACGGAAATGCTGGAGGCCGATCAGTTCTACTTCGCCTAAGCGATGTTGACGCTGTCTTTGAAACCCTTCGGGTGGCGGGCATTTGGCCGCCACCCGAACCCTACAGATGATCTCTCTGACTGTGCGCTTTGGACATGCGGGCCATGATTTCACCCGCTGCCCAATGGTCGGGACATTGTCTTTATTCACGGCAAGGGGCGCGTGCCCCGATCACTGTGGCAAAATATTTGCGAGGCAGAAATGCGTGCTGACTTGATGCAGATCCGGCAAGGCCGCGCAGAGATTGAAGCTGTCCGGCGCGCAAGCCGCGCGGCGCGGATCTCGGCGGGGCTGTTTTCGGCATTCGTGAACTTGCTTATGCTCACGGGGCCGCTGTTCATGTTGCAGGTTTACGACCGGGTTCTGGGGTCGCGCGCGGTGGAAACGCTGACCGCACTTTTCCTGCTGGTGTGTTTTCTCTACCTGATGATGGGCATGCTTGATTGGGCGCGCGGGCGCGTCATGGCGCGGGTTGGCTCTGGGCTACAGCAACGCCTCGAAGCGCGGGTTTTCAAGGCCGCGCTACGCCGCGCAAGCGACAAGCCCGGCGATACGATCGCGCTGACCGCCATGCGCGATCTCGAAGCGATGCAGAAATATTATGCGGCTCCGGTTGCGATGGCGCTGTATGACATGCCGTTCGTGCCGATCTTTTTCGCGATCCTGTTCCTGTTCAACACGTGGTTGGGTGTGCTTGCGCTGGCCGGTGGGATGGTGTTGGTCGTGATCACCTTGCTGAATACGCGCCTGACCCGCGTGCCAATGCGCAATGCGACGGCGCGACAGGTTACGGCTGATCGCATGGCAGACCAGATGCGCGACGAGGCGGAACTGGTGCAGGCGCTGGGCATGCGCATGTCGAGTTTCCAGCGCTGGCAGCAGCGGCGTGAACAGGCGATGGCCGCACAGCTTAACGCAGCCGATCTGGGCGGCAGTTTTCAGGCGACGGGCCGGGTGTTCCGGTTGTTCCTGCAATCGGCGATCCTTGCGCTGGGCGCGCTATTGGTGCTGCGCGGAGAGTTGACCGCAGGGGCGATGATCGCAGGCTCAATCTTGATGGGTCGTGCGCTGGCACCGATCGAGACGGCAATCGCGGGCTTGCCAATCTACAATCGCGCAAAAGAAGGCCGCGAGCGTCTGGAACAGCTTTTGGGCGCCCATCCCGAGGTCGAGACCATCACCGATCTGCCCCGTCCCGCAGCCCATCTTGAGGCCCATCAACTGACCGTCATCCCGCCGGGGCACACTCAGGCGACGCTAAGACTCGTAAGTTTCGATCTGCAACCGGGCCAAGCGATGGGCGTGATCGGCCCTTCGGGTGCGGGCAAATCGACCCTCGCGCGCGCGATCTGCGGCGTCTGGCAGCCCAATGCGGGCTGGATCCGGCTTGATGGCGCAACGCTTGATCAATACGACCCCGATCGTCGCGGGCGAATGATCGGATATCTGCCCCAGCGCGTTACATTGTTTGACGGTACGATTGCCGAAAATATCTCGCGTCTTGATGCCGCGCCCGATTCCGAAAAGGTGGTCGAGGCCGCCAAGCGCGCCGGTGCACACCAGATGATCCTTGATCTGCCAAAGGGCTACGATACACCCGTCAACCAGTCTGGTGGCCTGCTTTCGGGTGGCCAGATACAGCGCGTCGGGTTAGCGCGCGCGATTTATGACGATCCGGTACTGCTGGTGCTGGATGAGCCCAATGCCAATCTTGATAGCGAGGGCGCGCGCGCGCTTAACGCTGCGGTGCATGACACCAAGGCACGCGGCGGGGCGGTGGTGATTATGGCGCATCGGCCTGCGGCTATTCAGGAATGCGATACGTTGTTGATGCTCGAAGGCGGGCGGCGGCGGGCCTATGGTCCACGCGACGAGGTGCTGCGCGCAATGGTGAAAAATGCCGAGAACATCCAGCGCGTTCCCGGGCAAGGGGGTGTGGTATGAGCGAAACGCATGAAAAAAACAGCAAAGCGGAGCAACCGACAACGCAGCGTCCGGCTCAGGACACGCCAACGCCAGTAGCGCCACACACTGGGCCACGTCTGGGCTATTCCCCCAAGGGCCCGATCATCGCAGGCTTTCTGACGCTGGCGGTTTTGGTGGGTGGTTTCGGGCTATGGTCCGTCAACACCCAGATCGCGGGGGCCGTGATTGCCTCGGGGCGCGTGCAGGTCGAGGAAAACCTTCAGATTGTGCAGCATCCCGATGGCGGTGTTGTCGAAAAGATCCTTGTCCATGACGGCAGCCTTGTGAAGGCGGGCGATTTGCTGGTTGAGTTGAATGGCGATCAGTTGAACTCCGAACGCACTATCGTCGAAAACCAGTATTTCGAGCTGCTCGCCCGGCGTGGGCGTCTTGAAGCCGAGCGCGCGAATGCGCCCGAAATCCTGTTTCCCGCCGAGCTGTCCGAAAGCGCAGTGACCAATCCGCATGTCGCGATGCAGATGAAGGGGCAGCAAGAGTTGTTTGATGCGCGTCTGGCCTCGCTTGAAAAGTCGCTTGAACAGCTCGAAAAGCAAGCGGAACAAATTAGCTCGCAAGTTGATGGGGTAGATGCCCAACTTGTCGCTCTGGCCACGCAGCAAGAGCTGATCGCGCGCGAGCTAACCGATCAGCGCAGCCTGCTGGATCGTGGGCTCGCTCAGGCAAGCAGGGTGTCTGCGCTGGAACGGGAATCAGCCGATCTTGCCGGGCGGATCGGGGCGCTGGTTGCACAGCGCGCTCAGGCAGAAAGCCGCTTGAGCGAACTGGAAATCACCCGCCTGCGGTTGCAGACCCAACGCCGTGAACAAGCCGAGACAGAACTGCGCGACATTGGCTATCGCGAACTTGAACTGGCCGAGCAACGCCGCGCCCTGATTGGGCAGATCGACAGGCTCGACATTCGCGCACCCGTTTCGGGAATCGTTCATGCGATGAGCGTGACGACCCCGCGGGCGGTGATCCGCGCGGCTGAACCTGTGCTTTATCTTGTGCCGCAAGATCGACCTCTCGTCATTGATGCGCGCATCGCTACGACCAGTATCGACGAGGTCACGCCGGGCCAGCCAGCCGCCGTGCGCTTTCCCGCGCTTTCAAGCCGCATCACGCCAACGCTTACCGGCGAGATCAGCCGGATTTCAGCCGATGTGTTGACGGACCAAGCCAGTGGCGAGCCCTATTACAAGATAGAGGTCACGCTATCGGCGGGTGAGCTTGAAAAGCTAGACGGCAAGGTCCTGATCCCAGGCATGCCCGCCGAGGTGTATCTGGCGACTGCTCAACGTACCCCGATCGCGTATCTGCTTAAGCCATTTACCGACTATTTCACCCGTGCCTTCCGCGAGACTTGAAACTGCTTTTTGAGCATCATTTCGTCGCTTGCGGCCCCGTCTTGGCGGCAAGCGACGGAGAGTTTCTTTCCGCTGAAGGCAGTTGCAACAAAGCTCGCGGCATTTTGCGATGAAACGGCTGGTCATGTCACCGTTTAGTTCGGATCTTTTTCGGGCAATGTTTGCTTTGAAGGAGCCAATGAAAGGCAACGAGACACACAGACGATTTTCGCCGCGATGCCGTGCGCATCGCAACAAACAGCAGCTTAGCCCTTAGATTTCATTTGATTTGAGTGTTGGGCATTCGCCCCTTAACGAGTGGGTTCAAAAACACCTGTATGATGATTTGATGTCTGGGCCGCACGAAGACGTTGAGAAATAGAACCAACGGCTTCGCAAGGTGAGGGAAGCGTTAAAAAAGCGGCAATCCGCAGGCCGGTAGGTGACTGATACATTCACCGTTAGGCTTCTTTGCAGGCCAAAGTCGGTGAGGTTGGCCCGCATTGACGCTTGGAGAGAAAAATTGCCGACTGAGTTTCTATGTCGAGTTATGCTGGTCCCCTCACGTGGGTATCGTGCGTGGCGCGCCCGCCCAATGTGTCAGCGACAACGCCCCTCTCGGCAGCATCTTTCAGATGCGCCTGCCGGGCAGTGGATGCGTGGAAAAGGCAATTTTTATGACCATTCTATGGTTGAAACGTTCTTCAAATCACTCATGGTAGAGCCGATCTGGTGCAACCGTTGGGAAATCAGGCGCCACGCCGAAGGGGTGATGGTCCAGTATATCAATGGGGGCTACAATCCACGACGGCGGCACGCGTCGTTAGGTGACAAAAGCCCCTTGGCCTTCAAACGAGAGGCTGCCTAAATGCACTGAGAGACCGGAACGCAACCGTGACAAGACCAGTTGCTCATTGACCCGGATTTGGTGCACGAAGCCAACGACTGTCTCATAGAGCTGATAAGAAGCATCACCCTCACACCAAACCCTGAGGCCGCTGATGCCATTTCCATCGATATCCTAACCGAACTCGGCGGTTTGCTTTTAGCCGCAGGCACACATAAGCTGATCGTGGATAAGTTCACAGGCAAGCAACGATTATTGGTAAGGCGTAGAACGCTGTCCCTTTTTGCTGCCAAATTTCCCCGCCGGAGGCATCTGTGATCGTCAAACGCACATGGTCCGAATTTAGCGCGCTTACTGTTTGACCCTATCGCCAATCGCAGCCTAGATAGGGGCGAGTGAGCGGCGCGGAGAATATGCATGAAAGTTATCATCTGCGGGGCGGGTCAGGTTGGTTGGCAGATCGCGCGCCATCTTGCGGGCGAGCGCAATGACGTCACGGTGGTTGATTCCAACGCCGATCTGGTACGTCGCGCTGCCGACACGCTGGATGTTCAGGGTGTCGTCGGATTTGCCTCGCATCCCGATGTGTTGGAGCGTGCAGGGGCGCGCGATTGCGATTTGATGATCGCTGCAACCTATTCCGATGAGGTCAACATGGTGACCTGTCAAGTTGCCATGTCTGTCTTTGGGATCACCCGCAAGATCGCACGGATTCGTGCACAGGCCTATCTTGCACCGCAATATTCCGATCTTTACCGACGCGATCACCTGCCCATTGATGTCGTGATCAGCCCTGAACGCGAAGTCGCCGAGGCCGCCTTGCAGCGGCTCGCCGCGCCTTCGACCTTTGACACGGAAAGCTTTTTGAACGGTAAGTTGCAGCTTTTGGGCATTGATCTGGATGTCGACTGCCCTGTCCTAGAGACGCCGCTGCGCCAGTTGACCGATTTGTTCTCGACGCTGCGCGCGTTGGTCGTGGGCATTCGGCGCGAGGGGCGTCTTTTTGCGCCCGAACCCGGCGATCAGCTATTCGCAGGCGATCAGATTTATATCTTCTCGCATATCGACGACACGGCGCGAACGCTCGATATTTTCGGCAAGGCCACGCGCAAGCAAGAGCGTATCGTGATCATCGGCGGGGGCAATGTCGGGCTTGGCGTGGCGCGCGCGCTTGAGGCCCGCACGGACCGGGTGCGTGCCAAGATCATCGAGGCCAATCGCGCGCGTGCCGAACAGGCCGCGGATGCGCTTGATCGCACGATTGTTCTCAATGGCGACGGGATGAGCTCCGAGCTGTTGGAGGAGGCCAATATCGGTAATGCCGACGCGGTTCTGGCCGTGACGGATGACGATAAAACCAACATTCTGGTATCAGTGCGCGCCAAGCAGGCGGGCTGCAAAATGGCGATTTGCTTGATCAATGATCCAACCCTTGCGCCTTTGCTGAACGATCTTGATATCGACGCCTATATCAACCCGCGTGCGACCACGGTGTCGTCGATCTTGCGCCATATTCGCCACGGGCGGGTGCGCGCGATCTACTCGATTGGCGATGCCGAGGCCGAGGTGATCGAGGCGCAAGTGATGGGCACGTCGCCAATGTCGGGCAAGATGGTGCGCGAGATTGCTTTCCCAGAAGGCGTGCTGATTGGTATGATCCGCAAAGGCGACAAGCTGATCAAACCCTCGGGCAACACGCGCGTTGATGAGGGCGATATCGTTGTGCTGTTTGCCCTTAGCGCAGATGTGCCGGAGGTGGAGCGCCTGTTGCAGGTCTCCATCGACTTCTTCTGATGATACGCGCGCTCAAGGCTTTGCCAATGCCGATCCAGCTGATGCTGGTCTCGTCGCTGGCGATGTTTTTGCCCGCAACCCATGCTTTGATTACGCATCACCATGAAATTAGCCGCGCGTTCTTTTACTCGGGCACATTGTTCTTGTTCGTATCGGTGTTGGTGGCACTGGCCAATGCCGCCAATGCGCGCCCGCATCGTGCCGGGCGGGCAAGCCTGCTCAGCATGCTTGCGGTGTTTTTGCTCTTGCCGATGATGCTGGCGCTGCCGTTCGATCAATCGCTGCCCGATACCAGTTTCTTCAATAGCTGGTGGGAGATGGTGTCCTCGCTGACCACCACCGGCGGCACGCTGTATGAGCCCGCGCGCTTGCCCGGCTCGCTGCATCTGTGGCGTGGGTTGGTGGCGTGGATGGGCGGGTTTTACATGCTTGTGATGGCGATTGCGGTGCTGGCGCCGATGCGGCTTGGCGGGTTTGAGGTGTTTTTCTCGGGCGGTCCGTCGGGCGCACCCAGTGCCAATGCCCCCGCAGCCGATGGCGGAGCCGAAACGAGTGAGCGCATCGCCCATTACGCCACGCGCATTGCTCCGGCCTATATCGGGCTGACGGGCGCGTTGTGGCTGGGGCTAATGATGGCGGGCGATCCGCCGTTGGTGGGGTTTATTCACGCGATGTCTACGCTCTCGACCTCGGGGATTTCTCCGGTCGGGGGGATGACGGGTAGCTCGTCGGGTTTGGGCGGCGAGATGCTGATTTTCCTGTTTTTCATCCCCGCGTTGTCGCGTCGTTTGTGGCCCGGCGGTGGCGAGTTGCGCGCCTCGGACAAGCTCAGCAATGATCCTGAATTGCGACTGGCGGCGTTTTTGGTGGTGATCGTGCCGCTGTTCTTGTTTCTGCGTCACTGGCTTGCCGCACTTGAGGTCAAGATGCCGGCCGATTTTGGTGCGATCTTTCGCTCGATCTGGGGCAGCCTGTTCACCTCGCTGTCGTTTCTGACCACCACGGGGTTTGAATCCACCGCGTGGCATGACGCGCGCAGTTGGTCTGGCTTGGGCACGCCGGGGCTGATTCTGGCGGGGCTAGCGATTATCGGCGGCGGCGTGGCGACCACGGCGGGCGGCGTGCGGTTGTTGCGCGTCTATGCGCTGCTGCGCCACGGCGAGCGCGAACTCGACAAGCTGATTTATCCAACTTCGGTGGCAGGGGGCGGCGCGATGGCGCGCAAGCTGCGCCGCGATGGCGCCTATATCAGCTGGATTTTCTTCATGCTATTCGCGATCTCGATTGCTGTGGTAATGATGCTGGTCTCGCTGTTCGGGTTATCTTTTGAACCTGCAACGATCCTGACTATTGCATCGCTGTCAAATACTGGTCCGCTTGCCAGTATTGCCGCCGATATTCCGCTAAGCTGGGCCACGCTGAGCGAGCCGGTCAAGTCAGTGTTCGCACTGGCGATGGTGTTGGGTCGATTAGAGACTCTGGCGATTATCGCGCTGTTCAATCCCGAGTTTTGGCGCGGTTGATCGCAAAGAAATTGCGCGAAATCCGCCGATTTCCTTAACAATATGATTTTTGGGCTGGAATCTTCGGCGCTGCGCTGCATATTTTAACGAACCGGCAGGTCAACGGGGCTGCTGCATGCGCGACAATAATAAGGGCAAGAACAATGGCTGGCGATAAACAGAACCTTCAGGACGCGTTTCTTAACCACGTCCGCAAGACCAAAGTGCCTGTGACGATCTTTCTGATCAACGGGGTAAAGCTGCAAGGTGTGATCACCTGGTTTGACAATTTTTGCGTGCTTTTGCGCCGCGATGGTCAATCGCAACTGGTCTACAAACACGCAATTTCCACCATCATGCCGGGTCAGCCGATCTCGCTGTATGAAGGCGAAGACTGAGTGCGCGCTAATTGAGCGATCTTCATTCCTCTGAACGCGCGCCCACGCGCGCTTTCGTGCTCCATCCCGATATCCCGTCGCGAGAGGGGCCTCGGCACTTGCCCAAATTCGCCTTGGCCGAGGCTGAGTCGTTGGCGCGTGCCTTGCCCGGCCTTGAGGTGATTGGCGGACAGATCGTGCGCCTGCCCAAGCCACATCCGGGACATCTGTTTGGCACCGGTAAAATGGCCGAGCTAAAAGCGCAGCTTGAGGCTGATGAGATTGAATTGGTGTTGGTCGATGGTCCGGTCACGCCAGTGCAGCAGCGCAATCTGGAAAAGGAATGGGGCGTCAAGCTGCTGGATCGCACCGGCTTGATCCTTGAAATCTTCGCCGATCGCGCGCGCACCCGTGAGGGCGTGTTGCAGGTCGAACTGGCGGCGCTAAGCTATCAGCGCACGCGGTTGGTGCGGGCCTGGACCCACCTTGAGCGCCAGCGCGGCGGGCTTGGGTTTGTCGGTGGTCCCGGCGAAACCCAGATCGAGGCCGACCGGCGCGCGATTGACGATCAGATGGTGCGCCTGCGCCGTCAATTGACGCGCGTGGTGAAAACCCGCGAGCTGCACCGCGCTGCGCGTCGCAAGATCCCGTTCCCGATTGTCGCGTTGGTTGGCTATACTAATGCGGGCAAATCGACGCTGTTCAACACCGTGACAGGGGCCGATGTTCTGGCCAAAGATATGCTGTTTGCCACGCTTGATCCCACGATGCGCGGGCTCACGCTGCCTTCGGGGCGCAAGGTGATTATGTCCGATACGGTTGGGTTTATCTCCGATCTGCCCCATGAATTGGTCGCCGCGTTTCGCGCCACGCTTGAAGAGGTGCTTGAGGCCGATCTGATCTTGCATGTGCGCGACATTTCTCATCCCGAGACCGAGGAACAGGCAGCCGATGTCAATGACATCCTAGCCACGTTGGGTGTCGATGAGGATGTGGCGTCGCTGGAGGTTTGGAACAAGATCGATGCGCTGGCCCCCGATCAACGCGCCGCGTTGCAGATGCAGGCCAGCCGCGATCCCGATATTGAGGCTGTCTCGGCGCTGACGGGCACGGGGCTTGATGATTTACTTGCTGCCATCGATGCGCGTTTGGCCGAAGAAAAGCTGTTTGAAACGCTGGATCTGTCCTTTGCGCAGGGGCGCAAACACGCGTGGCTCCATGAACAAAACGTGGTGCGCGCGGAACGTGAGACGAAAACCGGTTGGCGCTGTGATGTCGAATGGAGTGCGGCGCAACGCAATCGTTTTCGCGCGCTTTAATAGTTGAGCGGGACGTCATGAAACGCCCCGCTGCCTGCAACTTTGCAATAATCGGCCCTCAATTTGACGTGCGCACAACGCGAAACATCGCGCGCCGCTCGTCTGGCGTCATCTCTGTCAGGTGCTCTCCGGGGGATTTTGGCGCACTTGGCGCAACACTGGGTGCGCGACCGTAGGGCGTTTGGCTTTCAGAAAACCCAAGCACATCAGGATCCAGCGGGGCAGGGGCGGTTGCCAGAGACGGCGCCTGCGTCGCAATCGGCGTCATGCGTACCCCTGTAACTTCAAATCGGCGCGGCGTGCGGCCAATCTCGCCTTCAGCCACCAAACAGCCCAAAGCCCGGCTGACATCGCCAAAATCCGACGTCAGCGGCAAAATTAGCACACGCGCCATCATTTCGGGCTTGCCGATGCTCGTTTCGGCGCACAGTTCGACCTCTGCAATCGCGGGATCGGTAAAGACGGCTTCGGTGATCTCCGCGATCTTTTTGCGACCATCGGGCGCAAATAGCGCGCTGAGCGGCATGCCGCGCACTTCCATCCCCATCAGGTCGTTCAGATGCATGCCCGCCAGGCGAAACCGCCCCATTCCCGGTGCCACGCGTTCCAGAATGAACGAGAATTCCAGCGCACGTTCGATGCCGCGCGGATTTACCTCAGAGCGCGGCGGAACCGCACGCCCTTTGCGCAGCCCTTCCCAATAGGCGCGCAGCTCATTGCTGATACGACGTCCTACGCCCGAACCCATTGTGATCACTCTGCCATCGCTGTCATGTTCCATCTTATACCTGCCATTGCGAGCGCGTGTTGGCGATGTCATTATAACATGACATTGCCGCGTGGCGCGCATTTGAAACGCCCCGCTCGGTGGCCTGTTCCAATGGTTTGGCTTGACCGGCGGGGCTGAATTGTTACTGAACTCTTAATACGCTCTTTTTTCACTAAATGGAGAACAAAACCTTTAAATGGTTAAGCAGTCCGCACCTCCCCGCCCGCAAATTCAGACCGTTTCCATGACCGGGTTCGCGGCCTCGCAAGGGGCGGGGCTGGGGCATGAGTGGAGTTGGGAAATCCGCTCGGTCAATGGTAAGGGGTTGGATCTACGTCTGCGCCTGCCCGAACTGGAGGGGCTAGAGGTGGGGGTGCGTCGCGAGGTGGCAGCCGTGGCGACGCGCGGCAATATTCAGATCTCGTTGCGTCTGAGCCGACAAGGTGGGGGCGAGACATTGCGCGTCAATCATCTGGCGCTTGATGCCGCCCTTGATGCCGTGATGGCAGCGGAAGTGGCCGCGAAAGATCGCGGCGTCACCATTGTTGCGCCCAATCCGGTCGAGATTTTGGCAATGCGCGGTGTGCTGGATCATACGGTGGCGCCGCTGGAAAACCCGACGGTGCTGACAGAGCTGTTGCTGGAAGATGTGCAAACGGCGCTGGCGGATTTTCTGGCGATGCGGGTCGCTGAAGGGCGTGAACTGGGCCAGATCATTGCCGCGCAGATCGAGCGGATCACCGAGTTGACGCATGCCGCCGACCACGCCGCCGCCGCGCGCCGCCCCGAAGTGGCACGCAACCTGCGCGACAACCTTGCGCGGGTGATGGAGGGCGCGCATGGCGCAGATGAGGCGCGCGTGGCACAGGAACTCGCCCTTCTGGCGGTGAAGGCCGATATCACCGAGGAGATCGACCGGCTGCGCGCCCATATCACCGCCGCGTGGGCCTTGCTGGGCGATCCCGGCGCGGTTGGGCGCAAGTTTGAATTTCTTACGCAGGAATTTGTGCGCGAGGCCAACACATTGTGTTCCAAATCCAGTGATGCGGCATTGACCGCGATCGGGTTGGATTTGAAATATGCTATCGACCAGATGCGCGAACAAATTTTGAACGTGGAGTAAGCCGATGCAAACGCCCCGCCGCCGTGGCCTGTTGATTATCCTGTCTTCGCCCTCAGGAGCAGGCAAATCCACCTTGGCGCGTCGGCTGATGCAATGGGATCCGACGCTGCGCTTTTCGGTCTCTGCCACCACCCGCCAGCCGCGTAGTGGCGAAACGGACGGGGTGGAGTATTTCTTCAAGACCCGTTCGGAATTCGCAGCCATGATCGAGGCCGGCGAGATGCTGGAACATGCCGAGGTATTTGGCAATTTCTACGGCACGCCCAAAGGCCCGGTCGAAGCTGCGATGGCGCAGGGGCGCGACACGCTGTTTGACATCGACTGGCAGGGCGGCCAGCAGATCCGTCGCTCTAGCTTGGCCAAGGATGTGGTGTCGATCTTTATCCTGCCACCCTCAATTGCCGATCTCGAGGCCCGCCTGCGCACCCGCGCGCAAGACAGCGATGAAATCATTGCGGGACGCATGGCAAAATCGCGCGACGAAATCAGCCATTGGGGCGAATATGATTATGTCATCATCAACAGCGATGTGGACGTAGCCGAAGCCGAGCTGAAAACCATTCTTACGGCAGAGCGCGCCCGCGCAGATCGCCAACCCGGCCTGAACGATTTCGTTCGCGCCCTCAACGCGGAGTTCGATGCACGATGATCTATGAACTTGATGGAATTGCCCCGCAAATTGCGCCCGATGCTTGGGTGGCCTCCGATGCCAATCTAATCGGCAAGGTCGTGTTGGAGGGCGCGGCATCGGTTTGGTTTGGTTGCACGCTACGCGGCGATAACGAAAAAATTCGCGTTGGCGCAGGGTCGAATGTGCAGGAGAACGTGGTGTGCCATACCGATATAGGGTTTCCTTTGGTAATCGGGGCGAATTGCACGATCGGGCATAAGGCGATGCTGCATGGCTGCGTGATCGGCGAGGGGTCACTGATCGGAATGGGGGCGACGGTGCTGAACGGCGCCAAGATCGGGCGGGGGTGTCTGATCGGCGCGGGGGCCTTGATCACTGAGGGTAAGGAAATTCCCGACGGGTCTTTGGTAATGGGCGCGCCGGGCAAGGTGGTGCGCCAGCTTGACGCGGTGGCGCAGGATCAGCTTTTGCAATCGGCCGCCCATTACCGCGAGAATGCGGCGCGTTTTCGGGCAGGCTTGCGCGCGATCAGCTAATGATCGCGCTCTGGGTCGGGGCCGGGGGGCACCTCAAAAATTGTGAAATCGAGGTTGGGGAACTCTGCTTTGACTTCCGAGCGGATAACTTTGGTATTGGGCAGCGGCGCACAATAGGCCCGCAACGCCCCGCGATAGCCAAGCGTATTCAGCAACCGCGCCAGATCTAGGATATCAAAGCGGGTCGATAGCAGGGGCGCAAGAATTATCTCGGGTGCGACGCTGCCAAGTAAATCCGTGGTGATCGAATCCCACTGTACGACCGTCAGATTGAGCCCCTCAATCCCATGCAACGCGATGGGCAATTCGCGCGCTGGTTCAACCAACAGCATTCTTTTACAGTTTTTCAGCGCGTTTGAGTGGAGAAAAACTGCGCGTAACGCCTGTCGGGAATAGGGTAGTCGGGACATTTAACTAAGCTACTCTCTTGTCTCAAAGGATGTGTCATCTCAAATTGCAGACACACACCCCATCCCCGGCTTACACGCTAGGGTTTAGCTTGTTCTTCAGCCAGCCTCAAGCGCCGTTTCTCAATCTACGAGATTAGGATCACATTAAAAGCTTAACAAAAACATAACGCAACACCACTATAAGGGCGCAAATGCTTTACACTGAACGAAAAAATCATCAACTGAGCATACTGCATTGTATGGAGCAGAGATGAGCGAACCGAATTTGACTGCCATGATCGAGATTTTGCCCCATGCCGTGCTGCAAATCGGGGCAGATGAGCGGATTTTGGCGATCAACCCCGAGGCGCGGCGGATCTTTGGCGCACATGCGTTGGGGCGCCCCTATGTCACCATTCTGCGCCAGCCCGATTTCGGAACGGCCGTTGATCGCGCGCTTGGCGGGGAACAGCCTGACCGTGTGCGGCTGCGTTTGAGCGCGCGCGACGGAGCGCAGAGCGTGCAACTGGCCAGCGTGGTTGCGCTTTCGCCTGAGCTATCACAGGGCGAAGGCGGCGTGTTGGTGAGTTTTGAGGATATCACGGCGCTGGAAACAGCTGTCGAGATGCGACGCGATTTTGTGGCCAATGTCAGCCATGAATTACGCACGCCGCTGACCGCCTTGATGGGGTTTATCGAGACCTTGCGCTCGGCCGCGCGCGATGATCCAGCCGCGCGCGACCGGTTCTTGACCATCATGGAGCGCGAGGCGGCGCGGATGAACCGTCTTGTGGGCGATCTTTTGTCGCTGAGCCGGGTTGAGGGTGATGAGCGGATGCGCCCGACGGGCTCGGTCGATATCAGCGCCGTACTGCGCTCGGTGATGCAGACGCTTGAGCATAGCGCGCAGGCGGCATCCGTTAACCTCATTCGTGAAGGCGAGGGCGGGGTGCTGACGGTGCCCGGCGATTGCGACCAGCTTACGCAAGTTTTCACCAACCTGATCGAGAATGCGATCAAATATGGCGGGCAGAGCGGTGAGGTGCGCGTTTCGGTCAGCCGTATCGCCACCGAGCCGCTGTTGCGCGGCCCCGCTCTGCGCATCGAAGTCAGCGATCGTGGCGAGGGAATCGATCCGCAGCATCTGCCGCGCTTGACCGAGCGGTTTTACCGCGTCGATACCCACCGTTCGCGTGAGCAGGGCGGCACTGGGCTGGGGCTTGCGATTGTGAAACATATCGTGGCGCGCCATCGTGGCCGGATGCGCATCGACAGCAAACCGGGCGAGGGCAGCCGGTTCACCATCATTCTGCCCGAGACCTGAGCCGCGCGTGATTTCTTTGACGCGCCAATAAACTTGGCAATTCTGCCCAATTGGCTTGCCAAGCCCGCACACAGCGTCTATATCGCGCGCACTTCACAGGCGGAGGCGGGCCAATGGGAGAGACATCCCCAAAGGTCCACCGGTTGGGGCATTCGCCCTGAGATCCTCCGCTCAGGCCAAACCGGAAAAGGAAAATGGACATGGCGCTTCCTGAATTCACCATGCGTCAGCTCTTGGAAGCTGGCGTTCACTACGGTCACCAAACGCAACGCTGGAACCCCCGCATGGGCGAGTTCATCTATGGCGAGCGTAACGGCATCCACATCTTCGATCTGACGCAAACCGTCCCGATGCTGGACGCGGCGCTGCAAGTCGTGCGTGATACCGTTGCCAAAAACGGCCGCGTGCTGTTTGTGGGCACCAAGCGTCAGGCTGCCAAGCCGATCGCAGATGCTGCGGAAAAATGCGCACAGTATTACATGAACCACCGTTGGCTGGGCGGCACGCTCACCAACTGGAAAACCGTTTCGCAATCGATCAAACGTCTCAACGAGATTGATGAAAAGCTGGAAACCGGTGCTGGTGGTCTGACCAAAAAAGAGCGTCTCGGTCTTGAGCGCGACCAAACGAAACTGCAAGCCTCGCTTGGCGGTATCCGCGAAATGGGCGGTCTTCCCGACCTGCTGTTCGTGATCGACGTCAACAAGGAATCGCTGGCCATCGCAGAAGCCAATAAACTGGGCATCCCGGTTGTGGCCGTGGTGGATAGCAACTGCCCGCCCAATGGCATCGACTACATCATTCCGGGCAATGACGATGCGGCGCGTGCGATTGCGCTGTATTGCGATCTGGTGTCGCGCGCAGCTCTGGACGGCATGACCGCACAAATGGGCGCGGCGGGCGTCGATCTGGGCGCTCTGACCGACACCCCGGTTGAAGAGGCCCTGGCCGAGACCGAGGTTCAGGCCGAAGCCTGATCTTCGCTGTCACCCAGTTGACATGAGGGCGGGATACCCCGCCCTCCAAGACTTCATTAAGGAGATCCGACCATGGCGATTACTGCCGCTCAGGTTAAGGAACTGCGCGAATCCACCGGCGCAGGCATGATGGACGCGAAAAAAGCGTTGACCGAAACGGATGGCGATATGGAAGCCGCCGTTGACTGGCTGCGCACCAAAGGGCTTGCGAAAGCGGCCAAGAAATCGGGCCGTGTGGCTGCCGAGGGTCTTGTGGCCGTCGCTGTCAGCAATGGCAAAGGGGTCGCCATCGAGGTGAACTCGGAAACCGATTTCGTCGCCAAGAACGCCGACTTCCAAAAGCTCGTGGCTGACATCGCCGAAGTGGCGCTGGAAACCGGCGAGTCGGTGGAAGTTGTCAAAGCTGCGCATTTGAACGGCAAGACCGTCGAAGACGTGCTGACCGGTGCAATCGCGCGTATCGGTGAAAATATGACGCTGCGCCGCATGAACATGCTGCAAGGCGACGAAATCGTGCATTACGTCCACAATGCCGCGACCGATGGTATGGGCAAAATCGGCGTTCTGGTTGCGCTGAAAGGTACTGACAACGGCATCGGCAAACAGATTGCGATGCATATCGCAGCGACTAACCCGGCTGCGTTGTCCGAGGCTGATCTCGATCCCGCCGTGGTCGAGAAAGAAAAAGCGATCCAAATGGACATCGCACGTGAATCGGGCAAGCCCGAAGCCGTGATCGAGAAAATGATCGTCGGCCGGATGAACAAATTCGTCGCCGAAGTCACGCTGCTCAATCAAGCGTTTGTGGTTAACCCCGACCTGACGGTTGGTGCCGCTGCCAAAGAAGCGGGTGTGGAAATCACCGGTTTTGTGCGCATGGAAGTGGGCGAAGGCATTGAGAAAAAAGAAGAAGATTTTGCCGCTGAGGTCGCCAAGACCGCTGCTGGCAACTGATCTCTTTCTTTGATGAAATAAACGCCGCTCTCTGCAAAGAGGGCGGCGTTTGTTATGGCAATAGTTGCGCGCGCTTAGGGCGAAATCGCCCCGCGATAGGGCGGCGCCGTCATGAATATTTGCTTTTGCAACGAGGCTTTCATCACTGCCTGTGCTGTCGTGTCGACATCCAAAGCCTCGCGCGCCAGACGCAGATGCTTTTCTACCGTCGAGCTTGTCAGTCCCATGATCACCGCGATATCTGCCGTCGTTTTTCCATCCGCGACCCATTCCAGAACTTCGCGCTGACGATTGGTTAACGGGCGGCGCGCAGTTGCGAATGGCATTGTGGAAATCCTCTGATGCACCAGCCGGTTCATCGTCAGCAGAACGCGCGAATTTTCATCCCAGATCTGGTCAACGTCATCCTGACTTAGCCCGTATTGCGCCACGAGCCCCATCGCACCATGCGCGCGGCTTGATAGGTCGCCAAAGCCAATGGAATACCCCGCCGTGACCCCATGGCGATTGTTCACGTTGATGACCTCGATTTCCGCGGCGGTCAGTTCGGTGCGCTGCGCACGTTCGCCTGCCCAACGCCACGATTTTGCCCCGTCATTGTCGACCGCCCAATTCACCATCGGAGCATCGCGGAATTTTCCGGAATGCAGAAAATCATCAAGATAGGCTTTGGAATGGTTTGACAAAATAAGCGCGTCGTCCAGATCACCAAAATTGTTGGTCGTGCGGAAACTGCTGAAGGCGTAAATCAGGCGGTCAAACCCGTATCGCGCCATCTCACGGCAATGGAGATCCCAGATCTCTTTGATATCGCGTGAATTTAAGACGGCTTCGCAAAATGCTAACATTGAAATATGCCCCCGTACAGTCGACCTTAGTCAAAAAAATGATTTTCGCATTGGTGGCCCTCCACTGGCACCAATCAAGGTAGACATACATTAAACTGACCCAGACGTCAGCTTTTATCGATGCGTCTCGCAGCGGCCTTGGGTGGCGGTTTGTCGGGTGAGATCAGGTGCCAAAGCTGCCAGCGCGTCGTGATGAGTCAGATAGATCCGCCCGCCCAGATGTGTCAGCAGATCCGAGCGCGTCAACGCGTCCATTACCGGTCCCTTTATCTCGGACAAATGCAGCCGAACGCCCGCATCCTTGAGCTGGTCGTTCACCTCCTCCAGTGCCTCAAGCGCAGAGCTGTCGATGTGGTTCACGGCAGGGCAATTCAACACGACATGCTTGATCGACTGATCTGCGGCGATGCGGTCGTAAATCATCTCTTCGACGAAGCGGGCATTGGGAAACCACAGGCTTTCGTCGATGCGCAGCGACAGCACGCCGGGGGCGCTGATTACGCGGTGACGTTCGACATTGCGGAAATGCTCGGTGCCCGGCACCTGACCCAACACGGCAACATGGGGGCGCGAGCTGCTCCAGAGATGCAGCGCAATTGACAGAACCACGCCAAAGGCGATCCCGTCTTCGACACCACGCAGCAGCGTCACCATAATTGTCAACGCCATTGCGACTCCTTCGCGCGGGGCGTAGCTGAAGGTACGTTTGAGCGCGGCGAAATCCACCAGCGTCAGCACCGAAACAAAGATCGTTGCAGCCAGCGTAGCTTGGGGCAAAAAATACAGTGCAGGCGTTAGCGTAAAGGTCGCGACTGCCACGCCGATGGCTGTGTAGGCCCCAGCGGCGGGCGTGCTCGCACCTGCCTCATAGCTGACGACCGAGCGCGCGAACCCGCCAGTGATCGGGAAAGACCCCGAGATCGCCGAGCCGATCGAGGCGCCACCAAGCGCGATGAATTCCTGATCGGGATCAATGCGTTGACGCTTTTTGGCCGCCAAGGTCTGGGCAACCGAGATTGTTTCGACATAGCCGATGATCGCGATCAGCAGCGCCGGGACGAACAGTTCTTGCCAAAGTGCTGGATCAAACGAGGGTAGGGTGGGTGCGGGAAAGCCTAGCGGCACGGTGCCCACGACCGCAACACCGCGCCCCTCTAGACCGAAGATCCAAGTCAGCGCAATTGTGGCGGCGACCGCAAAGACCGGCGAAGCGCGGCTAAGAATATCAGAGATGCGCGGCGAAACCCCGGCGCGCAGCAGACGCGGCTTCATTCCGCGCCGCGCCCAGAACAAAAAGCCCAGCGACAAGATCGAGATCGCGACGGTCGGTACGTTGGTCTGGGGCAGATGGGCCCAGAGGCTCGACAATATCTCATAAAGCCCGCCGCTATCGGCCTTGACCCCGAAGAAGTGCTTCATCTGGCCGGCCGCGATCAAAATCCCCACCGCCGAGGTGAACCCCGAGAGCACCGGATGGCTGAGAAACGCCGTGACGAACCCCATGCGCAGCAGGCCCATCACGACCAGCATCACGCCCGACAAGAACGCCAGCGCGACCGCAGCCGTGATGTATTCGGCGCTGCCCTGCGTGGCGACCTTGCTGACCGCCGCCGCCGTCATCAGTGAGATCACGGCAACCGGGCCCACGGCCAGCGGGCGTGACGTGCCAAAGACCGCGTAGATTAGCAGCGGCAGCACGGACGCATACAGCCCGTATTGCGCCGGCATCCCCGCCAGAAGTGAATAGGCCAGCGATTGCGGGATCAGCATGATCGTCACAATGACAGCGGCAACAAGATCGGCCTCAAATGTCGGACGATCATAGGTGCGACCCCAAGTGAGGATCGGGAAATATCTTTTTAGCATAAGGTGTTATTAGCCGTTCTTGCCGCGCCGCGTAGCGTAGAATTTCAACACTGGCATGAGTGAACTGTGATCATAGCCCGCATCCGCCGCCGTTTCGACGATTTTGTCGAGATCCATCCGGCCTGCCTGGCTCATGCCCCAAAGATGCGAAGAGCGCGTGCCCGAGCGGCAATAGGCGAAGACGGGTTTCGGTGCCGTTTTCATGATCGCCTCGTAATCGGCCACCAGATCAAATGTCATCTCGCCCGGGTAATAGGGAAGGTAATGGTGGTTCAGACCGTGCTTGGCGCACAGCTTTGAGATATTGCTCGAGCGGTGTTCCTCCTCCTCGACTTCTTCGTCGGGGCGGTTCGTGATCAGCGTGCGAAAGCCCAGTTTGGCGAGTTTCTCAACGTCTTCGGCGCTGATCTGGGGGGACACTGAAAAATGGTCGGAAAGTTTACGATGATCCATGGCGTTTCCTGTCTGTCCTGCATGGTCAAAAAAGGGCGGGTGTTCGCGCCCGCCCCGTTTCGTCAAAGCCCGTTCACCGGGACTTTAAGATAGGTTTTACCCTCGTCATCGGCGGGCGGCATCTGGCCTGCGCGCATATTTACCTGCAACGACGGGATGATCAGTTTTGGCATTGCCAGTGTCGCGTCGCGATCCGAGCGCATCTTGACGAAATCGGCCTGCGATTTACCGCCCCCGATATGGATGTTGCGTGCCTTTTCCTCAGCCACCGAGGTCTCCCAAGCATATTCATCGCGACCCGGCGCTTTGTAATCATGGCCCACGAAAATCCGCGTTTCATCAGGCAAAGACAGGATTTTCTGGATCGAGGCATATAGCATTTCTGCAGACCCACCGGGGAAATCGCAACGTGCCGTGCCGAAATCGGGCATGAACAATGTGTCACCGACAAAGGCGGCATCGCCGATAACATATGTGAGACAAGCGGGCGTATGGCCGGGCGTATGCAGCACACGGCCCTGAAGCGCGCCGACTTCAAACGTGTCGCCTTCCTCAAAGAGCTTGTCGAACTGGCTGCCGTCGCGCTGGAATTCGGTGCCTTCGTTAAAGATCTTCCCAAAGGTTTCCTGCACAACCTGAATTTTCCCGCCGATGCCGATTTTGCCGCTCACGCGTTCCTGGATATAGGGCGCGGCTGAGAGGTGATCGGCATGGACATGGCTTTCCAAAATCCATTTCACATCAAGGCCCTGCTCCTTGACGTAGGCGATCACCTCATCGGCGGATTTGGTATCGGTGCGCCCTGAGGAATAGTCGAAATCCAGCACGCTATCAACGATGGCGCAGGCAGTGCTGCCGGGGTCTTTCACGACATATGACACGGTGAACGTGGCCGTGTCGAAAAAGCCTTTGACGTCTGGTTTGATCATGTTGGCCTCCATTAACGTTTCCCTGCCATATGGCGCGGGTTGAATTTATGACATTGCGGCACGATGTCCCAGTGTCGATGTGAGTCTGGGCGGTAAGTCTTGCGCGAGATCGTATTGAAACCGAGCGTTACCATTGGAAATGCTCGACAATTGCGGGTAGCATTTTGAAGTCGGAAAACGCCACATCGTGGGGCATCTTATGCACCGGGGTCTTGCGATAACCCTCAGTATAAAGCGCAAATTTTGCCTTGGCATTGGTGGCGGTTTCGGCGTCAACTTCACTATCGCCGACGTAAAGCATTGCGCCGCCACCCAGCAACGTATGGCAATGATGCAGCATCTCTGGGTCGGGTTTGCGCGTCGGGCGACTGTCGCCGCCAAGGACAACGTCAAAGTGCTCCCACAGCCCAACATGGCGCAGCGCAGCCTCGGCAGGGGCATAGGGTTTGTTGGTGCACACAGCCATTTTACAGCCCCGATCCGCGAGTTGATCAAGCGCGGTGATCACGCCGGGATAGATGACATTGCCATCCACATCGGTTTCATAGCGCTTGATTAGCGCGTGCTCGACATGGGCAAAGAGCGGACCGTCGGGGTCTTCATCCGAGGAAATCAGCAATTCGCGCACGAGATTGGGCACGCCCTTGCCCACGAAAGAGCGGATCATGCCAAGCGAGAGCGGCGCGAACCCCAGATCATCTAGCACAGTGTTCGAGACCGCGTGAATGGCGGGCACGGAATCGATCAGCGTGCCGTCGAGATCGAAGATAACGGCGGGCGCGCTCATTGGGTTTTCCACTTGATCGAGCAGCCCATCGAGGGGATCTGGTCGCGCGGGCCTATCCCCGTTTTGGCAACCATCATCATGGCCTCATAAAGCTCGCGCTTGGCGTCTGCCGGACCGGCCTGCTTGGTTGAGGCATCAAGGCGACCGCGATATTGCAGCCCGTCTTGGGCATCAAATCCAAAGAAATCCGGCGTGCACGCCGCGCCGTAGGCTTTGGCGACCGCTTGGCTTTCGTCATAGAGGTAGGGAAAGGTGAAACCGCGATCGCGCGCGAGTTTCCCCATGTTTTCAAAACTATCCTCGGGGTAATCAGTCGCATCATTGGCCGAGATCGCCACCACCCCGATGCCTGCCGCCTGTAACTCTGCCGCGTCGCGCAAGATCCGTTGCAGAACGGATTGCACATAGGGGCAGTGGTTGCAGATGAACATTACCAGCGTGCCATTGGGGCCGCGGATATCATCCAGCGTGTAGGTTTTGCCGTCAGTGGCGGGCAGCGAGAAACCCGGTGCCTTCCAGCCGAAATCGCATACAGGGGGGGTGACAGCCATGCGGTCTCCTATTCGAATTCCATTTCCTCATAGACGACGCCTGCGTTTTTCGTCGCCAGTTCCTCAAACGTATCAAGGTGCGCGTAGGGGCTTTGGTCAACGTAATAGGCGCTGGCAAGATCGCCACCCTCTTCAATGTGCGCGCCAATTTTGCCGCGCAGATACACAAGATAGTCACGCGTAAAGCGGGTGACTTGGGCAAGGTTCGTGGGGTGGCCATGACCGGGGATGATGAATGTGGGCTGGAGCGGCATGAACTTGGTTTCCCAAGTCTCGATCCAGCAAGTCGTGCAAGTACCGGAAAAGATTGGCATCATGCGTTCAGAAAACGCGATGTCCCCGGCAATCATAAAGCCTTGCTTGGGCATCCAGACCTGCGTGTCGCCGGGGCTATGTGCGGGGCCAAGATGCATGACGTGGATCTCGAAATCGCCCATCGTGATCACGCGCTCGTCTTCAAATGTCTCGGTCGGCCCCATCGGGTCGGTGCCTTCGGCGTTTTCCTTGGCGTAGCCTTGCAGTCCCGCAAGCGCCGAACCCATCCCGTCTTCGAACTCGGCGGCTGCATCCACATGGCCGAGCACCGGCACGCCCTGTTCAATCCAGTAATTATTGCCCAGCATCGAATGGTTCTGACCGTTTTCATTGATGACAAGTTTAACAGGTTCGTCCGTTACGTCCTTGATTTCCTTGTGCAATGCCTCTGCCAGCTTGTAAGACGCCCCCGAGTTCACCACGACCACGCCTTCGCCGGTCACGATGAACGAGAGGTTGTTGTTATGGCCTGCATTTTCATAGGTCGGCGGCGCAGTGGCACCAATCGCCGACCAGATTCCGGGGATCACCTCATAGGGTTTGGAATACAGCACCGAGCCGGGATACTGATCGGGAATATCCTCGGAAGCCAAGACCTGAGAAACGTTAAGAAGCGCCATTAATGCGCTGGCAATGAACAGTTTTTTCATATCACACCTCGGGAACATAACGATAAGCGTCACCCACGCGCTCGGCATGGCCCAACCCGCCCTCTGGCAGGTGAAAGCCGATGATCGGCATCTTCTCGGACGCAATCTGATCAAGCAGCGCCACACGGGTTTTCGCGCCAAGATCTGGGTCTTGATCTGAACCTGCCGCCAAACCCGGGGCGGCGAACGCAAGGTAGTGATTAACGATCGCATCGCCCGTCACCAATGCGGAGGTGTTCCCATTGCGGATTTCGAACGACATATGACCCGGCGTGTGCCCCGGTGTCATGCGCGACGCGATGCCCGGCAGAATTTCCTCGCCATCTCCAAAGGTTGTGATCTGATCTTCAAGCGTTTGCAAACGCCGCAGCGCGCCCGCAGCAAATGTCGTGCGTCCGGAATCGATGGTGTTCACCGTCTCGGGGTTGATCCAGAAATCAAACTCGGTCTTGCCCATCAGGTGCTGAGCATTGGCAAAGATCGCTTCGTCGAAATCGTCGAGCACGCCCCAAAGATGGTCGGGGTGACCATGGGTGAACACGACATGGGTCACGTCATCGCGGCTGATTTCAAGCGCATCCAGCGCGGCTTGCAGCTTGCCCGCCGAGGGCATGAAATCGGGGCCCGCGCCGACATCAAACAGCACGGCATTGGTGCCATCACGATAAAGTGTCAGGTTACAGGGCGGCTCGACCTCGGGGCCGGTGATGCCGTAATCCTTCAGGATCGGCGCGGCCTTGGGATCATCGGAGACAAAGCTGAGCGGCAAGACGAGATTGCCATCTGACAGCGTGTCGATCCGTGCGGTGCCCAGTTCCAGCGATTGCGCGGCAAAGCTGAAGCGGGGCAGGGTGCTGGCAGCCGTAACCGCCAGCGCGCTGCGCAAAAGCGTGCGTCGCGTGACTTTCATGCCCATTCCTCCCTAAACAGGTATTCAATTTAGCGAATATGAACGACAGAATGTCACAGGGCAAGCATGCAGATCACAAAGGTGCGATTATTGCGCCGCTTTTAACGCTCCTTCGGCTGCGGTGCGGATGGCGCGCATGTTCTCGCCATAAACCTCGGGTTTGTCGACCGAGCCGCCTTTGAACACGGCCGAGCCTGCGACAAAGCAATCAGCCCCCGCCTGAACCAGCGGACCGACAGTGTTCGGATCGACCCCGCCATCGACCTGAATATGGATCTCGCGATCGCCGATCATCTGGCGTACCTGAGCGACCTTTTGCACGCTGGAGTGGATAAATTTCTGCCCGCCGAAACCGGGGTTCACGCTCATCACCAGCACCATGTCGCACAGATCGAGCAGGTATTCGATGGCGCTGGCGGGCGTGCCGGGATTAAGGCTGATGCCGCATTTCGCGCCCGTCGCCTTGATCGCCTGAAGCGTACGATGCGGGTGCGGCCCGGCCTCGTAATGGGCCACGATCATATCCGCACCTGCCTCGGCATAGGCCTCGATATAGGGGTCCACCGGCGCGATCATCAGATGCACATCCATGAAGGTTTTCACATGCGGGCGAAACGCCTTAACGGCAGGCGGGCCAAAGGTGAGATTGGGCACGAAATGCCCGTCCATCACGTCAACATGCACCCAATCGGCGCCCTGATCTTCGATGGCGCGGATCTCGGCGCCGAAATTGGCGAAATCGGCCGAGAGGATTGAGGGGGCGATTTTAATGGAACGGTCAAAGCTCATGGGGGCCTCCTTGGCGGCTCATTTCGTCAGTTGCGCAAATAGCGTCGGCAGTTTTTCGGGCAGGCGCTCGACCTGATCGATGATGGTGTAGTTATTGGCCCCGAATATCCGCGAGACATAGCGGTCGGCCTCGGGGTCGAGGGTCAGACAGTAGCTGGATATGCCGATTTGCGCCAATTCGGAAGCCGCTTTCTTGGCATCTGCGCGCAGATATTGCGGATCGCGCTCGTCAATATCGGCAGGCTCGCCATCGGTGACAATCAATAACAGCTTGTGGGATTCCGGGCGCGCGGCAAGGTGGTGCCCGGCATGGCGCATCGCAGCGCCCATGCGCGTGGACAGCCCGCCCTTCATGCCAGCAAGACGTGCCTTGGCCTCGGCGTCGAGCTTTTGTTCAAAATTCTTGAAGCGGTAATAGTGCACATCATGACGCCCGTCCGAGGCAAAGCCGTGAATGGCGTAAGGATCGCCGATCCCCTCAATAGCCGAAGCTACCAGCGCCGAGGCCTCGCGCGTCAGATCGAGCACCGTTTTCTCCGCGCCGCGCACCATCTCGTTGGTGGATTGCGACAGATCAAGCAAGATTACCACCGCCAGATCGCGCCGGTTGATCACGTTGCGCATGGTAATGCGCATGTCGGGCTGATGGCCGATCCGCGTCATCACCATCGCATCCACGGCGGCGTTGATATCGAGTTCGTCGCCATCCTCAAGTCGGCGCTGGCGCGACACGCCTTGCGGGCGCAGCCGGTCGACGATCTGCTTGATGCGGTGGCGGATGCCGCGATGGGCAGTCAGGATGGTGTCGATGGCCCCGGGGTCGCCGCTGCCTTGGCGGCGCTCATAGACCGTGGCCCAGCTGGGGCGATGCAGCTGCACTTTGTAATCCCACTCACCGTAATGAAACGGGTCCGAGACCGGCTCTTTTCCCTCGCGCTCGTTATAGGACACGCCCTCGTCCTCGTAGGGGAATAGTTCAGACCCCAAGACCCAGATCTCTTGCGCATCATCGCCAGCGGTTTCGACATCGACCTCGTTGACGAACTCCATCAAGCCGACTTTTTTGCGCACCTGACCGTGCTCGGGCTGATAGGCACTGGTGTTGTCCCAATCATACCCCTCCATCGCCCAGACAAAGCGGTTGTCGTCGCGATAGGGAATGGCAAGGCTTTCAAGGATACGCAGGCTGGGCACGGCGCGCCGCTCTGCCAACAGGTTAAACAGCTCGACGCCAAGCGACCAAGACATCATCGTCTCGAGCATGTTTTCGGCGATATTGGTGTGGAAGGTCTCGATGAGATTGTCGATCTCGACATCACCCAGACGCAGCTCCGGCTCAATAAGCGCGCGTGCGATCCGTTCGAGCAGATACATCGTTTCGTGTTCGTAAGTGCCGGCCGCGCTTACGGGCAGCAACGTTTGAAACATCGTCTTGAGACCGGGAAAGGCGTCAATTGCGCAGTATTCGACGCGCGCATCTTCAAACAGACCGATCAGGAAAATCTGCGCGGGGTTGAGCGCCTGTTGCCCCAGACCGCGATCGGAATAGGCGATATGGGCGGCCATATGCGCACACATCGCGCGATAAAGATCCAGCCCCGAGGTCGCACCGATCGCGTCTACAGCATCGGGCAGATGCAGCGCGCCGGACTCGATAAAGGGGCGAAACCCTGCGAAATCGGCCGCCGAGGGGCGCAGGAAGAAATCGCGCGCCCAGAATGCGCGCAGGTAGAAATTGAGCCGCCGCTGCGAGTCGATAAACAGCGTGCCCCGGCGTTCCTGTTTCAGGATGGCGCGGCTGTCTTGCGAGACTAAACCGAAGTAATCGGCCTGTTTTGGCAGATCGCGGCGATAGGCCTCGGCACCGAAATCAACCCAGCGGCGTAGGCCAGACAATGTCAGCTTGCCCAGCAACTCTTCGAGCACGCCAAACATCGGGCGCAAGCCGCGCGGCGCAATCGCAGCCAACCGATGCAGCAGCGCCAGATAGCCGCGCAGCAATTCAGGATCGCCAAAGCGGCGTGCCGCACCGGGCAGGGTCGAAAGCATCAGCATCAACACCTCGCCCGACACCATTGAGGACAGTTTTAGCACCGCGCCAACAACATCGCGGATCGCATCCTCGCCGCATTCCTTGACGACCTGGGGCATCTCGTCAAGATAGCTCACCAGCAGTTTCGGCCCCTTGCCAAGTGCGATCATCGCACGCGCGCCATCCAGATAATCCTTGAGCCCGATGGGCGACATCATCCGCGCGGATTCGTGAAACAGCCCCTCAAGGCTGTCCTCCAACTCGGGGGCGGCCTTGATCAGATCTGGTGCATACTCCTCAAGCGCGAGTTTCATAAGATTGCCCTCACGCCACCTTGGAACTGTCCGAGACCTCGGGGAAGAAAGTCGCCACCGCAGCTTGCAGCGTGTCGCGCATATCGCTGTCATCGGTGAGCGGCTCGACCAGCGCCATCTGGCAGGCGGCTTGCGGGGCGATGTTTTTCGCGATCAACTGGCCGGCATAAACCAGCAAGCGTGTCGACATCCCCTCATCCAGCCCGTGCCCTTTAAGATTGCGCGAGCGCTGCGCGACCTGCACCAGACGCTCGGCGGTTTTAAGGTCAATCCCGGCCTCATGCGCCACGATTTCGGCCTCGGTGTCGGTCGTGGGGTAGTCAAAACTCATCGCGCCAAAGCGCTGTTTGGTGGATTGTTTGAGATCCTTCATCATCGATTGGTAGCCGGGATTATAGGAAATCACGACCTGAAAATCGGGATGGGCATCGACCAGCTCGCCCTTTTTCTCCAGCGGCAACTGGCGGCGGTGATCGGTCAGCGGGTGGATCACGACGGTGGTGTCTTGGCGCGCCTCGACCACTTCGTCGAGATAACAGATCGCGCCAATCCGCGCGGCCACCGTCAGCGGCCCATCTTGCCATTTCGTGCCGTTGATATCGAGCAAGAACCGCCCGATCAGATCAGAGGCGGTCATGTCCTCATTGCAGGCCACGGTGATCAGCGGGCGCTGCAATTTCCACGCCATATATTCGACAAAGCGAGATTTTCCGCAACCCGTTGGCCCCTTTAGCATCACCGGCATACGCACGTCATAAGCGGCGGCGTATTGCTCGATCTCATTCCCGACGGGGCGGTAATAGGGTTCGGTCTTGATCAGAAACTGGCTAGTATCGATATCGCTCATGGCCGGCGCCCTCCGTTTGCGCGGGTGGGAAAACGTGATGGGGCTGGGCCGCGCGGGATGCGGCCCAGCCTCGGGTTCAATCAGCCCGTCATTTCGGCCCGGTGAACCACCATCGAGGTGCCCTGCGTCTGCTTGAAGTTGTCATAGCCAACAAGGCGGACGTGGTTCTTGGGGTTGGCTTTGCGACACATGTCGATCTCAGCAAAGATCGCATCAACATCGGTTTCGCCAAACATCGGAAGCTTCCACATATACCAGTAGTTGGAGCGGGTATTTTCCGGCTCGGTATGCTCAATCGCCGGGTTCCAGCCCATCTTCACAATATATTCGACCTGCTTGCGCAACTCATCGGCACTCAGCGGCGGCAGATAGGAAAACGTGCCCATCTTGCGGCTGTTCGGGTCTGACAATCGCGAGCCATAATCTTGCATTTCACTCATGGTTTCAATCCTTTCTCAGGTGTTCCTCATGCGATGATCCGAACGGATTACCGGTGTGCGACGTCCAGCTTGTCCACGGTGTCAAACTCGAACTTGATTTCTTTCCATGTTTCCATGGCGATCTTAAGTTCGGGGGAGTATTTGCCCGCTTCGGTCATGATATCCTTGCTTTCCTTTTCAAGATCGCGGCCCTCGTTGCGCGCCTTGACGCAGGCCTCGACGGCGACACGGTTGGCCGCAGCCCCCGCCGCGTTGCCCCAAGGGTGACCCAAGGTGCCGCCACCGAATTGCAAGCAGCTGTCATCGCCAAAGATGTTGACCAGTGCAGGCATGTGCCAGACGTGAATACCGCCCGAGGCCACCGGCAGAACGCCCGGCATCTGGCCCCAGTCCTGATCAAAGAAAATGCCGCGCGAACGGTCCTCTTTGATGTATTTGTCGCGCAACAGGTCGATCCAGCCCAGCGTGGCGGCGCGGTCGCCTTCAAGCTTGCCGACAACTGTGCCGGAATGCAGGTGATCGCCCCCCAGCAGGCGCAGCATTTTCGCCAGCACGCGGAAGTTGATGCCATGCTTGGGGTGACGGTCAATCACGCCATGCATTGCGCGGTGAACGTGCAGCAACATGCCATTATCGCGACACCAGCGCGACAGCGACGCCTGTGCGCCCCAGCCCATCGTGAGGTAATCCGACATGATAATCGGGCTGCCAATTTCCTTGGCGAACTCGGCGCGTTTATACATCTCTTCAATGTTGGGCGCGGTGACGTTCAGGTAATGCCCCTTACGCTCGCCAGTCTCAAGTTCAGCCTTTTCAATGGCTTCCTGGCAGAACTCAAAGCGGTCGCGCCAGCGCATGAAGGGCTGCGAGTTGACGTTTTCATCATCCTTGGTGAAATCGAGCCCGCCGCGCAGCGCCTCGTAAACCGCGCGCCCGTAATTCTTGGCTGAAAGGCCCAGTTTCGGCTTGATCGTGCAGCCAAGGAACGGGCGACCATATTTGTCCAATTTGTCGCGCTCGACCTGAATGCCGTGGGGCGGGCCGTCGCAGGTCGTCACGAACCACAGCGGGAAGCGGATGTCTTCCAGACGCAGCGCACGCACCGCTTTAAAGCCAAACACGTTGCCCACGAGCGAGGTAAAGACGTTGACGACCGAACCTTCTTCGAACAGCCCCATCGGGTAGGCGATAAAGGCATAATAGCTTTCATCATCGCCGGGCACGTCCTCAATCGCGTAGGCGCGGCCCTTATAATACTCAAGGTCGGTCAGCAGGTCGGTCCAGACGGTTGTCCATGTGCCCGTTGAGGATTCCGCCGCCACTGCTGCCGCGGCCTCTTCGCGCGGAACGCCCGCCTGCGGGGTGATCTTGAAACAGGCCAGAATATCGCTGTCCTTGGGGGTGTAATTGGGTTCCCAATAGGTCTCGCGGTATTCCTTAACGCCTGCGGAATATTTGCCAGAGGGGGCTTGCGTGTTCATGGTCGGGGTCTCCTTCTCCCTGAAAATCCGGTCGTTTCCGCGCCATTGCCGTGGGGCGATGGGCGGGGTTTTGCCTTATGCGCTTGGATCAAGCGCGCCTGCGCTGTAGCGTTCGGCCATCTCATCCATGTCGATGACGTCGATTTTGCTGGCGTTCCCGGCTGTGCCAAAACGCTCGAACCGGTCCAGACACAGCTTTTCCATCTCTTCCATCGCGGGAATGGTGAATTTGCGGGGGTCGAACTCGGTCTTCTTCTGCATCGCCACTTTGCGGAACTGCCCGGTGATCGCCATGCGGTTGTCGGTGTCGATATTGACCTTGCGCACGCCCGATTTGATGCCGCGCTCGATCTCTTCGACGGGCACGCCATAGGTCTGGGGCATCTCACCGCCAAACTCGTTAATCAGATCCTGCAGATATTGCGGCACTGAAGACGAGCCATGCATGACCAGATGCACATTCGGGATCTTGGCGTGAATCTGCTCGATCCGTTCAATCGCCAAAATATCGCCAGTCGGCTTGCGCGAGAACTTATAGGCACCGTGGCTGGTACCGCAAGCAATCGCCAGCGCATCAACCTTGGTTTTGGCCACGAAATCCTTGGCTTGGTCGGGATCGGTGAGCAGGTCTTCGCGGCTCAACTTACCCTCGGCACCCGAGCCGTCTTCCGCCGCAGCTTCGCCGGTTTCAAGGCTACCCAGCACACCCAACTCGCCCTCAACCGAGGCCCCGACCCAATGGGCCATCCGTGAAACGCGCTCGGTGATCTCGACGTTATACTCATAAGACGACGGCGTTTTCATATCCGCCTCTAGCGAGCCATCCATCATAACACTGGTAAAGCCGTGACGAATTGCGCTTAGGCAGGTCTGCTCGTTATTGCCGTGATCTTGGTGCATACACAGCGGGATATGCGGATACATCTCGGCCAGCGCCTGAATCATATGGCGCAGCATGATGTCACCGGCATAGCTGCGCGCGCCGCGGCTGGCCTGCATGATGACGGGCGAGTTACATTTCGCCGCCGCCTTCATGATCGCCAGACCTTGTTCCATATTGTTGATGTTGAACGCGGGCACGCCATAACCACGCTCGGCGGCGTGATCTAGAAGTTGTCTGAGCGTTATCAATGCCATATCAGTCGTTCCTCTTTCTCTGGTCTTCCTCTTGACCAAAATATCCCGGGGGTCCGGGGGCTGGCCCCCGGCGTGTTCAGATCCGGTTTTGCGCCTGATTTACAATCGCTTGCGCGGTGATATTGAAGTGTTCGTAAAGGGCGGGGGCAGGGGCCGAAGCACCAAAGCCCGTCATCCCGATAAAGCCGTCCTGTCGGTCGAGAAACAGATCCCAGCCCTGCCGGATCGCAGCCTCGCAGCCCACACGCGGGGCGGTGCCAAGGATGGCATCGCGATAGGCTTGGTCCTGCGCCTCAAACAGCTCAAAACACGGTGCGGACACCACGGCGGCCATGATCCCCTCGGCCTCAAGCTGATCTGCCGCCGCAATCGCGATTTCCACTTCGGACCCCGTGGCAATCAGCGTCACATCCCGCTGGTCGGGATCGCGCAGCAGATAGGCACCGCGCGCGCTCAGGTTCTCAGACACATGATCGGTACGTTGCAGTGGCAGATTTTGCCGCGACGCTACGATCATCACCGGCTTGTCCTTTGACATCATTGCGATTTCCCAAGCCTCGGCGGTTTCCACCGCATCTGCCGGACGCATCACCAACAGGTTGGGAATGGCGCGCAGACTGGCGAGATGCTCGACGGGTTGGTGGGTCGGGCCATCCTCGCCCAGACCGATGCTGTCATGGGTCATCACATAGATCACCGGCACGCCCATCAGCGCAGACAGCCGGATCGCGGGGCGACAGTAATCGGCAAAGGCCATGAAGGTGCCGCCATAGGGCTTGAGCCCGCCATGCAGCGCAATCCCGTTCATTGCCGCTGCCATCCCGTGCTCGCGAATGCCGTAATGGATGTAGTCACCGCTAAAGCTATCGGGCGTAACCGATTGCATTTTCGAGCTTTTCGTGAGGTTCGAACCAGTCAGATCGGCCGAGCCGCCAACCGTGAAGGGTAGGGTGGAATTAACCACTTCCAGCGCCATCTGGCTGGCTTTGCGGGTCGCGACCTTGGGCTTGTCCTGCGAGAGTTGACGCTTGAACGCCTCGGTTGCGGCGGCCAGGGCGCTTGTGTCGCAATCCTCGGCGGCTTGAAAATCGGCGCTGATCCGTTGTTCCCACTCCGCCCGTTTGCGCGCTCCGCGCGCGGCGATCTGATGCCACGAATCATAGATAGATGCAGGAATTTCAAAGGGCTCATGATCCCAGTTCAACTGCTTGCGCGCGGCTGAAATCTCGGCATCGCCCAGCGGCGCGCCGTGCACATCGTGGCTGCCTTGCTTATTGGGCGCGCCAAAGCCGATGATCGTGCGGCAGGCAATCAGCGAGGGACGCGGGTCGTGGCGCGCGGCCTCAATCGCCTCTGCGATAGCGTTCGTATCGTGACCGTCGCAATCGCTGACATGCCAGCCCGCAGCCGCAAAGCGCGCCTGCTGATCGGTCGAGGTGGACAGGTTGGTATCGCCATCAATCGTGATCGCATTGTCGTCCCACATCACCACCAGCTTGCCCAAGCCAAGATGCCCGGCGAGATCTATCGCCTCGTGGCTAATGCCTTCCATCAGGCAGCCATCTCCCGCGATGACATAGGTGAAATGGTCCACGTTATCATCGCCATAGCGCGCGTTCTTCATCTTTTCCGCTAGCGCCATACCGACCGAGGTTGCGATCCCTTGACCCAAGGGGCCTGTGGTCACCTCGATCCCATCGGCATGGCCATATTCCGGGTGGCCTGCCGTGCGCGACCCGAGCTGGCGAAACTTGCGCAGCTGATCCATGTCCATATCTGCATAGCCCAGCAGATGATGGATCGCATAGACCAGCATCGAGCCATGCCCGGCAGACAGAACGAACCGGTCGCGGTCCGGCCATTTCGGCGCGCTCGGATCAATCGACATAAAGCGGTTGAACAGGACGGTTGCGACATCGGCCATGCCCATCGGCATACCGGGATGACCGGAATTGGCCCGCTGCACTGCATCCATCGCAAGCGCGCGAATGGCGTTGGCCATTTCGGTTTCTTGAGTGGTTTGAATGTCTTTCATGGCTTTGTTCATCCTTCTCAAGCACGTCGGCCGTCGCGCACGAGGCGCTCGATCAACGGGGTTAGGATTAATTGCATCGCGAGATCCTGCTTGTTGCCGGGGATCACGATGGAATTGGCGCGGCTCATCCACGAGCCGTGGATCATCGAGGTGAGATAGGGAAAATCGATGCCGCGCGGGTTCTTGAAGCGGATCACGACGAGGCTTTCATCGGGTGTCGGAATCCAGCGCGCGACGAAGGGGTTTGAGGTGTCCACCACCGGCACACGCTGAAAGTTGATGTCGGTTTCTGAAAACTGCGGCACGATGCAATTCACATAAGAATGCATCCGGCGCAGGATCACATCGGTCACGGCCTCGGTCGAGTAGCCGCGCGAGGCGCGGTCGCGATGGATTTTTTGCGTCCATTCAAGGTTAATCACCGGCACGACACCGATTTTCAGATCGGCGAGTTGCGCGAGATTGACCTCATCATTGACGACGCAGCCGTGCAGCCCCTCGTAAAACAGCAGGTCAGACGTATCGGAGAATTCTGCCCATTGCGTGAAATGACCCGGCGGCGTGCCGTGGCGTTCGGCCTCGATATCATCGTGGACATAGTGGCGCGTCTTGCCCTTGCCGGTCTCGCTATACTCGCGAAAGACCCGCTCTAGTTCGGATAACTCGTTGGCTTCATAAGAAAAATGCGAGAAACCGGGATCGCCCTCGTCATAGTGTTTTTGCAGCTCGGCCTTCATGTCGGCGCGGTTGAAGCGGTGGAACGCATCGCCCTCGATCGAGACGGCTGAGATGTCCTCGCGGCGAAAGATCTGCTCGAAGGTGTTTTTCACGGTCGAAGTGCCAGCCCCCGAGGAGCCCACGACAGAGATGATCGGGTGTTTCTTGGACATGTTTTAACTCCGGAACAGGCCGCGATTATTGAACAGGGCAAGAGCCTCGTCTTGCGGCAAATCGTGATAGGCGGCGACGCGGGCGACTTTGGCATTGGACCCAAAGACGAACGGCGTACGGGCGTGCAATTGGTCGGGCAGGGCGCTCAGGATCGGGTCGGCCCCATCGGTGGCCCCGCCCCCGAGCTGCGTGATCAGCAATGCGATCGGCGCGCATTCATAGACATGGCGCAGACGACCGCGCTTGTAGCCCTCACGGTCATCTCCGGGATAGAGAAACACGCCACCACGCGTGATGATGCGATGGGTTTCTGCCACCAGAGAAGCAATCCAACGCATGTTGAAATTGCGCCCGCGCGGCCCTTCAGACCCCGCCACCATGTCATCGACAAAGGCGCGGATCGGCACCGGCCAATGGCGGTAATTCGAGGCGTTGATCGCATATTCGGACGTATCGACGGGCAGGGGGCGCGGGTCGGCCACGCGGGTCCAGCTATCGCCGCCCGGCTCCAGCACCCATTGCTGAACACCGTGCCCGAAACTTGCCACCAGCGCGGTTTGCGGCCCGAAGATGATATAGCCGCCAGCGATTTGCTCGCTTCCGGGGCGTAGAAAGCTGGCTTCATGCGTCTCGGCGGCGGGAAAGATCGAAAAGATCGTGCCAATCGAGACATTCACGTCGATATTGGATGATCCATCGAGGGGATCGATGGCAAGCGCCAATGAGCCGTTGCCAAAATCGACAACCTCGTCTTGCTCTTCCGAAGCGTAATGGATCACCGCGCTATCGCGCAACGCATCCATGAAGGCCTCATCGGCAATCACATCGAGCGCCTTTTGACCATCGCCGCCAGCATTGACGCCGGCTGCTTGCGAGAGATCCGCTTCAATCCCGTTGCGTGCAATGATGCGAGCGAGCTTCGCACCGACCTGTGTCAGGCGGGTCATTGTATCAGATAGTTCGCTAGATAGGCCGAGGCCTTCGAAACTCACGGACATCGGCTCCTCCTCCAAGGTGACGTGCTGAAGTGAGGTTACGATTGCGGAATTTGTGTTTTTATGGAATTTAAATAATTATAAATAGACTTCAGGGAATTTTAATATCGATGCGAATGAACGCCCTCACGTTAAAACAATTGCGCGCACTCGATGCGGTGGCCAAAGGCGGGTCGTTGACCGCTGCTGGCGAGGCTCTTGGCTTAACGACGCCCGCAATTCACACACAAATCAAAGGCTTGGAAGAGGCTTCGCAGATGAAGCTGATCCAGCGCGCCGTTGATGGCGCGGGATCAGAGCTGACCGAGGCGGGCCACGCGTTGCGCGATGCGGCGCTGCGAATTGAGGACAGTTTGTCGCAGGCTGAGGCCAATTTGCGCGCGATTCAACGTGGTCAGGTCGGCCGTTTGACGCTGGGTGTGGTCTCAACGGGCAAGTATTTCGCGCCTAGATTGGTAAAACTGATGCAAGACGCGCATCCCGAAATAGAACTGTCCCTTAAGATCGGAAACCGCACCGAAATCGTGCAAGGGTTGGAACTCGGCTCGTTCGATATAGTCGTGATGGGGCGGCCGCCACGTCAACCCGAGGTGATTGCTGAGCCGCTAGGGGATCATCCGCACGGGTTAATCGCGCCGCCGGGTCATCCGCTGATCGGTCATGCCAGCGATCTGGATATGTTGTTTTCTCAGCGCTTCATCGCACGCGAACAAGGCTCGGGAACACGCATTCTGATGACGCGCTGGCTGGACCGGGTTGGCGACGGGCGGATCTATGACACGCTTGAGATGGACAGCAACGAGACGATCAAGCAAGCCGTCATGGCCGGTCTAGGGGTTGCGTTCCTCAGCCTGCATACGGTGACGGATGAGATCGACACCGGGCGTCTGGTGTTGCTGGATGCGCCGGGGCTGCCATTAATGCGTCATTGGTTTCTCGTGCGTCCAGTAAAGGAGCGTCCGCGCGATCTGACATTGCGGATATGGGATGAGATCATCGGCCTAAGTGGAAAGTTTCTACCGGTGCCAATACGGTAGTAGGATATGAAAACAAGTGTTTAGCGGGTTTTCCTGATGTGGTATGTTTACATAATACCGATTATAGGATTAATATATGCCCAGTTCTTGTAAGACGCTCTGCATCCATTTGCAGCTTTACGTAATCACATTGGGCTCCGTGCGCCCTGTGCGCTCGCGGATCCCTACGATTGCCTCGGTTGCCTTGATGATCGGCCCCAGCGCCTCTTGCGGATCGTGTTCAAGCCCGTCCGGGCCCGGCGTGTAGCGTTCAAGATAGACGCGCAACGTCGCGCCCTCGGTGCCCGTTCCCGACAAACGCAGCACAACGCGCGAGCCACCCTCGAACAGAATACGAAACCCTTGGCCTGTCGAGATCGAACCATCGACGGGATCGGTGTAAGAAAACTCGTCGGCACTCTCGACGGTAAGACCCTCGTATTGCGTGCCTTTCAACCCATTCAGACGCGTGCGCAGGTCCCCCAGCATCGCCTCGGCCTGATCGCTGGGCAGCGCTTCGTAGTCATGTCGCGAATAGTAATTGCGCCCGAACCGCGCCCAGTGATCTTGCAAAATGTCCGCTACGCTCATCTGGCGCACGGCTAGGATATTGAGCCACATCAGCACCGCCCAAAGCCCGTCCTTTTCGCGCACATGATCAGAGCCGGTGCCAAAGCTTTCCTCACCACACAGGCTAACCCGTCCGGCATCCATCAGATTGCCGAAAAACTTCCAACCCGTTGGTGTTTCATAACAATCCAGCCCCATCTCGGTGGCCACACGGTCCACCGCAGCAGAAGTCGGCATCGAACGCGCAACCCCTTTCAGTCCCGATTTATACCCCGGAACCAGATGCGCATTGGCGGCCAGAACGGCTAGGCTATCAGAGGGCGACACATAAACGCCCGCGCCTAGAACCATATTTCGATCGCCATCGCCATCCGAGGCTGCACCGAAATCAGGCGCATCCGCACCCATCATCTCCGCCATCAATTCATGCGCCCAAGTCGGGTTGGGATCGGGATGCATTCCGCCGAAATCAGGTAACGGCGTGGCATGGGTGACGGTGCCCGCAGGCGCACCCAAGCGGCGCTCCAAAATCTCGACGGCATAGGGCCCGGTAATCGCGCACATCGAATCCATCCGCATCCGAAATCCCGCGTTGAACATGGCCCGCAATGCATTGAAATCGAACAAAGTTTTCATCATGTCTGTATAGGCCTCTACCGGGTCCACTACCTCGACCACCATCATGCCAAGCTGGGCCTCACCGACGGTCGCGAGATCAGGGTCGCCCGCATCCAGACAAAGATATTCCGTGATCTCCTGACTGCGCGCATAAATAGCCGAAGTCACCGATTCCGGCGCAGGCCCGCCATTGCCCATGTTGTATTTAACACCGAAATCCTCTTTCGGACCGCCCGGATTGTGGCTGGCCGACAAGATGATCCCACCCATCGCCCCGCGCGTGCGGATCAGATGCGAGGCTGCCGGGGTCGAGAGCCACGCGCCCTGCCCCACGATCACCCGCCGCGCACCGTTCGCCGCCGCCATCTTGAGGATCGTGCGCGCCGCCTCGGCCCCGAAATAGCGCCCGTCGCCGCCCAGCACCAAAGTCTGCCCCGCAATCCCGCCGATCGCATCAAAGGTCGCTTGCACGAAATTCTCAAGATAGCGCGGCTGCATGAAGACCTTGGTCTTTTTGCGCAAACCAGAGGTGCCGGGTTTTTGCCCCTCAAAGGGCGTCGTGGCGTGGCGGGTCATGTTGGCTCCTGGCGTGGCGATTGGATGAAAACTTGCAGCGATTGAGCGGCAAGACAAGTTGATGTGTCACGCGTGGGCAAAATCGCGCCATTGGGATCGGCGCTATCAAGCACGCGCTCCAACGCGCCAGCTGGCAATTGCGCCTCGCAAGCGCCGCCTGAATTAAAAATCAGATAGGCAGCGTGATCGCCTGCCTCCCCCGATGACCCTTCGGCGGCACCACGAATTTCCACGCCAATGCAGCGCAGATCGGGATTGCCCCAATCGTGAGGCGTGGGTTCGCCGCCTGAACACAGCCGCCAAATCAAGTCGCGCATCCCATCTTGCGCGCGCGTCAAGGCGTGCAAAAAACGGCGCTGGCGCAGAACCGGATAGGCGTTGCGCAGCGCGATCAGCCGCGCGGTATACTCGATCAGGGCCTCATCGGCATTGGGCCAGTCCAGCCAACCAATCGGATTGTCCTGCGCATAGGCGTTGTTGTTGCCCCCTTGAGAATTGCCGAACTCATCGCCCGCCAACAGCATCGGCACACCTTGGCTCAGGATCAATGTGGCGAGCAACGCGCGTTTGCGCGCATCCTGGGACGCCCGGTCTGGCAACGCTTGCGAAAAGTTCGCATTATGGCCGTCGCGATTGCCCTCGCCATTCGCCTCATTGTGTTTTTCGTTAAAACTTACAAGGTCTTGCAAGGTGAAGCCATCATGTGCGGATACAAAATTGACCGAGGCGTAGGCGCAGCGACCGTCATGGTCAAACACCTCAGCCGAACCCGCAACTCGGCGCGCCAGATCGCCCGCCATGCCGTTATCGCCGCGCCAGAACCGGCGCGTATCATCACGAAACCGGTCATTCCATTCGGTGAACGGATGGGGAAACCCGCCTAAGAAATAGCCGCCGGGACCGATATCCCAAGGCTCAGCGATCAACTTGACGCCGCGAAGCACCGGATCTTGCGCGATGGCACTTAGGAACGGCGCGTTTGCCTCAACCGCGCCGCTTGCGCCACGCGCCAAAGTGGCGGCCAGATCAAAGCGAAACCCGTCCACGCCCATCTCAAGCACCCAATGGCGCAGACAATCCATCACAAGGCGCAGCGCAAGCGGATTAGACAGATTCAGCGTATTTCCCGTGCCGGTTTCGTTAATATACGCGCCGCGATCGCCAAGGCGGTAATAGCTGGCATTGTCGATCCCGCGCAGCGACAGCATAGGGCCGCGCGCATCGCCCTCGCCGGTGTGGTTGAACACCACGTCAAGGATCACCTCAATTCCGACATTATGAAACCGTCGCACCATGTCGCGAAACTCAGCACGCGGATCTGGGCCGCCATAACGCGGTTCGGGGGCGAAAAAGCCAACCGGCTGATAGCCCCAATAGTTGCGCAGATCCTTTTCCACGAGGAACTTGTCATCGAGAAAGGCGCAGGTCGGCAGTAGCTCAATCGCGGTAACCCCAAGCCTGCCCAGATGCGCCAAAATTGGATCACTCGCCAGCCCCGCCCAAGTGCCACGCAAGGACTCGGGGATATCGGGATGCAGCCTGCTCAGGCCCTTTGGGTGGGCCTCATAAATGATGCTATCACGCCAACGATGCGCCGGGCGATTCCACTCGGGAAGCTGCGTCTCGCACACGACCGACTTCGCCATTTCGGATGCGGAATTATGCGGTTCCGGCTTGGATTTCCCTTGCGCCATAGCGGCTTGCCAGATCACGGGCTGATCAAGCGCACGCGCATAAGGGTCGATCAACAGCTTGGCGGGGTTAAATCGATGCCCCGATTCAGGCGCCCAAGGTCCGTGCACGCGATAGCCATAGCGCGCCCCTGCCCCAAGCCCCGGCACAAAGCCGTGCCAGATCGCACCGGAACGTCCCGGCAGGCGCAATCGAACCTCATCACCTTGGGTAAACAGGCACAGATCGACCGCCTCGGCATGCTGCGACGCAAGCGCAAAATTCACGCCGTCATTGCTAAGCGTGGCCCCCAGTGTATCGCCGCAGCCGATCTCAATCTGCATTGGAAATCAACGCATCATAAAGCGCTGCATACAGACTGGCCGAGCGCTCCCATCCCCAATCGACCTTCATAGCGCGCGCCACCATCGCCCGCCAAAGTGCGCGATCTTCATAAAGCGACACCAGTTTCAGCAAGCTCTGCTGCAAAGCCAGCGCATCCACGGGATGAAACACCACGCCTGTCGCAGCTTTGGCCGCCATCGTCGCAGGCGTCGCACCCACCACAGTATCGGCCAGCCCGCCCACCGCCGCTACAATCGGCAAACACCCATAGCGCAAACCGTAAAGCTGGGTCAGACCGCACGGCTCGAACCGCGACGGCACCAGCACCGCATCGCCGCCGCCAAACATGCGATGACTCAACGTTTCATCGTAGCCGATCTTGACGCCAACCTGACCGGGATAACGCGCGGCGAGATTAAGCATCGAGGCCTCTGCCCAGCGATCCCCAGACCCCAGAACCGCCAAACCCCCACCCGCCGCAAGGAAAGGTTCAATCGCGGGCGCGATCAGATCAATCCCCTTTTGATCGGTCAACCGGCTGATCAAGATCGCCAACGGACCTTTGACATCAAGATTAAACTCTTCCTGCAAGGCTTTGCGATTCTTATCTTTATCCGCAATTTTCTTTACTGAGAACGGGTTGATATGCGGATCCGTCTCCGGGTTCCAAGCCGTGGCATCGATGCCATTCAGGATGCCATGCAAATCACGCGCGCGAAGTTGCAAAACCCCCTCTAGTCCCATGCCGAATTCGGGGCGCATCAACTCATCCGCATAGCGCGGGCTGACCGTGGTGATCGCATCCGCCGCCATCAGCCCGGCCTTAAGCGTCGAGATGTCCCCCCAAAACTCAACGCCATCACGCTGAAAATCGTTCGCTGTCAGCCCCAGCGCCTCCAGCTTGATGCGCGGGAACCGCCCTTGAAACGCGATATTGTGAATCGTCATCACACTGGGAATGCCCGAGCCGCGCAGATACCACGGCACCAACCCGGTTTGCCAATCATGCGCATGCACGATCTCGGGCTTCCAACTCGCCACCCCTTTGCGCGCGACCTCGGCTGCGACATAGCTTAGCGCAGCAAAGCGCTCGCCATTATCGGCGTAATCTCCCGCCGCATCGGAATACGGCCCGCCCGCGCGATCAAACAGATGGGGCGCATCCAGCGCCAAAACCGCCATCGTGCCCGCCCGCCCCTGCATCAACCGCGCTGGAGCGCCGAATAGATCGGGGCTTTGCCAGACCTCTTTCGTAGATTTCAGGGATTTCAGGACACCGCGATAGGCGGGGATCATTACCCGCATCTCCCAGCCCTGCCCGGCTAGCGCGCCCGGCAGCGCCCCCACCACATCGGCCAGACCGCCTGTCTTGATCAGCGGCACGGCTTCTGAGGCGACGGAAAGAACCTTGCGCATTTTGCCCATTTCATCTGGCCTCAAATACTCTTGGGGGGGCGGCGCAAGCCGTGGGGGCAGACAGCCCCCTCCCCAGATTTAATCCAGCACCGCCGCGCGTTTATCAAGCATCGGCTGGGTAATCAGCACGACGCCCCCTTCGGTGCGGCGAAACCACTTTGCATCCTCGTCGGGATCTTCGCCCACGACCAAGCCTTTGGGAATTTGCACACCGCGATCAATCACGCAATGGCTGAGACGCGCATTGCGCCCGATATCGACATAAGGCAGCACAACCGCTTGATCCAGCGCTGAAAAACTATGCGCACGCACCCCTGTATACAGCAGTGAATGGCGCACCTCGGACCCTGAGACAATACAATCCCCCGAGACCAGCGAGGACACAGCAGAGCCGCGCCGCCCATCCTCGTCATGGATGAATTTCGCGGGCGGCACGATCTCGGCATAGGTCCAGATCGGCCATTCATTGTCATAAAGATCCAGCTTGGGCGTGAAATCGGTGAGATCGATATTGGCCTGCCAGAACGCATCCACTGTGCCCACATCGCGCCAATAGGGTTCCGTCTCAAGCCCCGAAGTCACGCAGCTATCGCTGAACTTATGCGCCATCGCTTTGCCATGCTTGACAATATGGGGGATCAGATCATGGCCGAAATCATGGCTGGAATTTGTGTCTTCCATATCCCGACGCAGCAAATCACGCAGGAAATCCCAGTTGAAGATATAGATCCCCATCGAGGCGAGACTGTTATCGGGATCGTCGGGCATCCCCGGCGGATTTTCCGGTTTTTCCAAAAACTCCGTTACCTGCCCGGTTTTGTCGATCGCCATCACACCAAAGGCCGTCGCCTCTTCGCGTGGCACGGTCAGACAGCCGATGGTTACATCGGCGCCAGTATCGACATGCTCGCGCAGCATAATTTCGTAATCCATCTTGTAGATATGATCACCGGCGAGGATCACGACAAATTTCACCTTGTAATCATCTATTATATCAATGTTTTGCGCCACGGCGTCGGCGGTGCCCAGATACCAGCGACTATCGGTGACGCGCTGGCTTGCGGGCAGGATATCAAGATATTCATTGCGCTCGGCGCGGAAAAAGTTCCATCCGCGCTGGACGTGGCGGATCAGCGAATGCGCCTTGTATTGCGTCGCGATTGCCATCTTGCGAATGCCGGAATTAAGCGCATTGGACAGCGCGAAATCGATGATCCGTGTCTTGCCGCCAAAATAGACCGCTGGCTTGGCGCGCCTGTCGGTCAACTCTTTCAAGCGACTCCCGCGTCCGCCCGCCAGAACAAAGGCCATCGCCTGCGCGCTCAGGCGTGTATTGGGTTGTGGTAGCATTCTCTCCCTCCCTTCAGGCGCTTAACCGGGCGTGAACATCACGACCGAGAGCGGCGGCACATAAACCTCTGCACTGTATTGACGGTTCGAATGGGGCTGTGATTGGGCCGTGATATAACCAAGATTACCCCAGTTGTCGCCGCCGTAATGGGCCGAATTGGTGTTCATGAACTCAACCCATTCGCCGCCCTGCGGCAGGCCAATGCGGTAAGTGCGATCTATCGGCGTCAGATTGGCGACGACGACAACCGGGTCCACGCCCGGCGCACGGCGTTCAAACACGAAAACCGAGTTTTCCGCGTCATCGGCTTCAATCCACGAGAACCCTTGCGGATCGCAATCGCCCCAATGCAACGCAGGCATGTCGCGATACAAGCGGTTGAGGTCGCGCACCAAATTGCGCAAACCTGCATGGCGCGGATCGTCGAGCAGATACCAGTCGAGCTCGCGCTCATGGCTCCATTCTGACCATTGGCCGAATTCTTGGCCCATGAACAACAGCTTTTTGCCCGGATGCGCCCATTGAAACGCATAGAACGCACGCAGATTGGCGTATTTCTCGGGTTCGCTTCCCGGCATTTTGCCCAGCATCGAGCCCTTGCCATGCACCACCTCGTCGTGGCTGATCGGCAGGATGAAGTTTTCGCTGTAAGTGTATGAAGACGCGAAGGTAAGTTCGTTATGGTGGAACTTGCGATGCACCGGCTCGCGCGCGAAATAGCGCAACGTGTCGTTCATCCAGCCCATGTTCCATTTGTAGCCAAAGCCAAGCCCGTCCTCATGCACCGGACGCGTGACGCCGGGAAAGGCGGTGCTTTCCTCGGCCACTGTCATGATCCCTTCCGCCCCGCCATACGACGCCGCGTTCATCGCCTTGAGAAACTCTATCGCCTCAAGATTTTCGCGCCCGCCATCCTTGTTGGGCACCCATTCACCGGGCTCGCGGGAATAATCACGATAGAGCATCGAGGCCACCGCATCCACGCGCAACCCGTCCAGGTGATATTCCTCCAGCCAGTAAAGCGCATTGGCCAGCAGATAATTAGACACCTCGCGCCGACCGTAATTGTAGATCAGCGTGTTCCAGTCCTGATGAAACCCCTCTTTCGGATCGGCATGTTCATAAAGCGCTGTGCCATCGAACTTCTGCAATCCATGTTCATCGGTCGGGAAATGGCCGGGCACCCAGTCAAGGATCACGCCCACGCCCCGGCGATGCGCGGCATCGACCAGCTCGGCGAATTCCTCGGGTCGGCCATAGCGGATCGTAGGCGCATAAAGCCCGATCGGCTGATAGCCCCACGACCCATCAAACGGAAACTCGGTGATCGGGAGCAGCTCGATATGGGTGAATCCCAAGTCGCAAACGTAATCAATCAGCTTCTCGGCCAGTTCGTGATAGCTCAGCGGCCTGCCGCCTTCATCCCAAACGCGCACCCACGACCCCAGATGGACCTCATAGATCGAGATTGGCGCGTGACGTTCCTGACGCGCGGCACGGTGTTTCAGCCATGCCCCATCTCCGAAATGGTGCAGCCCCAGCTTGCGCACGACCGAGGCCTGTGCGGGCGGATGTTCCGAGCCAAACCCAAGTGGGTCGGCTTTGAGCGGCAGCAACCGCCCGTCGCCATCAAGCAATTCGTACTTATAAAGCGCGCCTTCATGCAGACCGGGAACGAAAATTTCCCAAACCCCGGCCTTCCCCAAGCGACGCATCTGATGACGCCGACCATCCCAGAAATTGAAATCGCCCACGACGGACACGCGCCGCGCATTGGGCGCCCAAACTGCGAAATGCACGCCCTCGACACCGCTATGGGTGATCACATGCGCGCCAAGTTTCTCCCAAAGCCGCTTATGCGTGCCCTCGCCGATCAGATATTCATCCATCTCGCCCAGCACGGGCGGGAAGCTGTAGGGATCGTCGAAATCCCATATCGCTTCGTCATTGCTGGCGCGCAGCCGATAGGGGCCGTTGTCCCATTTAGCGGCGAACACTTCGGGGATGATCTTGGTCAGTTCTTGTTCGCGCTTACCCAAAGCCCAGACCCGTTTCGCGCCCGGCACAAAGGCCACCAACCGCCCCTCATGCGTCCCCAGAATTGAGAATGGATCGGGATGGAGCCCTTCGCTTAAAGCCTCGGCGGTTGCGCGATCGATCAGTGCCATGTCGCTCCTTCGCCCGGGCGCGAGGCTGCCTAGAGGGCAGATGTCGTGTCCCAGATATCCTTCATATAACCAGCAATCGCGCGGTCAGATGAAAAGAATCCCATCCGCGCCGTGTTGAGGGCGGCCATCTTCGCCCAGCTTGCGCGATCACCAAAGGCTACGTCCACCCCTTTCTGAGAGGATCGGTAGGATTCGAAGTCCGAGGCCACGAGGAAGTAGTCGCTATTCCACATATTATGAATGAGATCGTGATAGCGTTCCGGCTCATCCTCAGAGAAACGCCCCTCAGCAATGATCTGCAACACATCCTGCAAAAGCGGGCTGGCCAGAATCGCGTGGCGGGCATGTTCAGGGTCGCGGCGACGCTCCATCACCTCATCGGCAGTCAGGCCAAACAGAAAGAAATTCTCCGCCCCCACCTGTTCGCGGATTTCCACATTCGCGCCGTCCAGCGTGCCAATCGTCAACGCGCCGTTCAGTGCGAATTTCATATTCCCCGTCCCCGAGGCTTCCTTGCCCGCCGTCGAGATCTGTTCCGACAGATCCGCAGCCGGGATCAGACGTTCTGCCATCGAGACGTTGTAATTGGCCGGATAGACGATTTTCAGGCGATCCCCGATCAGCGGGTCATTGTTGATCACCTCGGCGGCATCTTTGATCAGCCGGATGATTTGCTTGGCTGCGTAATAACCCGGAGCCGCCTTGCCGCCGAAAATCTTGACGCGCGGTTGATAGTCGGTCTGAGGGTTTTCGCGCATCTCGTGCCATTCGCCGATGGTCTGCAAGATGTTCATTAACTGCCGCTTGTATTCATGCAAGCGTTTGACCTGAATGTCAAAAATCGCATCCGGGTTGACCGTGATCCCTTCGCTTTGCGCGATCCATGCGGCCAGATGTTCCTTATTGGTGCGTTTGGCGGCCATGAATTTATCAAGGAACGCGGAATCCTCGATAAAGGGTTCAAGTTCGCGCAGCCGGTCCAAGTCACCCTCCCAACCGTCGCCAATCGTGTCGATGATCAGATGCGACAGCGCGGGGTTGGCCATGCGCAGCCAGCGGCGCGGGGTAATGCCGTTGGTTTGGTTAATGATGCGCCCGGGATGCAGCTTGTTAAGCTCGGGAAACAGGTTCTTCTTGATCAACTCGGTGTGCAGTGCCGACACCCCGTTCACCTTATGCGAGGTGATAAAGGCCAGCTCGCCCATGCGCACCTCTTGGTGTTTGATGATGCCTACAAAATGCGGCCGGTTGGGGTGGTTGCGTCGATGCCAGCTGTCGATTTTTTCGATGATCTGCATATGGCGCGGCAGCACCGTGCCCATCAGATAGGTCGCCCAATGCTCCAGCGCCTCGGGCAGCAAAGTGTGGTTGGTGTAGCCCAGACATTGCACAGCCGTTTCAATAGCTTGCGTTAGCTCCATCCCATGCACATCGCTCAGCAGGCGGATCAGTTCCGGCCCGGCAATCGCGGGGTGCGTGTCATTCATCTGGATCGCGACATGTTCGGGGAGTTGTTCCAGCGACAGGCCCGCTGCAAGATGGCGGCGCAGGATGTCTTGCAGCGCGGCGGCGGTCAGGAAATATTCCTGCTTGAGGCGCAATTCCTTGCCTGCGTAGGTCGTGTCATCGGGATAAAGCACCCGGCTGAGTGTGCGCGCCAATGCCTCTGGCTCGGCGGCAGCGGCATAATCGCCATGATTGAAACGCGCCAGATCGAACATCTCGGTGGGCTTGGCAGACCACAGCCTAAGCGTGTTGGCCCATTTGCCCTCCCAGCCGATCACCGGCATGTCATAGGCCTCGGCCAGAACGGTTTCGCCGGGCACCCAATGGGGTTTACCGTCAATCGTTTCGACATAGCCTTTGAAGCCGATCTCATACGCACTTTCGGGGCGCTCGAATTCCCAAGGATGGCGCTGTTTTAGCCAATCTTCAGGCGACTCAACCTGCTGGCCGCCCTCAAAGCGCTGCTTGAACAGGCCGTGCTCATAGCGGATGCCATAGCCGTAACCCGGACAGCCAAGGCTTGCCATGCTCTCCATATAGCACGCCGCCAACCGGCCCAGCCCGCCATTGCCAAGGGCTGCATCAGGTTCGTTTTCGATGACTTCATACCAATCCAGTCCCAAGCCCTCAATCGCGCTGCGACACGTCGCGCGCAGACCCAAATTGATCGCGGCATCTTCCAGCATCCGCCCGATCAAGAACTCCATCGACAGGTAATAGACGCGCTTGCGCCCCTGTTCCCACGTCTTGCGGGTCGCGGCAAACCACGGCTCGACCACCCGGTCACGCAGCGCCAGACTCAGCGCCATACGCCAATCATAAACCGAGGCGTGTTTGTCATCCTTGCCCATCGAATAGGTGACGTGATGCAAAATCTCGTCGCGCAGTGACTCGGCGGTCGGCATTGGGGTGTCGGTCACGGGCGAAGCCTCCGAAAGCTGTGATCTCGATTGATTGATGGGCACCCGCGCCAATAAGGTCAAGCGATGGGAGAATACCCCCTCTATAACGGTTGCCGTTTGCGCTAACAAACCTAAACTTGGCCAAAGATCAGGCAAACCCGAAACGGCAGGAGCGCGATATGAACAAGGACTGGTGGCGCGGCGCGGTGATCTATCAGATTTACCCCCGCAGCTTTCAAGACGATTCAGGGGACGGGATCGGCGATCTGGCGGGCATCACGCGCCGCCTTGATCATGTCGCGAGCCTTGGCGTGGATGCGATCTGGCTGTCGCCGATCTTCACCTCGCCGATGGCCGATATGGGCTATGATGTGGCAAATTACCGCGACATTGATCCGCAATTTGGCACTTTGGCCGATTTCGACGCGCTGGTGGCGCGGGCCCATGATCTGGGGCTGAAGGTGATCATTGATCAGGTGATCTCGCATAGCTCGGATCAGCATCCGTGGTTCAAAGACTCTAAAAAGGGCAGCGCCAAGGCGGATTGGTATGTCTGGGCCGATCCCAAACCCGACGGCTCTCCGCCCAATAACTGGCAATCGGTCTTTGGCGGCTCGGCTTGGGAATATACGCCCAAACGAGGCCAGTATTACCTGCACAACTTCCTGATTTCGCAGCCCGATCTGAACCTGCACAATCCGGCGGTTCAAGATGAGTTGCTTGATGTGCTGCGCTTCTGGCTTGAACGTGGCGTCGACGGGTTCCGCCTTGATACGGTGAACTACTATTTCCACGACCCCGAGCTGCGCGACAACCCCGCCATGTCGCCCGACGTTGATCGTTGGCCGCCGCTGTCGACCTATGACATGCAAGATCACGCGTTCGACAAGAACCGCCCCGAGAATCTGGCGTTTCTGGAACGGATGCGCACGCTGATGGATGAGTTCGAGGCGCGCACGCTCGTCGGCGAGGTCGGCGAGGCCCCCCATCGCGCGCTTGGTATCATGGAGGAATACACCTCGGGCACCAAACGGCTGCACATGGCCTATAGCTTCGACATGCTGGGGCCGAAATTCACGCCCGAACATTTCCGTTCTAAGATCGAGGGGTTCTTTAACGGTGCCCCCGATGGCTGGCCAAGCTGGTCGTTTTCCAACCATGACGTGCAGCGCCATGTGACCCGCTGGGCCAAATACGGCACGCAGGACGCAGTGGCGAAACTGGCGATCTCGATGCTGGTCTCGTTCCAAGGCACGATCGGGATCTATCAGGGCGAGGAGCTGGGCCAGAGCGAGACCGAGCTGGAATATAGCGAGTTGACCGACCCGCCGGGCTTGCGGTTCTGGCCCGAAAACAAGGGCCGCGATGGGTGTCGCACGCCGATGGTGTGGGACGAAACCGCCAATGCTGGGTTTTCCACCGTCAAGCCGTGGCTGCCGGTGAAAGCGCAGCAAGCCGCACGCGCGCTCAGCCTGCAAGAGGGCGCACCTGACAGCGTGCTGGCCCATTACCGCGCCGCCATCGCGTTTCGCAAAGGCTCGGCGGCGCTGTCAAACGGGCGTAGCGTCTTTCTGGATCTGCCCGACCCGATCCTTGGCTTTACCCGCATCGCGAACGATCAAACGGTGATCTGCCTGTTCAACCTTGGCCCCGATCCGGTGACGATTGATGCCCCCGAAGGCGCACTAATCGGCCCCTCGCTAGCCGCGACACTGTCGGACGGCAGGCTGACGCTAGGGCCGAACGCCGCCGCGTGGCTTGAAAGCTGATAAACGGGGGGCGTTTGCATCGACGCCACCCCTTGCGCCCTGCCCCGTCTCGGGCCACCAAGGGGCATGACAGACTCACCCCCTGATATCCTGTGTATCGGCTCGGTCCTGTGGGACATTATCGGGCGCAGTTCGCTCCATATGCATCTTGGCTCGGACGTTCCGGGCCGGATCGAGCGCCTGCCTGGTGGTGTTGCGATGAACATCGCGATGACCCTGCGCCGCTTTGGTCTGCGCCCGGCTATTTTGACCGCGCTGGGGCGTGACAGCCAAGGCAATGACCTGATCGAAACGTCGCGGGTTCTGGGTGTGGATTGCGACTATCTTTACCGCTCTGATGACCTGCCCACCGACCGCTATATGGCGATCGAGGGGGCCAATGGGCTGATCGCGGCGATTGCGGATGCGCATAGTCTTGAGGCCGCTGGCGATAAAATCCTGACCCCGCTTTCTGATGGCCGCTTGGGATCAGCCGATGCCCCGTGGGAAGGTCCGGTCGCGCTGGATGGCAACCTCACAGAGGCGCTGTTGTCGCAAATTGCAAGCTCACCACTATTCGCGAAATCCGACCTGCGCGTCGCCCCGGCCAGCCCCGGTAAGGCCGAACGCCTGACGCCGCTTTTGGCCCATCCGCGCGCCACCCTTTACGTCAATCTCGAAGAGGCGGGCATCCTGTGCCAGCGCAATTTCAAAAGCGCGTATGAGGCCGCTCAGGGCCTGCTGGATCGTGGCGCGCGCCGCGTTCTGGTGACCGATGGCGGGCGCGCGGCAGCCGATGGCTGCGCCACTGCGGGCGATGTGATTGCCTCGGCCCCGCCTGCCGTGCTTGTGACCCGCGTGACGGGTGCAGGCGATACTTTCATGGCCGCCCATCTGGTGGCTGAACGGCGCGGCAGTGCGCGTGAGAAGGCGCTGGAACATGCGCTGATCGCCGCTGCCCGCTATGTTTCCGGAGAACTTGCCACATGACCCTGCCGCTGATCTTTGCCCCCGAAGTGCGCGCCGCACTGGATGCCGGTCATCCCGTTGTGGCTCTGGAATCCACGATCATCACCCATGGCATGCCCTATCCGCAAAACCTGCAAACCGCGCAGGCGGTTGAGGCAGAGGTGCGTGCATCGGGGGCCACGCCCGCGACCATCGCGCTGCTCGATGGCGCTATCCATATCGGGCTGGAGGCGGACATTCTGGAGCGTCTCGCCCAGACCAGCGACGCGATGAAGGTCAGCCGCGCCGATCTGGCTGTGTGTCTGGCCAAGCGTGCGACGGGCGCGACTACTGTCGCCGCCACAATGATCTGCGCCCATCTTGCGGGGATTTCGGTGTTTGCCACGGGTGGCATTGGCGGCGTGCATCGCGGCGCTGAGGACAGCTTTGACATCTCCGCCGATCTGCTGGAACTTGGCGCGACGCCGGTGACGGTTGTGGCCGCAGGGGCCAAGGCCATTCTGGATATCCCAAAAACTCTGGAAGTTCTGGAAACCCACGGTGTGCCCGTGATCGCTTATGGCCAAGACGATTTCCCTGCTTTCTGGTCGCGCAGTTCGGGCCTACTTGCCCCCCTGCGCGCCGATAGTGCTGCTGAAATCGCCGCCGCCCATCTGATGCGCGCGCGTCTTGGTTTGCCCGGCGGGCAACTGATCGCCAATCCGATCCCGACCGAGTCCGAGATCGCGCGCGAAGACATCGTGCCGGTGATCGAGGCCGCTTTAGCCGAGGCCAGCGCGCAAGGTATTGCGGCGAAATCCGTCACGCCCTTCCTGCTGTCGCGGATCTTCGAGCTGACAGATGGGCGCTCGCTGGACGCCAATATCGCCCTTGTTTTGAACAATGCCCGCTTGGGTGCGCAAATTGCGAGTGAAATAGCGCAATCAGCGGCGGGCTGACGCGCACGCCCATTGCTCTGCCCTGCGCGCGTGCATAGATAGCGTGAGACAATTTGGCGCGAGAGGCGGCTTATGAGCAAACCTGAGGATTCCCATCCCCCGCGCCGCCGATCCCGGTTTGCGGCGCTGCGCGGGTCGTTTTTCACCGGCCTGATCGTGGTTGCGCCGATTGGCCTCACGATCTGGCTGATGTGGACGATGGCAGGCTGGGTCGATGGCTGGGTCTTGCCGCTAGTCCCCCAAGAAATGCGCCCCGAGCATTACATCGGCGTAAACGTGCGCGGTATTGGCGTGCTGATCTTCCTGATCTTCACGGTGATCGTGGGCTGGCTCGCCAAGGGCTTTTTCGGGCGCACATTTCTGCGCATCGGGGAAAGTATCGTCAATCGCTTGCCCTTCGTGCGCACTGTTTACAGCGGGCTGAAACAAATCGCCGAGACGGTGCTAAGCCAATCGGAGGCAAAATTCGACCGCGCCTGTGTGATCGAGTATCCCCGCCCCGGTCTTAAGGCGATTGCCTTTGTTTCATCGACCGCCAAGGGCGAGGTGGCCGGAATGGCTGCCCCCGATGATCCGCTGATTTCAGTGTTCCTGCCGACCACGCCCAACCCGACCTCGGGTTTTTTGCTGTTCGTGCCGCAATCGCAACTGACCTATCTGGATATGTCGGTGGAAGATGCCGCCAAGCTGATCATCTCGGCTGGACTGGTCTATCCTCAGCCGAAAGACGCCAAGAAACCCAAGGACAAATCTCAGTTAAACAAAGCCTGAAGATCGGTCGAGGCAGACACCCCGATCTTGTCGGCATGTTGGCCAAGCCAGGTCTCTGCCGCCGATTGCCCGGCCTCTTTGAGACGGTTAAGCTGGCCCCATTCGGGGATGATCTTGGAGGCGGCTGAAAGCTCAGTCATGATCGTGTCATCGCCAATCATATGGATCAGCACGTCTTTCATCGCGCCCTCGGGCATCCGCCCCTCGGCCAGCAGCCGCCGCACGAAATCAACCGCGCGCAATTCGCGCAAAAGTGAGCTGTTAAAGCTGATCTCGTTGATGCGCTCTTCGATTTGGGAGGGTGTTTTGGGCACGCCGTCGCGTATCATCGGATTGACATTCACGACCACAATATCGCGTGGATAGTCGAACGAAAAGAGCGGAAAGAGCGGCGGGTTTCCGGTGAACCCACCATCCCAGAACGCCTCGCGCTTGCCAGTCTTGGGATCGTCGATTTCCACCGCGCGGAACACTTCGGGCAGGCAGGCCGAGGCAAGGATTGCATCAACCGTGATTTCCGCCCCCTCAAATACGCGCACCTTTCCCGTGCGCACATTGGTGGCAGCAACATAAAGAGCAGGTCCAGCCTGTGCACAGACATGCTTATAGTCGAATTTCTCGACCACAGAGCGCAGCGGATTGACGTAGAACGGCCCGGTATCATAGGGCGAAAACACCCGCGAAACGTTGTCGAGAAGCGCTGCGGGCGTGAAGGACTCGAACCATCGCAACAGCGCCTGCGTTCCAGGCATTTGCGCCGGGAAATAGCGCCCGATCCGCAAATCGGCACTTTCAGAAACCTGCCCCCAAAGCTCATCCAGCGCCGCGCGCGCGCCCTCTCGCCCGTTGCGCACCAGCCCCGCCTTGAACGCCGCGCCGTTCAATGCACCCGCCGACGTGCCCGAGATGGCGCGAAATTCCAGCCATTCCTCATCCAGAAGGCGGTCCAACACGCCCCAGGTGAACGCCCCATGCGCGCCACCGCCCTGCAGCGCTAGGTTGACGGATTTGCTTTTCATCTGTGGGCAACTCCTAGCTTGGCGGACATAGCTGGCAAGGGGCGCGCGGCCCCCTGCCCGCTTCGATTACAGTGCGGTCCAGCCACCATCGATCGAGATCGTGGTGCCGGTGATTTGCGCTGCCGCATCAGAACACAGGAACACCGCCGTGCCGCCCACCTGCTCGGTCGTGGCGAACTGCTTGGAAGGTTGGCGCGCAAGGATCACCTGTTCGATCACCTCTTGCTCGGTCATGTTATATTCCTTGGCCGTGTCGGGAATCTGCGCCTCAACCAGCGGGGTTTTCACATAGCCCGGGCAAATCGCATTCGCGGTGATGTCTTCCTTGGCCGTTTCCAGCGCCGTGACCTTGGTAAAGCCGACAACGCCGTGCTTGGCCGACACATAGGCCGATTTATAGGGCGAGGCCGTCAGACCATGCGCCGAGGCGATGTTCACCACCCGACCCCAGCCCGCCTTGCGCATCATCGGCAGCGCGACGGCGGTGGTGTGAAAAGCCGAAGTCAGCATGATCGCGATGATGCGATCCCACGTCTCGACTGGGAAGGACTCGATCGGAGCGACGTGCTGGATGCCGGCATTGTTAACCAAAATATCGCACTGACCCGCCTGCTCGATCAAGGCGCGCGCCTGCTCGCCATTGGACAGATCAGCCTGAATATAGCGCGCCGTGACGCCGAATTCCGCACCCAGATCAGCGGCGAGTTTGTGATCCTCCGCGCGATCCGTGAACGAATTGAGCACCACATCTGCACCTGCGCGCGCGAGTTCCCGCGCGACCCCAAGCCCGATTCCCGAATTCGACCCCGTGATGACGGCGGTTTTTCCCTGAAGCGACATATTCCCTCCTGCGTGGTGATTCCGATTGCGCCGCGATCATGGCGCGCCCGGCGGGCGAATACCATGCTGCACGCGCAAAAGGTCGTGATCGCGGCAGTGCGGCATTGCGATGTTTGGGGGAATGATAAAAAAAACGCCCGCACAAGGCGGGCGTCAAGTCATGAGGCAGGTTTCATACAGGCAAGAAACCTATCGAGCAGTGAGTCTCTTATAAGCAATGCAGCGCCTCTCTCCAAGGGAAAAGTTTGCGCCCTTTCAATCGTCTCGCTAGCTTGGCGCTATAAAATACGGGCAGAAGAGGGATTGTTGCGATGCCGAGATCGGTGTTTTTCCGTGCTTTGGGCGTGCTGGCCTTGGGGTTGAGCCCAATCCTTGCGCAAAATGCAGTTGCTGAGTCGCAAGATGCGATTGCGATGTATGGCGCACCGGCCCTTGCGCCGGGATTTGACCATTTGCCCTACGCCAACCCCGATGCGCCCAAAGGCGGTGCCTACCGATTCGGGGTCGCGGGCAGTTTTGATTCGCTTAACCCCTGGATACTGAACGGTCGCCCCGCCGAGGGAATCGCAAATTATGTCAGCGAATCGCTAATGGGACGTTCGATGGATGAACCCTTCACGCTCTATGGGTTGCTCGCGCAGTCGATCAAAACCGATGAGGCGCGTTCGTGGGTCGAATTCACCCTGCGCCCCGAGGCAAAATTTTCCGACGGTAACCCGGTCACCATCGCGGATGTCATGTGGAGCTATGAGACGCTCGGCACGCAAGGCCATCCGCGCTATCAAAACGCGTGGTCGAAAATTGCCAAGATGGAGCAGACCGGCCCGCGCGCGGTGAAGTTCACCTTCAAAGCGCCCGATCGCGAATTGGCCTTGTTGATGGGGATGCGCCCAGTGCTGGAGAAAGCGCAATGGGAGGGGCATGATTTTGCCAACACCACCACGCTCGCGCCGATTGGATCAGGGCCTTATGTGATCGAAAAGGTCGATCAGGGGAAATACATCACGCTCAGGCGCAATCCCGACTATTGGGGCCGCGATCTGGGGTTCAACAAGGGGCGCAATAATTTCGACACGCTGCGCTATGACTATTTTGGCGATGGCGGCGTGGTGTTCGAGGCCTTCAAGGGCGGCGCGACCGATAGCTATATTGAGGGCAGCGCCGCCGATTGGGCGCGCAATTACGACTTTCCCGCGATGACCTCGGGTCAGGTCGTGAAATCGGAGATCCCAAACGGTCGCCCCTCGGGGATCAAGGGCTTGGTGATGAACACCCGCAACCCGTTTTTTGCCGATTGGCGGGTGCGACAGGCGCTGATTGATGCGTTCAATTTCGAGTTTATCAACAAGACGATCAATGGTGGGGCCGAGCCGCGTATTACGTCCTATTTCTCAAATTCCGAACTCGGCATGAGCCATGACGCAGCCAGCGGCAAGGTTCTTGATCTGCTCGCGCCGTTCAAAGATCAGCTGCTGCCCGGCGTCATCGCGGGCTATTCCCTGCCCCAAAGCGATGGCAGCACGCGCAACCGCAAAAACATGCGCGCGGCGGCAAAGCTGCTTAATGAGGCGGGCTGGCAGGTGGATGATGCGGGCGTTTTGCGCAAGGACGGGCAGCCCTTCACCTTTGAAATCGTGCTGCAACAAGGCGCAGCGCAACAGCAAAGCATCGTCGATATCTACACCCAATCGCTGAAACGCCTTGGGATACTTGCGAAGGTTACGGTGATTGATGATGCGCAATATACCCAGCGCACCAATGCCTATGACTTTGATATGGCGTGGTATTGGCGCGCGCTGTCGCTGTCTCCGGGCAATGAGCAAATGCTGTATTGGGGTCACAAGGGCGTCACCGAACAAGGCACGCGTAACTGGATGGGGATGAATTCACCCGCTGCCGAGGCGATGATCGACACGATGGTAAATGCGCGTAGCCACGAGGATTTCGTCGCCGCCACCCGCGCGCTTGATCGCATCCTCACGGCGGGGCGTTACGTGATCCCGATCTGGTATGCGCCCAAAGATCGCATTGCCCATATCAAGGCGCTTCACTACCCAGATGAAACTCCGTTATACGGGGCGTGGCCGGGTTTTGCGCCCGATGTTTGGTGGTATGACGACAAATCGTGAGAACAGGAGTAAGACGATGCAAAAGCTGATCCTTCTGGCCGCGCTGGCTGCGGCGTTGGCAGGGTGCAATACGGTTGCGGGCGTCGGAGATGACCTTTCCGGCGGTGCACGTCAGGTGCAGGGCTGGCTATAGGCCGCTGCGGGGGCTGACATTGCCGTGACGCAACTCTTTCACCATGAGATTCCTTTTGCCTTGAAACTCTAGGCGCGCGATCCTTCTTTGATAAAGGAGCCGCGTCGGGCGCTGCACGAATACGAGGAGAGCAGACTATGAAATGGCATCACATCGAGGAAAACTGGGCGGCCTTTTACGAAGCGATTATGGATCGCTGGCCCGAGGCGGAGGAATCCGAACTTGATGAAATCGACGGCGACCAACGCGCCTTCCTGCGCTACATTGCCAAGCTGACCGAGCAAGAACCCGTCGAGGCCCGCGAAGAGGTGGTCGAATGGCTGCGCGGTGAATTGCCCTCGGATGTGGTGATGGACCCGGCCCATGATAGCCACTCGATTTCGCTTTCGGGGAAATACATACCCGAAGGCGAAGATGAATCCGATGATGACAAGCGCTTTGGCGACGATTGAGCCCTGTCAGGGCGCACGGCCCCAGCCCTTCGCGATAGGTGCAGAATGTGGAGCGGGCGATTTCGCGCTTGTCTGATATCGGCGCGCGCCCTAGCTAGGCGTTATGAAATCTGAAGTTTACTCTGATCCTTTGGCCCCACCTCCGGCGGCGTTCAACATGGCCGCGCATGTTTTGGCCGCTGGCGCGCGTGTGCCTGACAAACTGGCGATGCAGATCGTCGGGCCGTCGGATGCGCAAAGCTGGTCTTATGCGCGCCTCATCGCGGCGGTGCGCGGGGCTGGCACGATCTTTTTGCAAGCTGGGTTGGAGCCCGGTGATCGGGTGCTGTTGCGCCTGGGAAACGGGCCAGAATTTCCGGTGGCATTTCTGGGCGCGATCGCAGCGGGTCTGGTGCCGGTGCCAAGTTCCGCGCAACTGACCGAACCCGAGATCACCAAGCTCGCACGCGATCTGGACCCGGCGGCGGTGATTGCCTCGAATGGGGTGGCGCTGCCAGATCACCCTGCGCAGGTGATTGACGCGCAGGCACTAAGCCATGCGCCCGACGCCCCGCCTTGCGACTTTGCGATGGGTGATCCGAACCGGCTTGCCTATATGATCTTCACCTCGGGCACAGGTGGCCAGGCGCGCGCGGTCATGCATGCCCATCGCGTCATCTGGGCGCGCCAGATGATGTATGAGGGCTGGTATAGTTTGGGTGAAACCGACCGGCTGATGCATGCAGGAGCCTTCAACTGGACCTATACGCTGGGCACCGGCCTGATGGACCCTTGGACAGTGGGCGCGACCGCGTTGATCCCAGCTGATGGCGTGGAGCCGCGCAGCTTACCGCAGTTGATGAAACGCTTTGATGCAACCATCTTCGCCGCTGCGCCAGGGATTTATCGTCAGATCCTGAAGCATCACGACCACCTCGATTTGCCACATCTGCGTCACTGCTTGAGCGCGGGTGAGGCTTTGCCCGACGCGCTGCGTGCCGCGTGGAACGTCGCCAGTGGCACCAAGATTTACGAGGCGTTGGGCATGTCGGAATGTTCGACCTTTATCTCGGGCAGCCCCGCGCGCCCTGCCCCGCGTGGCACGACCGGCTATGCCCAGGCCGGTCGCCATATTGCAGTGCTTGATAGCGCCGGTCAGCCTGTGGCGCGCACCACCCCCGGCACACTTGCGATTCACATATCTGATCCGGGGCTTTACTTGGGCTATTGGAATGCACCGGAAGAAAGCGCTGCGCGGCGCATGGGCGACTGGTTTTTAACTGGTGACACGGTGGCGATGGCCGAGGACGGCGCAATCACCTATTTGGGGCGTGGCTATGATATGCTCAATGCGGGCGGGTTTCGCGTCTCGCCCCTTGAGATTGAAGCTGTCATGGCCGAGTGCCCCGGCGCTGGCGAGGTTGCCGCCGTCGAGATCGCGGTCAAGCAAGATGTCAGCGTGATTGCCTTGGCCTACACGGGCAATGCGACGCCCGAAGATCTTGCCGCCTATAGTGAAACGCGTCTGGCACGCTACAAGCAGCCCCGGCTGTTTCGCCATTTCGCCACATTGCCTCGCAATCGCAACGCCAAATTGCTGCGCAAAGAGATCCGCGCCAACTGGAGCAAGGAACGCCCCCATGATCCCGCTTGATATCTTTGCTGATCCTGTTTGCCCGTGGTGTTTGATTGGTAAGGCGCGGCTGGATAACGCACTGGCGGCGCGCCCCGCGCATCCCTTTGTGATCAGCTGGCAGCCGTTTCAATTGAACCCGACCATGCCGCTTGAGGGCATGTCGCGCGCCGATTATCTACAGGCGAAATTCGGTCAGGACGGTGCGGTCAAAATGCATGTGCAATTGCTAGAAATCGCGCAGGCCGAGGGGATTGATTTCCACCCCGAGCGCGTCACCCATCAGCCCAACACGCGCGACGCGCATCGCCTACTTTACTGGGCGGGGATTGAGCATGCGCAGGGCGCGGTGATGGATGCGCTACTGAGCGCGCATTGGCGCGAGGGACGCGACATTTCCGATGCCGCGACGCTGAGCGAGATCGCGCGCGCGGCGCGAATGGACGGCGATTTGACCGCGCGGTTGCTGGCCTCGGATGCCGATATCGATACGCTCGCCACCAAGGAAACCCATGCGCGCCAACGCGGGATCACTGCAGTGCCGACCTTTATCGTCGCCGAGCGCCATGTCGTGTCGGGCGCGCAGCCAACGGATCTGTGGATCAAGGTCATTGACGAGCTCAGCAGCGCTCCGCCCGAGGCCACACAGCATTAACACACCTCCGCGTGAGCGCACAGATGGGTGCGCGCACCGCCCTCTGGTGTTTGACGTATAACGCTGTATTTTGTTTTCTCTTATCCTTTATGCAAAGCCCGTATTACATGACACAAACGTCCAGCGCGCCGACTGCGCGCTCTCCATTGTCGCTGCCGGAATTGACGGTAATGCTGGCTTCGCTCACCGCGACGGTGGCGTTTTCCATCGATGCGATGATGCCCGCCCTGCCCCAGATCGCCACCGAGCTAAGCCCCGATGCGATCAACCGCGCGCAGCTTGTGCTGACGTCATTCGTGCTGGGCATGGGGGTCGGCACGCTGTTTGCCGGGCCGATTTCAGATGCGATCGGGCGCAAGCTTACGATTGCGGGCGGCATTGCGATTTACATCGTAGGAGCGTTGATGGCGGTGCATGCGCAATCGCTTGAGGCGTTGCTGATCGCGCGTGTGGTGCAAGGGGTTGGGGCCTCGGCCCCCCGGATCACAGTGATGGCGTTGGTGCGCGATTTGTTTGCGGGGCGCGAAATGGCGCGGGTGACCTCGTTCATCATGATGATTTTCATTCTAGTGCCTGCGGTCGCGCCCTCGGTCGGGGCGATGATCATTTCGTTTTCCGGCTGGCGCGGCGTGTTTTGGGCCTTCATCGTGTTCGGCTTGGTTGGCGTAAGCTGGCTTTGGCTGCGCCAACCCGAGACATTGGCCCCTGAAAATCGGCGTCCGCTAAGCGTAGCAAAGCTGAGTGCTGCCGCGCGCGAGGTGCTCGCCCATTATGAGGTGCGCATCTATATCGTGACCATCACGTTGGGTTTCGGGCAGATGTTCGCGCTGCTCTCGTCATCCCAACAGCTTTATGCCGCGCATGGTGTGACCGACACCTTCCCGATGTGGTTCGCCGCAGGGGCGTTGCTGGCGGGCACGGGATCAGTGTTCAACGCGCGCTATGTTATGCGGCTGGGCATGCGCAAGATCGTCAAAGCCAGCTATATCATGCAGATCATCGTCTCAAGCGTGATGCTGGTGTTGGTGCTGACTGGAGCCACTGCGGGTGCGTCGGGCCTGCCGTTGATCTTTATCTACACGGTCAGCGTGTTCTGGATGGCGGGCGTGACCTTTGGTAATCTCAACGCGCTGGCACTGGAGCATATGGGCCATATTGCGGGCATGGCGGCCTCGATTGTCACGGCGATTTCAACGGTGGGGGCTGTGTTGATCGCGGCACCGGTGGGGCAGTTGTTTAATGGTACGGCGCTGCCGATTGTGATTGCGACGCTCACCTGTTCCAGCCTTGCGTGGTGGCTGATCCGCAAGACGCAAACCAACTGACGGGCGCGCTTTGGGCTGGGGTTGAGATGCCTCCGGCGGGAGTATTTCTGGCTAGATGAAAGGCGCTTAGCCCTTTTTCTTCTCGAATTGGATGACCTTTTCGGCCAAATCGCGGGCAATCGCGAAGGCGCCTTTGATCTTGTCCTTGTCCGATTTCCAGTCGCGCCGGATCACCAGCTTGTTGTCTTTAACCTTTGCCAGATCGCGCTGCGCGGTGAGGTAATCCACCAGCCCGGCGGGGTCTGGGAATTTGTCATTGTGAAATTGCACCGTCGCGCCCTTGGGGCCAGCGTCCAGCTTGGCAATTTGGGCGCGTTTGCACATCGCCTTGATGCGCATCACCAGAAGCAGCGTGTTGACCTCTTTGGGCAGCGTGCCGAAACGGTCGATCAACTCGGCTGCGAACCCTTCGAGTTCGACCTTGGTGGTCAGGCTGGACAGGCGACGATACAGGCCAAGGCGAATGTCGAGATCGGGGATGTAACTGTCGGGGATCATCACCGGCACGCCAAGATTGATTTGCGGCGACCAATCGCCATCGCCGGTCTCGGTCAGCTCGCCCGATTTCAGCTTGGCAATCGTTTCCTCCAGCATCGCCTGATACAGTTCGTAGCCGACTTCCTTGATATGGCCCGATTGCTCCTCGCCCAGCAGGTTGCCCGCGCCGCGCAGATCAAGGTCTTGCGCCGCCAGATTGAACCCCGCGCCAAGGCTGTCGAGTGAGCCGAGCAACCGCAGCCGCTTTTGTGCCTGAGGCGTCAGCGGGCTGCGCGGTTTTGTTGTGAGATAGCAATAGGCCCGTGTCTTGGCACGCCCGACGCGGCCGCGGATCTGGTAAAGCTGGCTCAGGCCGAACATATCGGCGCGGTGCACGATCATCGTGTTGGCGGTCGGGATGTCGAGGCCGCTTTCGACGATGGTCGTGGCCAGCAGCACATCATATTGTCCGTCGTAAAACGCATTCATCCGGTCGTCCAAATCACCCGCCGCAAGCTGCCCGTGCGCGACGAGATATTTCACCTCGGGGATGTGGGTTTTTAGGAAATCCTCAATTTCAGGAAGATCGGAAATCCGGGGAACGACGTAAAAACTTTGCCCGCCGCGATAATGTTCACGCAGCAAGGCCTCGCGTAGCGTCACGGTGTCGAACTCGGAGATGTAGGTGCGGATCGCGAGGCGGTCGACGGGCGGGGTGCCAATGATCGACAGGTCACGCACGCCCGTCAGGCTAAGCTGCAAGGTGCGTGGAATCGGCGTTGCGGTCAGCGTCAATACATGGATCTCCGAGCGCATGTCTTTCAGACGCTCTTTGTGCTGAACGCCGAAATGTTGTTCCTCGTCGATGACTAACAGTCCAAGGTTGTGAAATTTCACCGATTTTGCCAGCACCGCATGGGTGCCAATCACGATATCAATGCTGCCATCTGCCAAGCCTTGACGCGTGGCTGCCGCAGCCTTGGCCGACACGAAACGTGACAAGGGGCGCACCGTAAGCGCGGTGGCACGAAAGCGTTCAGCGAAGGTTTTGTAGTGCTGACGTGCCAGCAAGGTTGTCGGGGCAATCACTGCGACTTGCATGCCCGATTGCGCCGCGACAAAGGCCGCGCGCATCGCGACCTCGGTCTTGCCAAAGCCGACATCGCCCACGATCAGGCGATCCATCGGGCGGCCCGATTTCAGATCTTCAATCACATCCTCAATGGCCGACATTTGATCGTCGGTTTCGGTATAAGGGAAACGCGCGGCGAAGGCCTCCCATTCATGATGGGGCACCTCAAGGATGGGCGCTACGCGCAAATGGCGTTCGGCAGCGATACGCATCAGCTTGTCCGCTATCAGACGGATGCGTTCTTTAAGCTTGGCCTTTTTCGCCTGCCACGCGCCGCCGCCAAGACGGTCCAGCAACCCCTCTTCATGGCCATAACGGCTGAGCAGTTCGATATTCTCGACGGGCAGATACAGCCGGTCGCCGCCCGCATATTCCAGCAGCACGCAATCATGGGGCGCGCCAAGGGCGTGCACGGTTTCCAGCCCCTTATAGCGCCCGACCCCGTGATCGACATGCACCACCAGATCGCCGGGGCTGAGCGTGCCATGTTCGGTGAGGAAATTCTCAGCCTTGCGCTTGCGATGCGGCTTGCTGACAAGGCGCTCGCCCAGAACGTCTTGCTCAGAAATCACTGTCAGAGGACGGTCCTCGAAGGGCGCTTCGAACCCTTCATCAAGCGGCCAAACCGTCAGGTTCACGCCATCGCCAATGTTACGGGCGTCGCTGATGAGCTTGGCCCCGGCGAGACCCTCGTCTTCCATCAATCCCTTCAGGCGTTCGCGCGCGCCTTCGGACCAAGACGCGATCACCACCGGACCGCGCGTCATGCGCGCTTGAACATGGTCCTTCAGTGCGCTGAAAAGGCTCAGGTTTTCGACTTGCCGCTCGGGAGCAAAATTGCGCCCGAGCCGCCCGCCTGCATCTAGCACACCGGGACCGGGCGGGGCCGAGATCACCTGCAAGCGCAGCACGCGGCGCGGCGCAAGCGTGGCCTCCCATCCGTCGGGGTCGAGATAGAGCAACTTGGGCGGTGCGGGCTTATAAACGGAATCCAAACGGTCGCGGCGCGTCATCGCCTCGCGGCGCGTGTCATACTGATCCGCGATCCCCTCCCAGCGACTGGTTTGCGCGGGGCCGGTCTGATCATCGAGCATCACCGAGGCCTCGGGCAGATAGTCAAACAGGGTTTCCAGACGGTCATGGAAGAATCCCAGCCAATGCTCCATCCCTGCCTGTTTGCGCCCTGCCGAAACCGCTTCGTAAAGCGGATCATCCGCCCCGCCTGCACCAAATTCGACGCGGTAGTTTTGGCGGAACCGCGCGATGGAGGGCTCGTCGAGGATCACCTCGCTGACCGGCGCCAGTTCGATACCGGGCAACTTTTGTGTGGTGCGCTGGCTGACGGGATCAAAGCCGCGCGCATCGTCAAGCACATCGCCAAACAGATCGAGGCGCACTGGTCCGCCATCACCGGGGGGGAAGATGTCGATGATGCCCCCACGCAGCGCGTAATCGCCGGGCTCAGATACGGTGGAGGATTGCGAAAACCCCATGCGAACGAGGAAGTTCCGCAGCGCCGCCTCGTCGATGCGCTGACCGACGCGGGCACTGAAACTCGCCCCTTGCAGCACTTCACGCGCAGGCACGCGCTGCATAGCCGCCGATAGGGTGGTGAGCAAAACAAAGGGACCGGGAACGCCCGCGCCGAGTGCTGCGAGCGTCGCCATGCGCGTGGCCGACACGTCAGGATTTGGCGAGACGCGGTCATAGGGCAGACAATCCCAAGCCGGGAAATCCAGCACCACCGTGTCGGGCGCGAAAAACGCCAAAGCCGCGCGCATTGCAGCCAATCGGCGATCATCGCGTGCGACATGAATGACCGGGCGACCCTTGCCCAGCTCGCGCGCAATCAGCGCGGCGTCATAGCCCTCAGGGGCGCCCGAAAGTGTAAATTGCTCCATAGCCTAGCGAGGTATCCGCCCTGTCTTGCGTGTCAAGGGCGCTCAGAAGAACAGCGAGGAGAAACGCAGGTTCTGAAACATCCCCCAAAACGAGGTAAAGATGATCGACGCAACCCCGATTGCCTGCACCCAAACGCGATGACGAGACAGCGCGTGGATCACCATTTCGGGCGATTTCTCGACGTCGGGTTGCGTGCAAAGCCGATGTGACAGGCTGACGCTTAGCGCAAACACCCCACTCAGCGGCAGCGCGAATAAGAACACGGCTTGAGAAATTTCTGCGCCGTAGAAAAACCCGCTAATGGCAAGAAAACTAAGTATAAAGGGGAGTATGATCGAAATGGCAACGCCCGCATCCGCCCATATCCCGTCCAACCTGCGCGCGTTGATGAACGTGATTTCAACCAGATCGGTCGCAGCCAGCCCGCCCCTACGTCGCGCACGCCCCACCATGTCCCATGGAACCCCCATCACCCAATGCGAGGCCGAAGACCACACCACAGCCAAGGCTATCCAATACCACATATTGGAAAAACTACGCAGATCAATGAGATGGACGATAACTTGGAAGATGTCCACGCGTGCCTCTTTATTGCTTATTCGCCCCGTCTGGCCTGTCTAGACCAGCCGCGCGCCGAGAAAAAGATCCAAAGCCACGCTGACGGGCCTGTGTTGCGCGCGTGCTTGATTGCGCGCGCAATCCGTGGCACCCCAACACAGCTACCGACCGGAGCCCAAACTGGAGCCCAAAATGACGCCGATCCTACCGCCCTTCCCCCATTCCCGCCTGCGCCGTATGCGCCGCACCACTGCTTTGCGCGATCTTGCGCAAGAAAACCGCTTGAGCGTGAAAGACCTGATCTGGCCGATCTTTATCACCGATGTGGCGGGCGCCGATGTCGAAGTGCCCTCAATGCCTGGCGTGTTTCGTCATACGCTTGAGGGGGCCGTGCGCGCCGCGCAAGAGGCGGCCAGCCTTGGTATCCCCGCGATTTGCCTGTTTCCCTATACCGATCCGGCCGTTAAAACCGAGGCCTGCGAAGAGGCATGGAACGCCGAAAACATCACCAACCGCGTGATCCGCGCGATCAAGGCAGCGGTGCCCGAGATCGCGATCATGACCGATATCGCGCTTGATCCTTATAACGCGAACGGCCATGACGGACTGGTGCGCAACGGCGAGATCATCAATGACGAAACCGTTGAATGCCTTGTGAAAATGGCGGTCGCGCAGGCCGATGCGGGGGCCGATATTCTGGGGCCATCTGACATGATGGACGGGCGAATTGGCGCGATGCGCACAGCGCTTGAGGCCAAGGGTCATCGCAACGTCACCATCCTGTCTTATGCGGCGAAATATGCCAGCGGGTTTTACGGCCCGTTTCGCGATGCGGTCGGGGCAACTGGTGCGCTGCAGGGCGACAAGAAAACCTATCAGATGAACCCCGCCAATTCAGACGAGGCGATCCGGCTGGTCGCGCGCGATCTGGCTGAGGGGGCCGATATGGTGATGGTCAAGCCCGGCATGCCCTATCTCGACATCTGTCGCCGCGTGAAAGACCAATTCGGCGTGCCGACCTATGCCTATCAAGTGTCGGGTGAATATGCGATGGCGATGGCGGCGGTGCAAAATGGCTGGCTCGATCATGATCAGGTGATGATGGAAAGCCTGATGTCGTTTCGTCGTGCGGGCTGTGACGGGGTGCTGACCTATTTCGCGCCCAAGGCTGCAAAACTCTTGGCGGGGCGCTAGGCAGGGTTTCGCCACAACACCGTGAAATGGCTCAAGAAGAAGTGACAGCGCGGGTTCCATACGCTATACATTGTAGCAATCGGTTAGAATAAGACCGTATCGGCCCGGTCAACCTGGGCACTTGAGCGGAGCAGAACGAACATGACACATCTTTCCAGACGGTCGCTTTTGGCGATGGGTGGCGCGGGGCTGACGCTGGCAGCCTGCGGCAACGGAATTGGCAACACGGGTGCTGCCGAGTTAGACGCGCGGGTCGATGCGACGCGCAGCTTCCTGTTGAACAAATACCCCGGCACATCCGAGCTTGAACAAAAGGCGCTTGGCGTCTTGTGGATGCCGCTGATGACCGAGGCGGGCTTTGGCTTTGGCGGCTCCTATGGCCGTGGCGCGCTGCGGATCAACAATGTGACGGTTGATTATTACTCGGCGGCCTCTGCCAGCTTTGGCCTGCAGATCGGCGCGCAGCAATACGCCCACGCCCTGTTCTTTATGACACCCGAATCCTTGGCAAGCTTCCGTCGCTCGGATGGCTGGCAGCTTGGGGCAGATGCGCGCTATGCACTGCCCGATGGCGGCGGCGCGATCAACGCCTCGACACTGACCTCTACCGCACCGGTGATTGCGCTTGTCTTTGGTCAATCGGGTTTGATTGCCGGAGCCTCGCTTGCAGGCACGAAATACACCCGTATTATCCCGTAAGATCAGCGGCTTATGGCATGATTTTAAGGAATAACACTAAGAAAGCCCCGCAAAGCGCTGATTTTGCGGGGCTTTTCTTTGCTTTGGCGTGAAAAATTAGCTGCCGAGGATCACGCGAACATAATTCGTCGTCTCTTTATAAGGGGGCACGCCGTTATGCTTTGCCACCGCTTCCGGACCGGCATTATAGGCTGCCAGTGCCAATCGCCAGCTTCCGAAGCGGTCATACATCATACGCAGATAGCGCGCGCCGCCTTCTAGGTTTTGCGCGGGATCGCTAGGGTCAACGCCCAACTTGGCAGCCGTGGCGGGCATCAACTGTGCCAGCCCGTGCGCCCCCGCATGCGAGCGCGCCCTCGGGTTCCAGCCACTTTCCTGCTGCACGAGACGCAAGAACAGGTCTTCAGGGATGCGGTGGCGGGCGGCAGCGGCCTTGGCAATGCTCAGATATTGGCCACGATACTTGCCGCGGTAATTGGGCACGATTTCAGTGCCAGCACTCACAAGCTTCTTCGCGCCCGGCTGGAGGCGTGTGGAATGTTCATATTGCTGTGCGCCGCGCGTATCGAGAAGCTTTGTCTGATTGCGAAACAGCATCGTGCGCGACTTCGAAGAGCTTGCGCTTAACCGCAATCCCTCGGCCTGCGCGATCATTGGGCTGGCGATCACAGCAACCCCAAAAATTGCCCCGATTAACTTACGCATCGGCCACCCTAACGTTCACTATCCCAGTCTTCTTGGCTGTGACTATAGCCATAAAGGCGAAAAGTTAAACTAAAACCCGCCGTTAGTCGGCAAAGAACCGCTGATCACATGGTCTGGCTGGGGGTTTTTCGGACCTGTTGCGTCTGGGCATCGCTATGGAGCGGGCCGCTAAACAGTTCTTCGACAAACACCGAGACAAGCTGCGCACGCCCCGCAACACCAGCTTTGCGATAGATTGCGTTGAGTTGAGATTTTACCGTGGCGTCACTCGCCCCGCGCAAACCGGCGGTTTCAGCGATGGAAAACCCCTTGATTGTAAAGCTCGCCACATCGGCCTCGGCCGCCGTCAGCCCCCAGGCAGCGAACTGATCGCTCATCAGTTGCGCCATCGCCCCGCGCGCGGCCGAAATCGCGCGATCCGCGATCGCCTGACGGCGCAGCAGGGTCCATAGCACGCGCGCCTCGACGACGATCGCTGCAACGAGGCCGAGATTGGCGAAAAGCTCGATATTGATGTTCAGCGAGAAATGCCCCGTGTCCTGAATGTCGCCAAATACGTCCATCAAAAACACAAAGGCACATCCGGCCTGCACGATGATCAATGCGGCCAGCCCGATCTCTTGTGACCAGAGCGAAGAACGCCTGCGCGCGGTTGTCATCAATTCTCACCTCGAGTCACGCCGGATGTCTTTCTTGCCCGTAATCATCGCGCGCGCAAGATTGACGCGCAAGCGCAGGCTTTCAACGATCACCGCCACGATATGGGCCGCGACAGACAATTCCGCCCAGTTGACTGCGATCTCGTGAAGATCCTTGGGCCATTTCACGCCCCAATAAGCATCCGTCGTCATCAACCAGCCCGAGCCCGCAATCACCAGCAGCGTCACCAGTAGGTTGTAGATCATCAACGCGCCAAGCGGCGAATGCCCGATATGGGCGTGGCGTCGCCCTGTGGCCATATCGCGCAACTGGTTCAGCGCGCCAGAGACGGACGGGAGAAAATCGGAGAACCTTGCGTGACGGGTTCCGATCAGCCCCCAAAGAATACGCGCACCCACAAGCGCGGCAATTGTGTAGCCGATCCAGTGGTGCAGATCGTGCTTGGGCGAAGTGAAAAACGCATTGGCGACAAACAGCCCCGCAATCGCCCAGTGAAACAGGCGCACGAACGGGTCCCAGACCTGATGGCTGGAGGCAGCTTGTATGGAAATATCGGTGAAGGAAGCATCTTCATGGGCCATGGCGGCGCCCTCCTGTAACGCGGATAAGGGGTGGGCCGGGATTACCCCGGCCCCGTGTTGAGGCGATCAGTTGCTGTCGCCCTTGCGATCCACCTGCTTGAGGGTCTTGGCGTCGAAATACATCTCCATGCGCTTGCCATCCTTGAGCGCGTAGACCTCGATATAGCCGTCTTCCATGTCTAAGCGGCGCACCTCGTAGCCCTGCGCAACAAGCTGCGTTTGCAGCGTTTTTTCCTTGGCGGAATCGACCTTGCTTGCGGCCAAGACAGGTAGGCTCGCGGTGGCTGTCATCAGTGCGGCTGCGGCGATCAGGGTGAGTTTTTTCATCGGCTCAATTCCTCATTTATGTGCCAGTGCGGGACCATCCCGAACCGGTGGGCCTGACCTGTGCCGACAGCCGGACGGGCGCTATCGTAGGAAGGATGGAGAGAGGGGCGTGTGCGGGCCGTGCAACCAAAGGTGCACGCGGGAACTTGCCGCCCTTGGGGGGCACTTAGGCGACATGCTGCCCCTACCCTCTGGGTCATGGCTGCTTTATACACGGCGCAACTTATTCAGAATCGCCGCGCGTCACGACAGGCGCGGCTCACATCACGCGGGAGGTGCGCATGGCGGGCAGCGTCAACAAGGTCATTCTTATCGGCAATTTGGGGCGCGACCCCGAGGTGCGGACCTTTTCCAACGGCAACAAGGTGTGCAACCTGCGCATCGCTACTTCGGAAACCTGGCGCGACAAGCAAAGCGGTGAGCGTAAAGAGCGCACCGAATGGCATTCCGTTGCGATTTTCCAAGAGGGTCTGGTCAAGATCGCCGAGCAATATCTGCGCAAGGGCTCCAAGGTCTATATCGAGGGCAAGCTGCAAACCCGCAAATGGCAGGATCAGTCCGGTCAGGATCGCTATTCGACAGAGGTCGTGTTGCAAGGCTTTGACGGAACATTGACCATGCTTGACGGGCCTTCGGGTGGTGGTTCGAGTGGCGGCAACCGTGACGAAGGCGGTTATGGTGGCCCGTCCTCGGGTGGCGGCGGGCGCGATGAGGGCGGCTACGGCGGCCCCTCAAGCGGCGGTGGCTCGTCCTCGGGTGGTGGCGGTAGCCGTCCTGATTTTGATGACGAAATCCCGTTCTGATCCAAAGGGGGCCACGTGCCCCCTTTTTCTTTGGATGCCGTTTTTGTGCAGCGTCTATCTTGTGTCTTGACCGATGCGCACAGGGGCGCAATGAGGGGCGTATGACACAGGCACCCCACGTTTCCCCCGACCAAAGCGCGCCCAAAATGCGGCTTCTTTTTCCCGATTTGGCGCGTGCGATTGCGCTCATCGGGATGGCGATTTTCCATTTCACCTTTGATTTGCAAAATTTCGGCTTTGTCGCGCCGGGCACCATCTTTACGCCGGGATGGGAGGCGTTTGGGCGCGCAGTTGCGGGCAGCTTCGTGTTTCTCGCGGGGATTAGTCTGGTTCTCGCGCATGGGCGCGGGCTGCGTTTGCGCCCGTTCCTGAACCGTCTGGCCAAGCTGATCGCTGCGGCGGCACTGGTCAGCATCGCGACCTATTTGATGATGCCCAGCGTCTTTATCTATTACGGTATCTTGCATTCCATCGCCGTAAGCTCGGTGATTGGAGTGCTTTTGCTGCGCCTGCCTTGGGCAGCGCTTGCGGCACTGGGGATCGCGATCCTATGGATCCATCTCGATTACGCCAGCCCCGCGTTCAACCACCCTGCCCTGTGGTGGCTGGGGCTATCGACACAGTGGCGCCCTTCGATTGATTTCGAACCCGTTTTGCCGTGGCTTGCGCCGTTTTTATGGGGGATGGCACTGGCGAAACTGGCGGCGCGCGCAGGTTGGCTTGCGCGCGCGCCGCGCTATCAAATCGGAACGCGCGGGCGCGCTATGCGTGTGGCGCTTTTTGCCGGGCGCCACAGTTTGCCGATTTATCTGATCCACCAGCCAATGCTGTTTGGCGCGACTTGGGTCGCCTACCAACTGCTGGGTTAATCAATCAAGCTTGCGCAGCCGCGCGATCAGCGACGACGTGTCCCAACGTGCCCCGCCCATCGCCTGAACCTCTTTGTAAAACTGATCGACAAGCGCGGTGATCGGCAGGCTTGCGCCAATTTCGTCGCCGGTTTGCAGGCAGATTTTGAGATCCTTGCGCATCCAATCCACCGCAAAACCGTGATCGAACTTATCTTCGGCCATCGTTTGATAGCGGTTGGACATCTGCCACGATCCGGCAGCGCCTTGGCTGATCACCTCGACCACATCGGCAATATCGAGCCCGGCCTTCTCGGCAAAATGGAGGCTTTCCGAAAGCCCCTGCACCAGCCCTGCAATCGCGATCTGGTTGCACATCTTGGTGACCTGACCTGCGCCACTGTCGCCCAAACGACGACAAATTTTGGCATAGGCGGCGATCACCGGCTCGGCCTTGTCATAGGCGGCTTGCTCGCCGCCGCACATCACCGAGAGCTGGCCGTTTTCCGCCCCTGCCTGCCCGCCAGAGATCGGCGCGTCGACAAAAGACACGCCATGACCCTTGGCCTCTTTACAAAGTTCGCGCGTCACAGCCGCTGAAACGGTAGTGTGATCGACGAACACCGCGCCCGTTTTCATACCCTTGAACGCGCCATCCTTACCCAGACAGACCACTCGCAGGTCATCGTCATTGCCCACGCAGGACATCACAAAATCCGCGCCCTGCGCGGCCTCGCGCGGGGTTGGGGCACTTGCGCCGCCATGTTGCGCGACCCAATCCGCCGCCTTAGCCGCCGTGCGATTGTAAACCGTGACCTGATGGCCCGCGCCTTGCAGATGCCCCGCCATCGGATAGCCCATTACCCCAAGACCCAGAAATGCCAGTTTCGCCATCTTGCTCTCCCTTGCTGTAAGCTGCGCACAAATCCGTTGAATGGCGCTCATGCGTTGATTGTAGTGTCGCGCTCATCTAGTAACGCGCGCAACGGGGGCGTCAACCAAAGCGCTCGACAAAGGGAACGTGAGGCGCGATGTATAAGGCATTTCGATGGGGCGTGCGGCTGGTTCTGGCGGCAATCATAGGCATCTTCCTGATGGGCGCGCTCGTGTGGTTCTTCGCCTCGCGGTCGCTGCCCGATTACAACGCCACCTATAAGGTCGAAGGGCTACAAGCACCGGTCGAGATCGTGCGCAACACCGAGGACGTGCCCCATATCTTTGGCCAAGACGACCCGGATATGTTTTTCGCATTGGGGCTGGCACATGCGCAGGATCGGTTGTGGCAGATGTTGCTGCTGCGGCGCACGGTTCAGGGTCGATTGTCCGAAATGTTTGGCACAAAGACGCTCAAGACGGATGAGCTGATGCGGCGGCTGGGGCTATACGATGCCGCTGTGTCGTCGGTTTCGGCGCAAGATGACTACACCAAGGCCGCACTTGAGGCCTATGCGCGTGGCATCAATCAATGGATCGAGATCGTCAATAAAGGCGCAATGGGGCGTGGTGCGCCCGAGTTCTTTTTGTTTGACGCCAAGATCAGCTATTGGACCCCTGCGGATTCGCTGGCGATCTTGAAACTTATGGCGGTGCAGCTATCGAGCCAGTTGCAAGACGAGGTGCTGCGCGCGCGGGTCTCGATGCTGGGGCAAGGCTGGGTGAACGATATCATGCCAGATGACCCCCAGCAGGCGGTGGCCACCCTGCCCGCCTATGCCAGCCTGTTCCAGAGCATGCCGCGCGGGATCCAGACCGCGAGTAACGCAAGCGAAGGCCCATTTTCGCCCTTCCCCGAACGCGGCATGGCGGGGGCCTCGAACGCTTGGGCGGCAGCGCCCGATCGCTCGGCGGCTGGCGGTTCGCTGTTGGCCAATGATCCGCATTTGGGGCTGACGGCCCCCTCGATCTGGTATCTGGCGCGGTTGCAACTGCAAGGCGGTGGCGTGATTGGCGGCACGATACCGGGGATGCCGCTGGTGCTGTCGGGGCGCAACAAGGATCTCGGCTGGGGGCTAACCACGGCCTATGTCGACGATCAGGATCTTTATATTGAACAGCTCGATCCCAAAGATCCTACGCAATATCGCACGCCCGATGGTTTTAAGAAATTCCGCTCCAAGCGCGTGATCATCAACGTCAAGGATGCCAAGCCTGTCACGATCACCCTGCGCTGGACGGATAACGGCCCGGTGCTGCCGGGCAGCCATTTTGATCTGGCGACTGTAACCCCGCCCAATTCGGTGGTCTCGCTGGCATGGACCGCGTTTGATTCGCATGACACGTCAATGTCGGGCGCGATGGCGTTGATGCGCGCGCACTCGATTGCCGACGGGGTTAAAGCCGCGTCCGAGGTCGTGGTGCCTGCGCAAAACATCACCATGGCGGACAAAACGGGTGTGGCGCTAATGACCGCAGGACGCATTCCGCTGCGCGACCCGGCCAATGTCACGCAGGGGCGCATGCCAAGCCCCGGATGGGAGCCGCAAAACCGCTGGCAAGGCTATCTGCCGTTCAAGGACAATCCGCAATTCATCGACCCCAAAGGCGGGATAGTGCTGAACACCAATAACAAGACGGTGGATCGTCCCTTCCCCTATAATGTCAGCTTTCATTGGGGCGATACGCAGCGCATCCAGCGCCTGAGCAAACTTCTGGGTGAGCGTGAGGTGCATTCGCGCGACAGCTTTATCGCAGCCCAGCTTGACACCGTCAGCCCCGCCGCGCGTGGTCTGCTGCCGCTGGTGGGCGCGAACCTGTGGTTCACCGGCGATCCGGCCCCCGATGGCACGCCGGAACGCCAACGCCAACGCGCGCTGGAACTGCTCGCAAGCTGGGATGGCGAAATGTCTGAACACCTGCCCGAGCCGCTGATCTACGCCGCTTGGATGCGCGAGTTACAGACCCGGCTGATCCGCGACGAGCTGGGGCCGCTGGCGAAAAAGTTCGACCATCTCGAACCGGATTTCATCGAACGCGTGTTTCGCAATACCGATGGGGCAAGCCGCTGGTGCGATATCCTCCAGTCCGCTCCGAAAGAGACCTGCACCGACATCGCGCGCCAGTCGCTCGATGCCGCGCTGCTGGACCTGAGCAAAAAATACGGCCCCAATGTCGAAAGCTGGCGCTGGGGGGATGTGCATATTGCCGAGCAGGATCACCCGGTGTTGGGCAAGGTTCCGGGGCTGAAGTGGTTCGTCAATATCCGCCAATCGACCTCGGGCGGCGATTTCACCTTGATGCGCGGCAAAACGCGGGGCGGCGACGGGCCGGATGCGTTCGCCAATGTTCATGCGGCGGGCTACCGCGAAGTGCTTGATTTCGCCGATCCCGATTCCTCGGTGTTTATCATCTCAACCGGACAATCGGGCCATCCGCTGAGCAGCCATTACGATGATCTGTCCGAACTCTGGCGCTCGGGCGAGTATATTCCGATGTCGCTGGACCCCGCACTGGCGCGTGCAGCGGCTGTGGGCACGACGCATCTAATTCCGCAAACGGCCAAGGAATAGGGCGGTTTGGGTGCGGCGTGGCGAACGTGGTTTGAATGGGTAGTCGGTGAGGCAGTCGGGGTTGGCGAAAGTCGTTCAGCAAACGGTTGTTTCTTGGAACTTTTCTGACGTTCCGTTAATCTTAAAAGAACTATGATAAGCGCTAGTACTGCGCTACCTTTGTTTGACTGCATAGAAGCACTTAAATTATTTTCAAACGCTCGTCAGGACGTTTTTATGAGGCCATCACAAGCCATCAAGATTTGTATTAGAAAATCTTTCATTTTTTCAGGCCGCAGCTCACGCTCAGAGTTTTGGTGGTTTTTCCCAGTAGGGATTGCGTTTGCAATCACGGCCACTTGGGGCCTCCTACCGATAATCATTTCGTTAAACTGGTACACGAAATACGTCTTTGCGTTTTTCTTGCTAATACCAGTATGGGCGGCTGGCTCACGGCGCTTACAGGACACAGGAGAAGACGGGAAAGATATCTTTTTTTCCGCAGTCATTTTCTTTGGAATACCAATGATATCAATGCTGGGTGTTACGGCCCTTTCAGCCGCAAACATTTTCATCGCAATTATAGTTTTTGGTTTTTTATATCTTCCTATTATCGGAATCACGATTTTTCTAGCGTTTATGTTCCTCGGTCCGACGATAGGACAACTGTTAGTTCCATCTGAACGGTCTTCTAACAAGTTCGGCCCGAACCCAAATGAAGGCTGCTAGTGGTGCGAATGTTTTTTTCGTGCGAGGCTATTCCATCTACATTGACGAGTTCTGAGAGCGTTCAAAAACCCTCGTTTTTGAAGGTTGCGTGAACCACCCCGTTTGATGCCACCAAAACTCCGTTCAAAACTCAACCATTGTTGAACGTTTTTGGTCCTTACAAGATAGCCATCATCCGTTGCACCCCGTGCAACCCCAGCCCTCAAACTAAAGGCCCCGGTAAAACGCCGGGGCCTTATCGTGTTGCAAGCCCCGCAATGCGGCATCCACCGCATCTCGAGCCTTTTTCGCAGCGCCTTACTGCGAGGCAGCTTTTGCCAGTTTCCGGCGGTCTTGCAGCTCTTCGGCCACCAAGAACGCCAGTTCCAGCGATTGCGAGGCGTTCAGGCGCGGGTCGCAAGCGGTGTGATAGCGCGAGGACAGATCCTCGTCGGTCACAGCGCGCACGCCGCCGGTGCATTCGGTCACGTCCTTGCCGGTCATTTCGAAATGCACACCGCCGGGGATCGTGCCCTCGGCCTTGTGGATCGCGAAAAACTCGCGCACTTCGCGCAGCACCGAGTCAAACGGGCGGGTCTTAAAGCCGCTCGCCGATTTGATCGTGTTGCCATGCATCGCATCGCAGGACCACACGACATTGGCACCCTCGGACTCGACCGTGCGGATCAAACGGGGCAGATGATCGCCGACCTTGCCCGCGCCAAAACGTGCGATCAGGGTCAGGCGGCCCGCCTCGTTTTCCGGGTTCAGCTTGGCCATCAGCACCTTGAGGTCATCCTCGGTCGTCGAGGGACCACATTTCAGACCGATCGGGTTTTGCACACCGCGGCAGAACTCGACATGCGCGCCATCGGGCTGGCGCGTGCGATCGCCGATCCACAGCATGTGACCGGTGCCAGCGATGGGCAGGCCGGTGGTGGAATCGATGCGGCACAGCGCCTCTTCATATTCCAGCAACAGCGCCTCATGGCTGGTGTAGAACTCGACCGCGCCCAATTCATGCGCGGTTTCCGAGGTCACGCCAGCGGCGCGCATGAACTCCATCGCCTCAGAGATTTGATCGGCCACCTTGCGATATTTCTCGGCCTCATCAGCATCGGCGAAGCCTGCGATCCAGCTTTGGACGCGGTGGATATCGGCGAATCCCCCCGTCGAGAATGCGCGCAGCAGGTTCAGCGAGGCCGCCGCCTGCGTGTAGGCCTGCAACATCCGGTTCGGGTCGGGCTGGCGCGTCTCCATCGTGGCCTCAAAGCCATTGATGATATCGCCGCGATAGCTGGGATATTCGACGCCGCCGATCATTTCTGTCGGGGCCGAGCGCGGCTTGGCAAATTGCCCCGCCATCCGGCCCACCTTGATCACCGGCACTTTCGCACCCCACGTCAGCACCACCGCCATTTGCAGCATGACCTTGAACGTGTCGCGAATATTGTCAGCGGAAAACTCGCTAAAGCTTTCGGCGCAATCGCCCCCTTGCAACAAGAACGCCTCACCGGTCGCGGCTTTGGCCAGATCGGCCTTAAGACGGCGCGCCTCACCGGCAAAGACCAACGGGGGCATGCGTGACAGGGTGCCCTCAACCGCGCTTAGTGCTGCGGCATCAGGGTAGTCAGGCATCTGAACCCGCGGTTTTGCGCGCCAGTCCGATTTGCTCCAACCCTTGCCCATCTGATCCTCCAAAGCGTGATTTTTCTGTTCGACCGCGCTTATAGCGGTGCCGTCGCACAAGGACAAACCCGAAAATGCGCGCGTGCAATCGGCACGCACTTGACAGACTGGCTCTTGCGGGGGGGCAGATTTCCGGTGCACGCTGGGAACCAGACCCAAGATCCGAGACATCACCATGCCCCAAACCCCCTCTCGTCTGCATCGCCGCCCCGCACCGTCGCAGGGCTCGGTCCGGCTGGAGAAAGATCGCGTCAAGCGCAGCTTTGCGTTCTTACTGCTTGATCGCTTTACGATGATGGCCTTTGCCAGCGCGATTGAACCGCTGCGATTGGCCAATCAGGTATCGGGCTGCACGCTGTATGATTGGCAACTCGTCAGCGAAGGTAATCGCGATGTAACCTGTTCAAACGGCACGGTGTTTCGCACCGATATCGGGCTGGAGGAACTGGCGCGCGATTCCACGGTGCTGGTTTGTGGCGGCATTGACGTGGCCGAGGCGATCACCAAGCCGGTGCTGAACTGGCTGCGGCGCGAGGCAAGGCGCGGGGCCGCGATGGGGGGGCTGTGCACCGGCGCTTGGGCGCTGGCGGAGGCGGGGTTGCTGGATGGGCGGCGCACCACGATCCATTGGGAAAACACCGATGCGTTCGGCGAGGATTTCCCCGATGTCGAACTGACCCGCAGCGTGTTTGTGATTGATGGCAATCGCCTGAGCACAGCGGGCGGCACCGCCTCGATTGATTTAATGCTGCGTCTGATCGCGACAGATCACGGCGAGCAACTGGCCAATACCGTGGCCGATCAGATGATTCATTCCTCGATCCGCACCGATCGCGATTCTCAACGCCTCTCGATTCCGACGCGTATCGGCGTGCGCCACCCGAAACTGGCGCAGGTGATCGGCCAGATGGAGGCCAATATCGAAGAGCCAATCAGCCCCGCCACATTGGCCGCCGATGTCGGAATGTCCGCGCGCCAGTTGGAACGACTGTTTCGTCGCTACCTGAACCGCTCGCCCAAGCGCTATTATATGGAGCTAAGGCTGCAAAAGGCGCGCAATCTGTTGATGCAAACCGAGATGAGCGTGATCAACGTGGCGATGGCGTGCGGCTTTGCCTCGCCCTCGCATTTCTCTAAATGTTACCGTGCGCATTACCAAACCACGCCCTACCGCGAACGCGGCACATCGGGCGGCGGCGATCTGGGCGCCGCGCCAGAGACTGATCATTAACGCACAGCGCGCCCGCATACCCGCGTTTGCACCTCACAAAAATGCACAAACACCCAAGTTGGCGTTACGACAGTGCGATTGGTGCTTGACCTTTTGGTCCGAATTTCCATGACTTCGCGTCATCCGTGGTGTTTCCTTTTACACAGCCGCGCACTAATCTCGCGCTAGAACGCGAGTTCAACATGGGAGTGAATAAATGAAAAAAATTCTTCTGGCCTCTGCCGCGATCGCTTTTGGCGCGACCGGCGCTTTTGCCGATGACGTGAAGATGGGTGTTCTGCTGGGCTTTACCGGCCCGTTGGAATCGCTTGCGCCGGGCATGGCAAAAGGCGCCGAAATGGCGATGAAGGAAGTCTCGGATTCCGGCAAGCTGCTGGGTGGAGATACCGTGACCCCGATCGAGGGCGACTCGACCTGTATCGACGCGGCGGCCGCTACGGCAGCGGGCGAAACGCTGGTGACGTCTGACAAGGTGCGCGGCATCTTGGGCGCGATGTGCTCGGGCGCGACCACGGCAGTGCTGCAAAACGTCGCGATGCCCAACGGCATGGTAATGATCTCGCCCTCGGCGACCTCGCCGGCGCTGTCGACCCTGCCCGATGATGGTCTGTTCTTCCGCACCGCGCCCTCAGATGCGCGTCAAGGTGATGTGATGGCTGATGAGATCCTTGAAAAAGGCATCAAATCGGTGGCGTTGACCTATACCAATAACGACTACGGCAAGGGTCTCGCCGACAGCTTCGAGAAAGCCTACACCGCCAAGGGCGGCAAGGTCACGATCTCGGCGGCACATGAAGACGGCAAGGGCGATTATTCGGCTGAAGTCGGCTCGCTGGCGTCGGCAGGTGGCGATGCGCTGGTGATCGCGGGCTATGTAGATCAGGGCGGCTCGGGCATCTTGCGCGGCGCACTTGATACCGGCGCGTTCTCGACCTTCGTATTCCCCGATGGCATGGTTAGCCAAGCGCTTGAAGACAACTTCGGACCCGAAATCAACGGCTCCTTCGGGCAGCTCCCGGATTCCGAAGGTCAGGGTATGCAGACCTATCTTGGCATGGCAGAAGCGGCTGGCTTTGATGGCTCCTCGGCCTATTCGGGCGGTTCCTACGATGGCGCTGCGCTGATGCTGCTGGCGATGCAGGCGGCAGATTCCACCGATCCCAAGGTCTACAAAGACAAGATCATGGAGATCGCCAACGGCCCGGGCGAAAAGATTTATCCCGGCGAGCTGGGCAAGGCGCTGGATCTCATTAAGGAAGGCAAGCCGATTGATTATGAAGGCGCTACGGCCGTCAACATGATCGGCAATGGCGAAGCTGCGGGGACCTTCCGCGAAGTCGTGATCAAGGATGGCAAAATCGAAACGGTGAAATACCGCTGATCGGCCACTCACACTAAAACAGCCCGGAGCGATCCGGGCTGTTTTCAATTATAACAATATCTTGCGGCACAATCTTAAGGTGGTCGCATGGCTTCAGGGGACCCTATGATCCGGGTTGAAAATCTCGTCAAATCCTTTGGCGGCTTTCGTGCCGTCGACGACGCTAGCCTGAGTATCGAGACCGGCTCGATTACCGGCTTGATCGGCCCGAACGGTGCCGGAAAATCCACCCTTTTCAACGTGATAGCCGGGGTTCATGAACCCACCGCTGGCCGTGTCACGATGGATGGCGAGGATATCACTGGCCTCAAACCGCATGAGCTATTTCACAAGGGGCTGCTGCGCACCTTTCAGATCGCGCATGAATTTCCCTCGCTGACTGTGCGCGAGAACCTGATGATGGTGCCCGCCGGTCAACCCGGTGAGACGCTGTGGAACACTTGGTTTGCGCGCAAGAAAATTCGTGAAAACGAAGCCACGTTGATGAAGAAATCCGACGAAGTTCTTGAATTTCTGACGATTTCCCATTTGCGCGATGAAAAGGCGGGTAACCTTTCTGGCGGGCAGAAAAAGCTGCTGGAACTGGGCCGCACAATGATGGTCGAGGCAAAAATCGTGTTTCTCGACGAGGTCGGCGCAGGCGTGAACCGCACCCTGCTTAACACGATTGGCGATGCAATTGTGCGCCTGAACAAGGAACGCGGCTATACGTTTTGCGTCATTGAACATGATATGGATTTCATCGGGCGGCTGTGTGATCCGGTGATCGTGATGGCCGAAGGGCGCGTTCTGGCGCAGGGCTCTGCCGATCACATCATGGAAAACGAGGCAGTGATTGAGGCTTATCTTGGCACCGGCCTTAAGAACAAGGTCAAGGCCGAGGAAGTCAAAGAACACGCGCAACGCGAAGATCACGGTGCCCAGCCCGGACTTGGCGATGAAGCGGGCAAAGGGGGCGAGTCATGAGCTATCTTGAAGCGCGCGATATGACTGGCGGCTATGGCAAGGCCGACATTTTGCACAGCTGCACCCTGACCGTCGAAAAGGGTGAAATCGCGGTGATCGTAGGCCCCAATGGCGCGGGCAAATCGACCGCGATGAAGGCCGTGTTTGGCATGCTCAACCTGCGTGAGGGCCGGGTCACGCTGGACGGGGTCGATATCACCGCGCTGTCCCCGCAAGACCGCGTGAAAAAGGGCATGGGGTTTGTGCCCCAAGTCAACAACGTCTTTCCAACCATGAGCGTCGAGGAAAACCTCGAAATGGGCGCGTTCATCCGCGACGATGATTTCAAGGTCACGATGGAGCAGGTGTTTACCCTGTTCCCGATCCTGAAAGACAAGCGCCGCCAGAACGCGGGCGAGCTATCGGGTGGGCAACGCCAGCAGGTCGCCGTCGGACGCGCGCTGATGACGCAGCCGAAACTATTAATGCTGGATGAGCCCACAGCCGGAGTCTCGCCCATCGTGATGGACGAGCTGTTTGACCGCATCATTGAGGTCGCGCGCAGCGGCATCTCGATCTTGATGGTCGAACAAAACGCCCGACAAGCCCTTGAGATTGCAGACAAAGGATATGTCCTCGTGCAAGGCGAAAACAAATATACCGACACTGGCAAGGCCCTGATGGCCGACCCAGAAGTTCGGCGCACATTCTTGGGGGGCTGAGTGATGGATTTCCTTAACGCGCTGGTCGCGATCACCAATTACGTCATCATCCCTGCCACAGCTTACGGCGCGCAGCTAGCGCTGGGGGCGCTTGGGGTCACGCTGGTGTATTCGATCCTGCGGTTCTCCAATTTTGCCCATGGCGACACGATGGCGTTTGGCACCGGGGTCACGATCCTGATCACCTGGGGCTTTCAGGCGATGGGCATCAGCTTTGGCCCGCTGCCCACGGCGCTGCTGGCCCTGCCCTTTGGCATCATCGTTACATCGGCGCTGATGTTGGGCACGGATAAGGTGGTGTATCAGTATTACCGCAAGGTGAAGGCCGCGCCGGTGGTGATGGTCATGGTCTCGGTCGGGGTGATGTTCATCATGAACGCGCTGACGCGGTTCCTGATTGGCGTAGATCAGATCAACTTCGCCGACGGCGCGCGGTTTGTGATTAACGCGCGGCAATGGCGCGAGATGACGGGCATGTCCGAACCACTTACGCTGCGCTCTACCCAAGTTATTACCTTGGTTACAGCTATGTTAGTGGTCTGGGCGCTGTTTTGGTTTTTGGGGCGCACACGCACAGGCAAATCCATGCGCGCGTTTTCCGACAACGAGGATCTGGCGCTGTTGTCGGGCATCGACCCGAACCGTGTTGTGGCTGTCACTTGGATCATCACCGGTGCGCTCGCGACCATTGCGGGCACGCTTTACGGGCTGGACAAATCCTTCAAAGCCTTCACCTATTTCCAACTATTGCTGCCGATTTTCGCCTCGGCCATCGTGGGCGGTATCGGCAGCCCCGTGGGGGCCATCGCGGGCGGTTTCGTGATTTCATTTTCCGAAGTCGGCCTCACCTATGCGTGGAAAAAGGTCGTCACCTATCTGATCCCGAATTGGGAGCCGGACGGGCTCGTGCAGCTTCTCTCCACCGATTACAAATACGCAGTCAGCTTTACCATTTTGATCCTCGTCCTGATCTTTAAGCCGACCGGCCTCTTCAAGGGGAAAATCGTATGAGCACCGCACGTCAAGCCGATGCAGCAGCGGGTGGCCGTTTGCGCGCTCCCTTGTTCTTTGCCCTGATGGCGGGGCTGATCGTGCTCGAGGGGATGACCTCGGGCTGGAACTCAGCGTTGGGCATTCTCAACATGGGGTTGCTAAGCGCGATCATGGCGCTCGGCGTGAACATGCAATGGGGCTATGCGGGGCTGTTTAACGCAGGCGCCATGGGATTCGTGGCGCTTGGCGGGCTGGCGCCGGTGCTGATTTCGATGCCCCCCACGCCCGGCGCGTTCAAGGCGGGCGGTTTTGGTATTCTCGCAGCCTTCGCGGTGGCCGCAATCGCGGTGCTTGGCGCGGTTTGGCTCTATCGCAACTTGCGCGGCAAGATCCGCGGGCTAGCGGTGACGGGCGTGCTGATCGCGGGCTTTTTCACCTTTCGTTGGGTCTTTGACCCGTCGGTTGACGCGATTGAGGCGATCAACCCTTCAGCGGCGGGCAATCTGGGTGGCTTGGGCCTGCCGACGCTCGTAAGCTGGCCGGTCGGTGCGCTGCTGGCCGCGGGTGCGGCGTGGCTGGTGGGCAAGATCGCTTTGGGGCTGCGCTCGGATTATCTGGCCATCGCGACGCTGGGCATTGCGGAAATCGTGGTCGCTGTGCTGAAGAACGAGCAATGGCTGGATCGTGGCGTCCTTAACGTCAACGGCATTCCGCGCCCTTGGCCCGTGCCCTATGAGATTGATCTGCAAAACAGCCATGCCTTTGTCACCAAGATGCAGGCTTGGGGGATCGACCCGACGCTTGGCTCGACGATTACCGTGAAGCTGGCCTTCCTGTTGCTATTCGTGATCGTAATTTTCGCGCTGATCTGGCTGAGCGAAATGTCGCTGCGTTCGCCTTGGGGGCGGATGATGCGCGCAATCCGTGACAATGAGGTGTCTGCCGCGGCGATGGGCAAAAACGTGACCCGTCGGCATTTGCAGATCTTCGTGCTTGGCTCGGCAGTGATCGGGTTGGCGGGCGCGATGATGATCTCGCTCGATGGTCAGATGACCCCGTCAAGCTACAACCCGCTGCGCTATACGTTTATCGTTCTCGTCATGGTAATCGTGGGCGGTTCAGGCTCTAACTGGGGGTCGATCTTGGGCGGTGTGTTGATCTGGTATGTCTGGGTGAAGGCGGGCGATTGGGGGCCTGACATGATGGCACTACTGGCCAGCCCCTTCCCCGCAGGTCCGTTCAAAGAGCATATGATCGACTTTGCCGCCCATATGCGGATGCTGGTGATGGGGATCATCTTGCTGGGTGTGCTGCGCTTTAGCCCGCGCGGGTTGTTGCCCGAGAAATAACGCAAGAAAGGGGGGCGCTGCCCCCTCTGGCTTTCGCCATTCACCCCCGGGATATTTCGATCAAGAGGAAGCGGGCGCCCGCCCTGCCCGATGTTTCGGCGCGCGTCAGGTCAGATGCAGGTAAACCCGGCGGTTCTGGCGGCCCTTTTTCTCGATTTTGCCGATCTTGACGCCACCTATTTCGCGCAAAGTCGCGACATGCGTGCCGCCGCAAGGTTGCAGATCAATCCGCGCGCTCTCGGACCCGATCGCGATCAGGCGCACCCAGCCTTGTCCCACGGGTGGCGCGACAGACATGGTTTTCACCAATTCGGGCTGCGCGGCGAGTTGCGCATCGGTGATCCAGCTTTCGCTGACGGGTAAATCCTGTTCGATCCAGCCATTCAACAACGCATCAAGCGCCTCGATATTGTCGGGCTTTTCGGCCATGTCGAAATCAAGCCGACCCCGTTCAACGCCGATCTGCCCACCCGTCACGGGATAGGGGATCGCAACCGATAACAAATGCAGCGCGGTGTGCACGCGCATGTGGCGGTGGCGGCGCTCCCAGTCGAGTTCGTGATGCACGCGCGTGCCAACGGGAGGCAGCGGCGCGGGCTCGGCTGGCACCAGAACGACCGCGCCGGGGGCATCGGGTTCGCCTTTGACCGCAGTGGCGATTTCCAGCGCGCCGCCATCCCAGATCAGCCGTCCGCTATCGCCGGGCTGCCCGCCTCCGGTAGGGTAAAAGATCGAGTCCGCGCAGTAAATGCCGCCCTCGGATGTGTGCCCCGTCACGCGCGTCTCAAGATCGCGCGCGTAGGGGTGGATGCGGTAGCTTTGCCGTTGGGGCATTAGCGAGCTCCTCCATCACCATCTCCATCCACGTCGATATCTTCAATGCCTTCGCCCGGTGCTGGACGGCCCAGATCAGTGCGCGTGATGGCTTCGGCCGGCGCGGCGGGCTCTGATTGCGCATCAGGCTTGTCGGGCGTCTGTGCGCTCGGTTCCCCGCGCCCGACGTCGCGCAGAACTTCGGGGTTGCGCAGCCACAGATCGCTTTGGGGAAACGGCACTTCGATCCCGGCCTCGGCAAAGCGGGCGTTGATCTCGTGGTTCATTTCGCTCATCACGCGCAGCTTGAAATTCACATCCGACAGGATTGCGCGCACTTCAAAGTCCAAGCTCGAGGCGCCAAACGCGACAAACAGCACGTAAGGTTCGGGGTTCATCATGATCAGCGGCTGATTTTCGGCGACCTCAATCAAGATTTTCTCAACCTTGCGCGTATCGGTGCCATAGGCCACGCCCACTGGCACGATCAACCGACCCGTGACATTGGCGCGTGTCCAGTTCGTCACCTGCCCCGAGATCAGATCTGCATTGGGCACGATAACCTCGGAGCGATCAAAGGTCTCGATCCGCGTTGAGCGCACGGTGATCGCCTTGACGATACCTTGCTGGGTGCCAACCTCGATCCAGTCACCCTCCGAGATCGGGCGCTCAATCAACAAAATGATGCCGGAAACGAAGTTCTGCACGATGGTTTGCAGACCAAAACCAACACCGACCGAAAGCGCACCTGCGACGATGGCCAGAGAGCTAAGGTCAATCCCGGCCGAGGAAATCGCAATGACTGCGGCCAGAAAAATCCCGATATACCCAACGCCCGAGATGATCGCGCTTTGACCGCCCTTGTCGATCTTGGTTTTTGGCAAAAGCGAGGCGCGCAGCGCGCCTTGCAGCGCGCGCGTCATCGCATAGCCAGCGACGAACACTGTCGCGAACATCAGAAAAACGGTGGGAGAGATCCGCACACCACCGACCGACACGCCGGCACGAAACGAGGTCCAGAGCTCGACCAGGTCGCTGACCCGCGCGCCCCAGACCAGCGCCAGCACCGGCACCGAGGCCAGTATCAGCCCGAATCCCACCAGCACCGGCACTAGGGAATCTCGGCGCGCCTCTTCCGAGCGCGAAACGATTACATACAGATCGCCCACGAAGGCTTGTGCCACTGCGAGCGTCGCCAATACCCCCAATGTCAGCGTCATTGGCCAGATCAGCGCCTCGGCTGCGCTGACATAGCCGATCACGCCTAGCAGCGGCGCAACCACCGCGACCACCAGCATCACATTGGCCAGACCCTGCAGCAGCTTGCGCGCGAACGCGTCGTCGTCACTTTGAATCTTGCGTGCACGCACCTGCCGACGCACGAGTTGCGCCAAGCGGAACATTACAAGCGCGGCGAATATCTCCAGCGGGACATATAGCATCGACATAGCGGCATCGGCGCGTTCGGCCACAACCTGCGCTTTGTCCGAACCGATATCACCCGCGCCACCCAGATAATTCTCGGCGCGCGGCGCAATCCAGCGAATCACCAGCACATGAAGCCCTAGCGCAATGCCCAGCATCAGCGCCTGAAATCGCCCTTCGGCACGCCCCTCATCGTTGAACGATAGCGCGCTTTCGACTCCATCGCGCGACGGGAATACCCGTCCGCCCAGCCACCACGCCATCATCACGATCGCCAAAATGATCGGCAGCAGATGGTAAAGCTGTGTCAGGATCGGGCCGAACAACGACGTGCTGTCGACCGCCGTGACCAACATTGTGGCCCCCAGCACCGGCAACACCACCATGCCCAGCGACACGAGCCCTGAAATCAACGAATGACCGCGCATCGCCGTCTTGTTCAGCAACCACTCGGTCAGCCGCGCCATCCACCGCCCGCCTTTCAGCAGCAAGACGATCGACAGCACCACCAAGACCGCGATCAGCGGTGCGTTGTCGCGCAATGAATCGAAGTTCACCGGCTGGGTAAAGCGCCATCGCGTTTCGTCGTAGATCCACGAGCTCATCCATCGAAACAACGTTACTGCTGCGGGCCAGTTGGCAGGATTGAGCACTGAGGGCGACAGTCGCAGCAGCTTGTCAGCCTGTCGCTCCCGCGTCAGCTTGTCGATACTGCGAATGATGCTGTCTGCGCGGCTGGCGGCTTCGGTGGCCGACAGGACCGGCGCCTGCAATTTGGTCAACGATGCGTTCAGTTCATCGCGACGCTTGGCGATCGCGGGATCTTCGCTTGCGCCTTCGGCAGGCGTTGGGCCAAGTGCTGCGATCTGGCTCTTTACGGTGGCGATCTGATCGGCGTTCACGTCCTGCGCATTGGTAAAGGTCGAGCGCCACTTGACCATCTCAGCGCGCATCTCGGACAGTTTGCTATCCAGCACCTTGCCTTCGGCCACCGCCGATTCGACCTGCGTCGCCTCGGTGTCGAACGCCTTGTAACCGGGACTTTGCGTATCTTGCGCCAGCGCCGGAACCGCCAGCAGTAGCAGCAAGGCAGAAAGCCGCAAAAAGCGCCAGATCATTGCGCGAATACCTCGGGGACAACGCGCCCGGGGCCATCAAGCCATTCAGGAACCGGCAGACCTTTTTCGTGCAGGAAGACGGGGTTGAACAGCTTGGACTGGTAGCGCGTGCCGTAATCGCACAGGATCGTCACGATAGTATGGCCCGGCCCCATCTCGCGCGCCATGCGGATTGCGCCCGCCACGTTGATGCCCGACGAGCCACCAAGACACAGGCCTTCTTCACTCAGCAGATCGAAGACAATCGGCAGCGCTTCAGAATCGGGTATGTTGTAACTCATATCCGGGGTGAAACCCTCAAGATTGGCGGTGATGCGCCCCTGCCCGATCCCCTCGGCAATCGAGGAGCCTTCGGATTTCAACTCGCCCGTGGTGTAAAAACTGTGCAGCGCTGCGCCATCGGGATCAGCCAGAGCGACCTTCACACCCTTGGGTTGCAGAGCCATCCCGATCCCTGCCAGTGTGCCCCCAGACCCCACCGAGCAGATAAACCCATGCACATGCCCGCCGGTCTGTTCCCAAATCTCGGGGCCGGTGGTTTCGATATGGGCTTGGCGGTTGGCCACGTTGTCGAACTGGTTGGCCCAGACCGCGCCATTGGGGTCGGTTTGCGCCAGCTCGACCGCAAGCCGTTCAGAGTAGCGCACGAAATTATTCGGATTTTTATAAGGCGCGGCAGGCACTTCGACCAGTTGTGCCCCGGCAAGACGCAGCATGTCTTTCTTTTCCTGACTTTGCGTCTCGGGGATCACGATGACCGAGCGAAACCCCATTGAGGCCCCCACCAGCGCCAAGCCAATCCCGGTATTGCCCGCCGTGCCCTCGACAATTGTGCCGCCCGGTTGCAATGCGCCGCGCTGGATCGCATCGCGGATGATGAACAGCGCCGCGCGATCCTTGACCGACTGGCCGGGATTGAGGAACTCTGCCTTGCCCAGAATCGTGCAGCCCGTCATTTCGGACGCTTTTCTCAGCTTGATAAGTGGGGTGTAGCCCACCGCTGCTGCCAGATCGCCGCAAATGCGCATGAAATCCTCCAGTGTCGCGCGCCCCATCAGGGCATCGTCCCCAGACTTAGGCTGCCGCGCGCGCCACCTCAAGCCTTGGCGCGCAAACTCTCACGCATCCGATCCAGCCACAGCGCCAACACAACAAGGGGCGCATTACCTGCCTCGCCGCTTTGCACCATCTCCATGAGGGTATCAAACGGCACCAGATGGGGGCGGATATCCTCGCCCTCGTCTTCCATCCCGCCCGGTCGCCCTGCATCATCGGGCAGATCGGTCAGGCCGATATAGCAATGAATGAACTCAGTTTTCGCCCCCGGCGTCGGGTAGAAACGCGGCGCTTCGATTAGGCAATCAAGGGTGATGCCGGCCTCTTCCAATGCTTCGCGATGTGCGGTTTGCTCGGGGCTTTCGCCGGGGTCAATCCGCCCGGCAATGGCCTCGATCATCCAAGGGTTCGCCTCTCCGCGTGCGAAAGGTCCAGTGCGAAACTGCTCAATCAACAAAACGCGGTCGCGGCGCGCATCATAGGGCAGAACAACCGCCGCATCGCCTGAGATAAAGGCTGCGCGATCTAACGTCTCTGAGTAACCGCCGGCAAACAGTCGGTGGCGCAGCCGGTAGTCTTCGACAAGAAAAAATCCATTATAGCCAATAGATTGTGATTCGACCTTAATGTCACTCTCTTGCGCCTGTCGCCGTAACGTTTGCGGCATCGGTTGCACCTGCGCGGCCAGTTTCGACGCCGCACTGACTAAAATCGAATGATAGCGCCTGTTGGCCGCCTCCGGCCCGATCTGCTCTGCCTCGTGGATAAATTGCGCCGCCGCCTCGGTTTTGAGTGCGCCCCATTGCGTGCGCCAGTGCGCGAGCGTCCAGTCTGCGCCCAGATCCCAATGGCCCGCGCCGGGCAGCCAAACCCGCGCCATCACGTCTGCGCCACCTTGCGACACGGTCAGATCGTAAGGCGCGTAACCCGCCTCATACCACGCGATGCGCTCGGCCTCATGCGTGGTCAATGTGCAGATAAGGCCCGTCGCGGTCGCCCCCGCCTGCGCCTCAAGCACGGGAAAGCCAAGCGGCACGCCATCACGGCACGACTCACGCGCGCGATAGCCCTCCAACGCCGCTGGATACATGTCGGGAACGCGCCCGATCACCGCGCGCAAAAGCGGCGGATGACAGAGTGTTCCGTAGAAAAAATGGCGGATGCTCAAGGGACTGCCCAAAGACCTGATTTCGAGAGACACCCTGCGCGCATGCCCCCTAATGTCAAGATTTTAGCGGCCGTATTTGCGGTAGGCCCACTCTGACGACACCCCGGAAAGGGCCGCACCACCGATCAAAACAAGCAAAACATTGACGCCAAACGATGCCTGCGCAATCGCTGCGCCCTGACCGATGATGTCGACCAACGCCTCAACAGCATCATCATAGCGCATCCGCACCGCCAGTTTCAGCATCTGCGCCGCGCCAAGAAATGCATAGCTCCACGCCATCATGTAAAGCGCACCGCGAAGACCATCGCTAAGCGCGCTCATCCAGCGCCGCCCAGGCTCCAAACCCACGACCCGCCAGCCCAGCAATAGCCCGAAGGACGACGCGACCAGCGGTAAAATACCTGATCCTTCAACTCCTTGGGGCAATGCAGGAACAATTTCGTTAGCAGTAAAAAAGCCCGTCCCCGCAAGCGAAATCGCGGCAAAAAATTTTGCCATGGTCGGTATCTGCATCTTTGTATTTCGAACGGCCAAGCGTTGCATAACATACTCCTAACCCAGCGAAAATGGTGCTGGGGCATACGATAGACCTATAGAGTTAAAGAAGAATTACGGCAAAATTGCGAACGATTACACAATGATATGGATTTTTCTCTGAGGTGATCCGAAACCGTCGCTCAAGATGGGTCGCGATGGCGTTGGTAGGCCGCCAGCGCACGCTCTCGCCCGCCTTTGAGATCGGCGATTGGTGAGGGATAGGTTTGATCTGGCGTCAGCCCCCAACTGCGTGGGATGGCGTCAAAAAAATCGCGCGCCGATTGCGGTGGGTTCGCTTGCCCCTCAAAGATAAACTTCTCACGATATTCATTTGATTTATCGAATTTTTCAAGCTGTGTTCGAGGATTAAAGACACGGAAATACGGTGCGGCATCGGGCCCAGATCCTGCCACCCATTGCCAGCTCATCGCATTGCTGGCCGGGTCCCAGTCGATCAGGCAGTCTTCGAACCAGCGCCGCCCGACGCGCCAATCCGTCATAAGATGTTTGGTCAGGTATGACGCCACAATCATGCGCGCGCGATTGTGCATCGTTCCCGTGACATACATCTCGCGCATCGCGGCATCTACGAACGGTTCGCCCGTCATGCCGCGCCGCCACGCCTCGGCATCTTTATTGTCGGGCCGCCATGGAAATCCGTTCCATTCATTGCGCCAGTTCGCATCGGCAAGATCGGGGAAATGATAGAGCAGATGGCACGCAAATTCCCGCCAGACCAGCTCCTTGAGGAAATGCTCGGCCCCCGCCGCGCCCTCTTGCACGTGACGCCAGCCCGCATGCCAGATCGCGCGCGGGGAGATCTCGCCATAGGTCAGGTTTTCAGACAGACCCGAGGTCGCGCCCGCAGACGGGAAATCACGCAGCTCTTTATAATGATCGATATGATCGCGCAGGAAAGCCGCCAGCCGACCCTGCGCGCGATCCTCGCCGATATGGGCGTATTTCGCCACCACTGCCGCGCCGCGCTTCATTGCCTCGCCCATTCGCCAACTAGACAGGTTTTCACTGTTGGGCCAAACACTTGGAGCGCGAAGTTCAGACACCGTTTTTAGTGGCACGGCAATATCTCGGCCTTTCACCGCGCGCCAAAAGGGAGAATAAACTTTGTAGGGTTCTCCCTTGCCTGTCTGCACGCTCCACGGCTCAAACAGCAGATGACCAGCGTGGCTTTGGGCCGTGATCCCGTCCTCTTTCAACGCCGCCTTTACGCGCTTGTCGCGCGCTATTGAGGCCGGATCATAAGTGCGAGACCAATGCACCGCGCGCGCTCCGGTTTGAGCGATCAAATCGCGCAACACTTCAAGCGGGTCGCCTTTGCGCAAAATCAGGCGAGATCCTTTTTCCGCGAGTGCGTCGGCAAAATGGCCCACGGCCTCACCCAGACGCCATTTTGGCGCAGCTCCCAACGTCTCAACATGATCGTCGTAAATGAAGACCGGGATCACCGCCGACCCGTTTGCAGCCGCCACAACCATCGCAGGATGATCGTAAAAGCGGAAATCCCGCCGGAGCCAAAGCAGTGTTACATCCGCGCTCATCAATCCCTCGCATTTATAGCCGCTCAATTTATACGCATAAGCGCGCGAAAGGTTCACTTTTCGCCTCTTGTGGCTCCGAAAAGCGCGACGTAGCTTGCGCTCGCCCGTCATATCAGGAACCAAACGTGCGGTGCATCCTTTGATTTTTCGGCGGCGTGCGTGTCGCCCCATCGTCGTCGTAAGGCGAGAGGCCATATGATTCTCAACATTTCGATCCTGCTGGTCGCCCTGCTTGTTCTGGGGGGAATGTTTCTGCCCGCGCTGCGCGCACGGCCGCGTTGGCGCGCGATGGTGACGCCGCTGGCCTCAATCATCGGCTCGGGGTTTCTGGTACTCGGACCGATCCTTGAGGTTCGTTTTGGGGCATGGGCACCCTTTGCGATGGCTGTGCTATGCATTCTGGGCTGGCTGTTTGGGGCGGCCGTGCGCAACAATATCGCCGCCGAAGAGCGCCCCGATACGGCTTTGATTTCGCGCATCGAGCAGCTCGCCCAGCTTTCGCTGTCCTTCGCCTATGTGATCTCGGTCGCATATTACCTCAACCTGTTTGGCGCTTTTGCTGTGTCGCTGACACCGTGGAACAGCCATTTCATGGCAAATGTCGTAACGACAGCCGCGTTGGGCGTGGTTGCCGTAGCGGGGTTTGGTGGCGGATTTCACACGCTTGAGCGGATGGAATACGCCACTGTTGCGCTGAAACTGGCAATTATCGGGGGGCTGTTGCTGGGTTTGGCCGTGTATTTTGGCAAGACAGCAGCGCAGGGCAATCTGATTTTCGATCCCGGTCAGTTGGGGCCGTGGGACTCGCTGCGTTTGATCTTTGGCCTGATCGTCACGGTGCAAGGGTTCGAAACCGCGCGCTATCTGGGCAAAAGCTATGATGCCCCAACGCGCATAGACGCAATGCGATGGGCGCAGATGCTCTCCACGGCTATCTACATGGTCTATATCGTGCTGTTGGCCTACATCTTTGTGCCCGACGCCCACAACCTGACCGAAACCTCGATCATCGAGATGATGCGCTTGGTCGCCCCGATCTTACCCGCGATGTTGGTTGCAGCGGCCTTGGCGGCGCAGTTTTCCGCCGCTGTCGCCGATACCGGAGGCGCAGGCGGGCTGATCTCCGAGTTCACACGCGGACGGCTGGAACCCAGACACGCTTATCCCGTGCTAATCGCGGCGGGTATCGCCCTGACATGGAGCACGAATATCTTTGTCATCATTTCTTACGCCTCACGCGCCTTTGCAGGCTATTACACATTGCAGGCCGTGTTGGCGGCGCTGCAAAGCAGGGGGTTGAAAAGCAAGGCCTTCTGGGCGCTCGCACTGCTCGGTGTGGCAATGACCGTCTTGGGGACCCCCGCCGAGGGCAGCTAAGCGTGTCACGCTCGCGCGCCCTTGATCACGCGCCCCGCCCAGCCTATATGTTATGTGTTCCCTTTCGGGGGGACTATGGACATAAACGCGCTCGTAATAAGCGGATCGGACCCGGGGGCGGTACCCGGCGGCTCCACCAAACCACCCTCATTGGGGGAGAATGGGGCCGAAATAGGATCGACGAACGTCTAAAGGGGTTATGCTTTGTCTCGGTGAGCTACCACCGTTATCGGTGCGATTTGTACAGTTGCCAATGACAACCGTGCTCCGGTCGCTCTTGCTGCGTAAGCAGTTCGAGAGATCGAAACCTAACTCCTTGCGCCTAGCAGCGTAAGGCGGGGCCCGCAGGAGCCTTGCAACAGAATCCTGCACCTTTTCCCCTTTCAGCACCCGATCAATCGCGTGATCCGAGCGGCGTTAACCCCATCGTAAACTGTTCATGCACAATATGGCGGTGATCACGAGCCTGAGAGGATTGCGATGTCACGTCTGCAAAATATTGAAATGTGGCTAAATGCCGTTTGGGGCGACGGGCGCCTCGATCTGATCAAGCCGCTCTTTACCCATCGCGCACAAGCAGCAGGAATCATGGACGGACTTAATCTTGGTCCGAAGGAATTTCTCGAATTTGTCCCGGCGTTTCGCGCCCATCTGCGAAACATGAACATCTCGATCCTGCGCAGCGTCGAGAGCGATGATTGGGTTTGGACGCTACTCAAGATTGACGGGATCGGGGTCGCAAATTGCGCAGCCGTCAGTGCGACGGGCCAGCTCGCGATGCGGTTTGAGGGCGATCAAGTCGCCGAGGCCTACAACAGCTTTGATGCAATTTCCATTTTCGAACAACTCGGTCTGCTTCCCCCCGAGACGGTCGCGCTGTGCCTATCGGGTGAAACATTGGCGTGACGGCGGGTTTAAGACGCAGTGTGCAACCCCGGCTCAGCGCTGTCTTTTTGCTTCCGCCGCTGTGTGATTGCACCCCCCTTCCCTCTGGCAACGAATCCCTTATGCTGAGGGTAAGTTGAAGAAGGGACCGTGCATGACGCGTTCGATAGATTACGGCAATCTGATGCATGATGCGATGCGCGGGCTGATCCAGACCGTGCTTGAGGATATTGCTGCGAACGGTTTGCCAGGCGAACATCATTTTTTCATCACGTTTGACACCCGCCACCCTGACGCGGAACTCGCCGACTGGCTGCGCGAACGCTATCCCGAAGAAATGACGGTCGTGATCCAGCATTGGTATGAGGGGCTTGAGGTCACCGATGACGGGTTTTCGATTACGCTGAATTTCGGCAATGCCCCCGAGCCGTTGTATGTGCCCTTTGACGCGGTCTCGACCTTTGTGGACCCTTCGGTTGAGTTTGGCCTGCGTTTCGAAACGCAAGCCTATGACGAAGACGAACTAGAAGACGACGACGAGGGCGAAAAAGCAGAGGCCGCGCCGCGCGGCGATGCCGAAGTCGTCAGCCTCGATCAATTCCGCAAATAGCGCGAACCTGCCTTAGGGGCAGTATACATCCGCATACCGATTGCAAATCACCCCCACTCGGCCTAGAACGCGCAAGAGTTTTTCGCAGTTCATGGAGGCCCTGATGACCGCGACACGCACCGAAACCGACAGCTTCGGCCCGCTTGAAGTTCCCGCCGACAAATATTGGGGCGCACAAACGCAGCGCTCGATCATCAACTTTCCGATCGGATGGGAGCGCCAACCCGTGCCGATCATCCGCGCGCTGGGTGTGATCAAAAAAGCCTGCGCTCAGGTTAACAAGGCGCAAGGCGCGATGGATGCCAAAATAGCTGACGCGATCATCGCTGCCGCGACCGAGGTGATTGACGGAAAATTCGACGACAACTTCCCGCTGGTCGTGTGGCAAACCGGCTCGGGCACGCAGTCGAACATGAACGCCAATGAGGTGATCTCGAACCGCGCGATCGAAATGTTGGGCGGCAAGATGGGATCTAAGGATCCGGTCCACCCTAACGATCACTGCAACATGGGGCAGTCCAGCAACGACACTTTCCCCACCGCAATGCATGTTGGGATCGCGATGCAGGCGCGCGACGTGTTGCTGCCGGGCTTGCGCAAACTGCACGCAGCCCTTGAGGCAAAATCAGTTGCCTTCAAAGATATCATCAAGATCGGGCGCACCCATACCCAAGACGCCACGCCCCTGACTCTGGGCCAGGAATTCTCCGGCTACGCGCATCAGGTGAAAAAAGGCATTGAGCGGGTCGAAGCCTGCTTGGGCGATATTTATGAGTTGGCGCAGGGCGGCACGGCCGTTGGCACCGGGCTAAACACGCGCAAAGGCTGGGCGGAAACGGTCGCGGCCAATATGGCCGAGATCACCGGCCTGCCCTTTGTCACAGCCCCCAATAAGTTTGAATCGCTCGCCGCGCATGATGCGATGGTGATGTTCTCGGGTGCGCTAAAAACCGTCGCCGCCTCGCTGTTCAAGATCGCCAATGATATCCGCCTGCTCGGCTCGGGCCCGCGCTCGGGACTGGGTGAGCTGATCTTGCCGGAAAACGAACCCGGCAGCTCGATCATGCCGGGCAAAGTGAACCCGACGCAGGCCGAAGCGCTGACGATGGTCTGCGCCCATGTCATGGGTAACGACGCGGCGGTGGGCTTTGCTGGCTCGCAGGGTCATTTCGAGCTCAACGTCTATAACCCCATGATGAGCTATAACGTCTTGCAAAGCATGCAGCTTTTGGGCGACTCGGCGTCGGCCTTCACCGATAACATGGTGGTGGGCATCGAGGCAAACCTGCCGCGTATCGACAAGCTGATGAAAGAATCGCTGATGCTGGTCACGGCACTTGCGCCCACAATCGGCTATGACAACGCAACCAAAGTTGCCAAGACCGCGCATAAAAATGGCACCACGTTGAAGGAAGAGGCGATCGCGCTGGGCTTCGTCGATGAGGCCACGTTCGACGCAGTGGTGCGCCCCGAACAGATGATCGGCCCAAAAGGCTGATTTTTCTCGCTGCTTAAAAACGCAAAGGGGTGGCCGCGATTGGCCACCCCTTTTTTGTCCTGCAAAGCTGTGGCAAACTCGCGCGCATGAGCAAAGTCACCAATCTCAACCAATTCCGCAAACAGCAAGCCCGCGTGAAAAATCGCGCGCAAGGAGATGAAAACGCTGTGAAATTTGGCCGCACTAAGGCGCAAACCTCGCTCGATGATCGTCGAAGGGACAAAGCGCGTCGGGATTTGGACGGGCATGCGCGTGAGGACGAAGAATGAGCCGCCCGAAAAAACGCTCTCTGACCTTGGGCGGGCATCGGACCTCAGTGACTTTGGAAGATGAGTTCTGGCAAGCCTTTCGCGACATCGCAGACCAAAAAGAAAAAGGTATCAATGAATTAGCCGCTGAAATTGATGTAGAGCGCGGTGTCGATGCCGGGCTTGCCACGGCGATCCGGCTCTACGTTCTGGCGCATTACCGCTCGGGCGCGTCCTCATAGGGTAGCCCCTCGCGCACCGCTTGTTCGGCACGCAACGCCAACTCTTTGCGCGAGGCGAAATCGGCCACATCAAGCGGGTCGTGGAACACGATATCCACCGCCCCTTGGCGTCGCTGCGCAAGCACCTTGAGAAGATGCGGGCCAAAGCTCATCTCACCCCACCAACCGTAAAACCGCGCATCTTCGCCTTGGGGTGGATGATAGATCACCGTGACCGGTTGGATCTGCATGATCCGATCCAATCCGTGACTGAAGAACGCCTCGAAAAGCGTTGGTTTAAAAGGCAAAATACGGCGCGCGTCAGTGGAGGTTCCTTCCGGGAAAAACAACAAATGATGCCCCGCGCGGATACGCTGCTCAAAGACTTGCTGCTGGATCTTTGCCTCGCGTCGATCCCGACGGATGAACACCGTCCCCGTCGCGCGCGCGAGCCAACCGATCATCGGCCAGCGCGCGACCTCGGCCTTGGATACGAAATAGATGTTCTGGCAGGCATTCAGCGCGAAAATATCAAGCCACGAGCCATGATTGGCCACTACAGCGCCGATATGATGCATTGGGCGTCCGCGCACGCGATAGCGCATACCAAGTATCGGAAAGGACATGCGGCACACCGTTCGCGTAATACGGGGCGTCCACGGGCGGTTAAGGCCGTGGAGCGGACGCTCGATCAGGCGCAGGAGCAACAGCAAAACCAAGCCGCCATAACACAACGCAGCCAGCGCAACGCCGCGCATTAGTGCGCGTAGCCAGCCGAGCGCGGATATTCGTATGGGTGGCGGTTCTTGCGCGTCCCAGCTCATGCACGGCCTTCGAAACGACGGGTGTAAAACGCGCGATGTTTGTCGCTCATCGCCTTGGTATCCATCAATAAAAGAACGTCGGTGGTGTTGAAAGGTGCGTCGATGTAGGCACCCTCTCCGACGAAGCCGCCAAGACGCAAATAGGCCTTGATTAGGTTGGGCATCGCTGCCATCGCGGCGCGACGATCAAGGTCTTGTGCACTCACAATATCCATCGGCTGGAATGCCTCTGGCAGCGCGCGCGGACGCAGGTTTTCGGGGGCCAGGTGGTGGTGGTGCAACCACGACAGCGGCTGGGCCAGGGCGTCGGGATCGGTGCCATGAAACGAGGCTACGCCGAACAGGATCTCGACCTCATGGGCAAGCACGTAATCGGCCAACGCGTTCCACAACAACAGCATCGCCGCGCCGCCGCGATAATTTGGATGCACGCAAGAGCGCCCTAATTCCAAGAGCTTACGGCCCGATCTTTTAAGCGGGGCTAGGTCGTATTCGCCATCGCAGTAAAACCGCCCCGCCGCCTGAGCCTGATCGGAGCGCAACAAGCGATAGGCCCCCACGACGTGCTCTCCCTCGGGCAGATTGCGATCAATCAGCAGTAGATGATCATAAAGCGGATCCAGCGCGTCCTGTTCGATTTGCGCAGCGTGATCAACGGTTTCGCCCCCGCCGCCCAGCTCTTGCACAAACACACGGTAGCGCAGCCGCTGTGAGGCAGCGATATCGGACTCGCTTTGCGCAAGTCGGATTTCAAATGACGCCGTGTCGATCACGTGCAGGATGTTCCTTTAACTTCTTACACTGGTGTAAAAACCCGCGCGTCGCTTGGCAATATTTCCTTGCGCTCGGCTTAGGCATGGCGCAACCTATGCGTGTATTTCTTCGACGCCCCTCAGGTTTGTTAACCTTTTGTCAATTCTGATCGCGCGGGGGTGCGGACGAAAAGTTGGACTATCTTGGAGATAGTTCATGTACAGCTACGAAGACCGAATGCGCGCGGTTGA